>CAXTXB010000327.1:0-5901 GCA_964247965.1 uncultured Dictyobacter sp. | reverse complement strand
GGGTGGGGTGGCCGCCCCCCGGGGCTCCGCGCTGGGGTGGGCGCCGGCTACATGAGGTGTGCCAGAGCACTACTACTGTTCTGTCAAACTCCATTGTGTCCCTCTGCGAAGCAGGGGCTCCAATCTTTAGTTCCTGAGTGCCCCCCAATATTATAGACAGTTTGGGTGTAACAAGTCACGCACATCTGGCTGCTGATCAAGCGCCCATACGCGGGCAATCACCCGATTCATCTCTTCGGGCGCTGCTCCCTGCTGATAGGCCGCTAGCTGGCGAGCTTTATCCTCGATCTCAGCCCGGCTCAAAGTATTCTCGGGATCACCCCTGGGAACATCGACGCGGGAGGTAAAATGGCGTCCATCAATAGTCTCAACCTCCACCAACCTGATCCAGCGTTGAGGGTAGGCGGCCTCGATCTCCGGGTCCATGATCATTTCAACGCGGTCGAGAAACTGACGGATCTGCGGATTCTGCAAAGCCTCACCGGTAAAGTCCGTGACGCCTGCGTGTCCATACAGGGCGATCAGGGCGAGTACAAAGCCCATTGAGAATTTGGCCTGGTGCACTGTCTGAGGGTCGGTAACTGGTCCCAGAACATCGATGGCGGCCTGATAGACGTGTACGTATACGTGTTTGATCTGATTGGCACTTAGATTGTGTTCCTGCATGGCGGTGAGCAGGGCGTCGGCGGCGGGATGGGTGTGGCGGCAAGATGCGTGGAACTTGAAGGAGGTTTCTAAGAGCGTCCAACACTCGCCCAGGCCGGAGACGAGTTTGCTGGAATCGGCGTCCCTCGACATGCCGGCGGCTATGCCCCGCTCGCCCTCCAGTATGCGTTTTGCCCCGGTAAAGCCGTCGCGGGCGAGATAGGCGGCGAGGAGCCCGTCGGCGGCGGCTTTGGCTGTGTGGAGCTGCTTGGAGTCCGCGCCATCGCGCAAGAACTCCCAGAGACCGGCGGCCTGTGTTCCGGCTGAACCGAGCGTATGGAGCATGATGGATGGGTCGGAGCCGAGAATGTGGGCTACGGCGGCAGCGGCGGCGAGCGTTCCGGCTGTTCCGGTGGTGTGGAAGACCTGGTAGTGGGTGCGGCCTAGAAAGGCTCCGATGCGAATGCCTGCCTCGTATCCTACGACTGCGGCGGCGATCAGGTCTTTTCCGGAAGCGCTGGTCTGTTGGGCGGCGGCGAGGACGGCTGGGAAGACGACGGTGGCGGGATGGAAGACGGCACCGTTGTGTACGTCGTCCTGCTCTACGACGTGGGAGGCGGCGGCGTTGACGAGGGCGGCGAAGAGGGGTGAGCTGCGGCGGCGCGAGACGAGAATCTCGCTCGGGCCATCCTGGGGTCCCATCGTTGACGCAAACTGCTCCAGGGCAAGGATGGGCCTGGCGTTGCGACCAGCAAGGGCGGAGGCAATCCAATCCAAAAAGAGCTCTTTGGTTCGCTCGACGACTGGAAGAGGAAGTTGTTCATAGCGGAGACCGGCCAGGAAGCTTGCAAGCTCTTCAGTTACTCCTATTGTTGGCGTCGTTTTCATACTTATCTTGCTCGTCGTACTCATTGCGCTTCTCCTGGTGTCAGGCGGACGATCTGCGGCCCCTGACCTCGCTTATAGACCATAATTGTGCGCTTGAAGGTGATGACGATCTTCCCGTCCTGATTATACCCGCTCGTTTTCACCGTGACAATGCCAATGTTCGGACGCGACTTCGACTCCCGCTTCTCCAGTACTTCGCTCTGTGAGTAGATTGTGTCGCCCTCAAAGACCGGATTGGGGAGCCGCACCTCGTCCCAGCTCAGGTTGGCAAAGACGTTCTGCGAGATGTCGGTTACACTCTGTCCCGTCACCAGTGCGAGCGTGAAGGTCGAGTCAACCAGCGGCTTCCCAAACTCGGTCTGTGCCGCGTAGTGATGATCGAAGTGGATCGGGGCGGTGTTCTGCGTCAACAAAGTAAACCATATATTGTCCGTCGTCGTCACCGTCCGCCCCAACGGATGCTGGTACACATCGCCAAGCTCAAAATCTTCAAAGAAGCGTCCTCGCCATCCCTCTTTTAGAGCCATATTTACCTCTCTTGCTTTCACTATATTTCTATGTCGCTCATGTTAATAAATCATGTCAACATATCTACTATACCTGGGTGATTATGTAGTTTGAACATTTAGTATAAGACCTGTTTTAGCTCTGGATTGAAGAGGTCCCTGATAGGTTTTCGGATAAGCTCTAAGAGAGATGGACGCCACTGAGCGATTCACATGCAGCAAGAAGCTGATCTTGTATTTTTATGTCGTGAACAGCCGGATGTGTCTCGCTTAGCTTCTTATGATAAAAGAATTTACCGGACACACGGACGGCGGGCTCGTTGCTCGTCGCCAACCACACTTGTGTCACTGTAGCTTGTGCCATATCGTCGGGAGCGCCTGGTCCCCCCATTTTGGTAGGCACCCAGCCTGGTCCAACGACATTAGAGTAAACGTTGGTCCATCGTCGAGCGATAGCCGTAGATAAGACGGCATCAAAGAGCTTGGAATCGGAATATGCCTGAGCACCATTCCAGCGACGACGCGTCCATTGCAGATCTTCGAAGTCGGGATGGCCACCACGATGCATTCCTGAACTCAAGTAGATCAGGCGCTCCGGCCTTGTTATCAGAGCAGTCAGAATATAGGGAGCAAGGACATTGATAGCAAACACATGCTCCAGACCATCCACCGTTTCTATTCGAGGCTCACGATAGCCAACACCGGCATTATGAATAACCGCATCGAAGGTACCCAACGCGTTCACCTGTTCGGCGATATGCTTCGTTGCCGCGATGCTTGCCAGATCCCCGACGACCACTGCTTCCGCTTCGGGTAGCGCTGCCTGTGCTCCAGCAGCCCGCTCATCGTTACGCGCATGCAACACCACAGCATGCCCTTGTTTCACCAGGAGTTGAGCTGCCATAAGGCCGAGACCATCAGTTGAGCCGGTTATAAACACTTTGGACATATATGTTGTTTCCTTCCTTTCTCTTAGAAATGCAGCTCGTTCGCATTTGTTACATCCAGGGCAGCTATTTCTGCGCCATGATCTTTCAGCATGGATAGCTTGTGGTGGAAGAGCTACACCTTGCACTTCATGTCAAGCATATCACCCCTAAATGGCTTTCTCAGCCCGCAGTTGATCGATCTTTTCATCGGTATAATGCAGGGAACGGAGAATCTGTTCGGTGTGCTCGCCCACGGCCGGAATGCGATCCATTCGCGGCTCAACATCGTCCATGGTCACTGGCGGGCGCAGGGCTCTAAGCGTTCCGGCGGGAGAATCGACCTCCCGCCACCTCTGGCGGGCCTCTAGTTGTGGATGATCCCAGAACTCTTGCATGGAGTTCAAATGGGCGTTCGCGATCTGCGCCTGGTCCAGCCGCGCAATGACCTGCTCGCTGGTCAACTGGCTAAATACGGCATTGATCGTTGCGTACAATGCTTCACGATTCGCCACCCGCTTGCTGTTGTTCTCGAAGCGTGCGTCATGCGCAAGCTCGGGCTGCTCCAGCACAATTGTGCAGAACTTTGTCCACTCGCGCTCATTCTGGATGCCGAGGTTGACCCGCTTGCCGTCTCTGATAGGGAAGGGTCCATAGGGGGCGATGGTGGCATGGCTTGCGCCAGTACGCAGGGGTGAAGCTCCTCCGTACGCTGTAAAGTAGGCGGGCGCACCCATCCACTCGCCGAGCGACTCGAAGAGTGAGACTTCAAGCGTTGTTCCCTTGCCCGTTCGCTCGCGCTGGTAGAGCGCGGTGAGAATTCCACTGTAGGCGTACATGCCGGCGGAGATATCTGCGATTGAGATCCCAGCTTTGGAGGGGGTTTCGGGCGTGCCGGTTATGGAGACGAGGCCGGTTTCGCATTGGACGAGCAGATCGTACGCTTTCTTGTCGCGGTATGGTCCGGTAGAGCCGTAGCCAGAGATATTGCATATGATGAGGCGTGGATAGTGACGGGTGAGCGCTTCTGATCCCAAGCCCATGCGCTCTACCGCACCCGGAGAGAGATTCTGGACGAACACGTCGGCCCCTTCCAACAGCTTAGAAATAATCTGACTAGCCTCGGGATGTTTGAGATTCAGGCTCAAACTCTCCTTCGAACGGTTGAGCCAGGCGAAGTAGCTTGACATCCCTCGCACCTTCTCGTCGTAGCCGCGCGCAAAGTCTCCACTTTCTGGACGCTCGATCTTGACCACGCGCGCCCCTAGATCAGCCAATTGGCGCGTGGCAAACGGAGCGGCAACGGCCTGCTCCAGCGCGACAACCATGATTCCGGCAAGTGGCAGCATCAGAATGACCTCGGCAGACCAAGCACGTGCTCGGCGATATAGGACAGAATCAAGTTTGTAGAGATCGGCGCGATCTGGTAGAGCCGGGTCTCGCGGAATTTACGTTCAATATCATAATCGACAGTGACGCCATAGCCGCCAAAGGTCTGCAAGGCCACATTCGCAGCTTCCCAGGAGGCGTCGGCGGCGAGCATCTTTGCCATATTTGCCTCGGCCCCGCAGTCTTCCCCATGATCAAACAGGTCGGCGGCATGCAGGCGCATCAAGTCGGCCGACTCGACGTGGATATGGGCCTGCGCGATCGGAAACTGGACACCCTGATTCTGGCCGATCGGGCGGCCAAAGACGCGACGATCTTTCGCCCGCTGGCTTGCCTGCTCAACGAACCAGCGTCCATCTCCGATGCACTCGGCGGCGATCAAGATTCGCTCGGCGTTCATGCCATCCAGAATGTAGCGGAAGCCCTCTCCCTCTACCCCAATCAGATTTTCGGCCGGGACCTCGACATGATCAAAATATAACTCGTTGGTCTCGTTATTCATCATCACCTTGATCGGCTTGAGCGTGAGCCCATGCCCAATCGCCGTGCGTAGATCGACGAGGAAGACCGAGAGGCCGTGAGATTTCTTCTTGACCTGTTCGAGCGGCGTGGTCCGGGCCAGCAGGATCATCAGGTCGGAGTGCTGGACACGGGAAATATAGATCTTGTGCCCATTGACGACGTAGCGGTCGCCCTGCCGCGTGGCAGTCGTCGTGATGCTCGTCGTATCGGTACCCGCCTCCGGCTCAGTTACACCGAATGCCTGCAGCCGCAGCTCCCCGCTGGCAATCTGTGGCAGATACGCCCGCTTTTGCGCCTCCGAACCGTGCCGTAGCAGCGTCCCCATCGTATACACCTGCGCATGATAAGGACCCGCATTGCCACCCGAGCGGTTGATCTCCTCCAGAATAATCGAAGCCTCCACCACGCTCATCCCCAGCCCTCCATACTCCTCAGGAATCAAAGCGCCCAGGTATCCTGCCTTCGTCATCGCCTGCACAAACGCCTCAGGATACGCCCGCTGCTGATCCAGCTCGCGCCAGTAGCTATTGGGAAACTGCTGACACAGCTCGCGCACTCCACGGCGCAGATCTTCAAAAGCTTCAGCGCTCATAGTAGTTACTCTCCAATGTAGCAGAGAAAGTTCTTATATCTGTAAAAGCCACAAGCCTCCATCACTTAATACTATCACAAATAGCACCATCCACCTGAAACCGTTTTTCTCCCCAATATCTCTCCTGCGAAGATGGTGACTTCCGGGGCTTATCCATAACAACTATAAGAAATTCGGGATGCCTTTCTGTAGAAGGGAAAGATACCCTGTGCGCTAACGTGTTGAGCAAATCAACATTTATTTATTTATATGTACATACTGGACGACCTACTTCTTTTGGTGGGTGACCGGCTCACTGCGCGTCGCGACAATCCCTTGCGGTCACGCCGCAATCAAGCGGATCGGAGTACTCCCTCCGCTTCAAAGGCCAGGTACCAAGACAACCGCAAGGGACATTGACTCCAACTTATTACGGCTGCGCGCCTCGAAAAGG
>CAXTXB010000326.1:0-6950 GCA_964247965.1 uncultured Dictyobacter sp. | reverse complement strand
GCGAGGCTGTGAACTCGCGGAGCGCAGGAAGGCGGAAACGACGGGAATCAAACACGCTCAAAGAGGATAGTAGCTTCTATACAAGGCACAACAGTAGGAAATTTGGTCCTTCTGTAGTCAGACACTTGAAAGTCTTATACGAAACCTATACAATGGTCCCTGATCATAGAGATTGATGGCGGCATATATATATGCCGATTCTATGATCTAGAGAAGCGTTCATATTTTTAGCGAGATAGAGGAAGGATTTTTTAAATGAAACTTAACGGAACACACAAATTTAAAGCATCTAGTGCTCAAGTTTTTAATGCTATTCTTAATCCAGAAATACTAAAATCATCTATTCCGGGAAGCAGCTCGGTCTCGTATGTTAGCCCAAGCAGCATTCAAGTAGACCTTACTACTCCACTACCTGGTCTGCGTGGCCCATACGAAATCGTGATCAATATCCCGCGTCGCCAGGAGCCAAATTATCTTGAGATGCAGGTGGTACGGCAGGGCAAGGGTGGCTCTGTCAATGCACTCGGCGAGGTCAACATTGCCGATGAGGCCGACGGCGCTCTGTTGAGTTACAATGCAAATGCAGACCTCGACGGCCCTGTTTCTATTGCTAACAATCCTCTTGGTCAGGGCATCGTAAAAAATTCTTTGAGCAGCTTCTTCAAAAATCTAGAAAAGGCAATCGAAAAAGCTTAGGGTTAGTTCCATTTTTACTAGAGGGAGGGTACAGTGTTTTTACTATGCCTTCCCTTTTTATTTATGTATTTCCGTTTAATTTTCTACATCCGCTGGAACTTGCAAATTTGTCTGTAAGCAAGTGAAGAACTGACCAGTGAGTTTCTCTGCCGTACTATTCATGAGGCGGCCTCCAATGCTAGCCAGAGTACCGCTTACCGTTACATCCGCATTCCAATCCATACGTGTTTGCATGCCATCATCACTTGACAAATTCATCTTCCCCGACAGCTCTACTGCACTACCAGGAGCTTTGCCCCGTGCTTTCACAACCATAAGTTCAGGTTCATGCATCTCAGGACGCGTCACATCCAGGGTGAACTTTGCCTTTACCGGCCCAACGCCAATAGAGATCAAAGCCTTCCAATGCTCAGGGCCTAGCTCTTCCAGACTCTGAAAACCTGGAGCACATGCTGCTACTTTATTGACATCAAGCAAATACGCCCATACTTTCTCAATCGGGGCTGAAATAGTTTGGGTGCCAGAAAATTGCATACTCTCTCACCTTTCTAGCTATCTTTTCCTTCTCTTGGGAATATACAATGTCTACCATTGCTATATCCGAGTTCTTCTAGAGCATCACCAAGCAAGGTACTAGTCCTATATCATATCATAAGCTAACAATAGTAAGACTTCAGTTAGACGTATAGGGCCAGACGGATGGAGAAATAAACAACTACTACGAGCTACGGCAACTCTTCTCTCCTTTCATCTTCTATGTTGCTTCTCTCTTTTGATAGAAGAATTACCTCACACAACAGAAGACAGCCTTCAGGTAAGATGTTTCTGGCATTGCCAGGTTGATGGGATGATCAACACCGTGGGTGTATGTTTCTAGTAGTTGAACGGTACGGTGAAGGCGTTGTGAGCTTGATGAGAGCGCTCCCAATAGATCATCCATGCTCACAGTACCGGAACAAGAGCAGGTTAATAAGATACCGCCCGGTCTCAATACTTGCATACCTAGAGTATTCAGGCGGCGATAGGCTTTTAGCGCCTGAGTACGCGCACCCTGGGATTTTGCGAAGGCAGGTGGATCAAGCACGACGACGTCGAAGAGCTCGCCGGCGCTATACATCTCTTCCAGATAATCAAACACGTCAGCAATAACAAATTGATGTAGTTCTGGATCGAGATTGTTGAGCACAAAATTCTGGTGCGCTGCCTCTATAGCCAGAGTCGAGGCATCAACACTTGTCACACGGGTTTCGGAGCTTGTAAGCGCGGCATTAATGGAAAAGCCGCCGGTGTAACTGAAGCAGTTGAGAACACGTTTGCCACCAGAGACATATTTACTCAGGGCAGCGCGCTTATCACGCTGATCTAGAAAAAGGCCTGTTTTCTGTCCCTGCCAGAGATCGACGCCGAACTGCACGCCATTTTCTCGCACTGTTACCTGTGGAGGAACCTCACCTGCCGCAACTACAGGCTCTTCCGTCTCCAGCCCTTCGCGACGGCGCGACTGACTATCGTTGCGCAACAGGATGCCCTGTGCTCCCGTCTCTTGCATAAGGGCTTCGATAAGCTGAGGACGTAGCTGCTCCATACCTGCCGTGTGAATCTGGACGACAAGGATATCTGCGTAACGATCCACAATCAGCCCGGGTAGGCCGTCTCCTTCTGAATTAATGAGGCGATAGGCATTTGTTTGTTCTGGATCAAAGACCCGGCGCAGCTCTGCAGCATGACGAATACGGCGACGCAAGAATTCTGTGTCAATAATTTCTTCTAAATCATGCGTCAAGATCCGAATCGCGATATCCGTCTGAGAGTTATAGTACCCACGAGCCACAAATTGACCGGTGGCAGACTTTACATCGACAAGACCACCTGCCTCTATCCAGTGAGGTGGTTGTTGCAAAGCTCCAGAAAAAATCCACAGGTGCCCACCAAGCAAGCTCTCATTGCGATGCGGCTTGAGGCTCGCGCTCGGGTAATGAACTAAAGATGATTCCATGCCCTTACTCCATATTCCTAAATCTATAATATTAAAATGCAGCTAGCAAAGCCGATCTATCATCACTAGCTTCACAAGGCTAGCTAAACAGCATTTATTAAAACATTATACAGCGAAAACTACTGTGTTGGCTTGTCAGCTAACACAATAGAGGGAATCTGATACATTCTAAGAAATTTGATGATACCTTTCTTGATGACAGGGAAGATAGCCAGTTCTACTACTTTTCTACATTCTCTGCTGCCCTACCTAGTGTCGTATCATCAAGTGATCTTGATAGTATCGAGCGAATAATATGCTGACGATTAATAAAATATGCAACAGGTATATTCGTGATCTGATAGCAGCACAGCCTTGCCACGAAAGTCGCTAAGATGGACTTTGCTTGATCCATCCAGGGTATCGAGAGCAAAGTCGGGTGCAACCTTACCAACATGTGGCACTTGAAGAGGTGAAGGAGTCAGAGAGGGTCGGGCAGTGGGAGCAAGAACATCCGAATGTGTTGCTGATGAGCATCCTACTGCGCCCATCAACATTATGCTGACTAGTACCAGTGCGAGAAGTACACGTATGATGATAGGAAAAAGAATCCTTTCTACATTTGCTATCATTCCTATGTTTGCTATCATTTTAAGCGACGAAAGATGATTCTACATCATTAAGTCGCACTTCCTATTAAAAACTCGGATCGTGAATTGGTTCATTCACGGTCCGAGCAAAAGAATAATTGCGAGATAATAATTATAGTATTTATATTTGATGCTGCAAGCTTATCGCGGCGACAAGCGGCTCTGTATGATGTTCTGCCGTACGAATCTCAGCTTTTTTCAGGTTGTTGGCACTATTAATCAAGGCGATATGGGTGAAGGCCTGTGGATAGTTGCCCAAGGCTCTACTGGTCTGCGAATCGATCTCTTCGGAGAAGAGGCCAAGGCGTCCTGCGTAAGAGAGCAAGCGTTCAAACAGAGCACGCGCCTCTGTCACACGACCCTGCATGGCAAGGTTGTCAACCAACCAGAATGTACAAATGGCAAACGTACCTTCATGCCCTTCCAGACCATCATCAGAGAGATATCGATACACAAAGCCATGTTCGTCGGTCAGATGCTCGATGGTGCGACTCACTGTTGAGCACATGCGCGGATCATCAGGGGCAATAAAGCCGATCAAAGGAAGCAGTAGATTTGAGGCATCCAACGCGGTACTATCGTAAGATTGGGTGAAAGCGCCAATGCTTGTATTGTATCCACGAGAGAGGATATCAGCTCGGATCTGATCGCGTACAAGCATCCAGCGCGGAAGATCAGCCTCCAGGCCAAGTTGTTGCGCTGCGCGAATACCGCGGTCCAGGGCAACCCAGCACATAGCTTTGGAGTAGACAAAGTGGCGCAGGTCGCCACGCACTTCCCAGATTCCGCTATCGGGCTCATGCCAGTGGGCACACACATGCTCGACCAGCACACGCATCATTGACCAGAGTGGCCCATCCAGAGTCTCGCCATACCGTTCAAAGCCCCCCTGGCGGCGATACATATGGATACAATCCAGCACTTCGCCGAACACGTCCATCTGTTTCTGGTCAGCCGCTCCATTCCCGATACGCACTGGACGCGAGCCCTCGTAGCCACTTAAATGCGCCAGTTCCATTTCCGTCAGCTCACGTTCACCGCGAATGCCGTACATAATCTGAAGATCCTCGCCATTGGCATAAGAGAGACGGCGCAGCCAATGCGTGAAGGCGCGCGCCTCTTCTGTAAAGCCCAGGACGTTGAAGGCATAGAGCGTAAAGGTGGCATCTCGTAACCAGGTAAAACGATAATCCCAGTTGCGTACACCACCCAGATTCTCAGGCAGCGAGGCGGTTGGAGCCGCTACAATTGCTCCTGTGGGTGCATAGGTCATGAGCTTCAAGGTCAGGGCGCTACGCTCTACCCACTCTTCATACATTCCACGATAGTTGCAGCCCGCAATCCATTTGCGCCAGGCATGCAGCGTAAGCGCCAGTTCGGCATCAAAGTTGCGCTCGTGCAGTTCCTTTTGTACCAATCGACGTGCCGCAGATACTGTGCGTCCCATTCCTACGGCGAAAAGGAGACGTTCTCCCTCGCGCAGTGTGACTTGAGCCGAAACTGTTGCATGCAGTTCCTCTGGATCTTGTGTCACTTGCATTGAAAATGATGGAAGCAGGTTCGCTCCAACAATGGCTAAAGCAACATGTTGTCGACCATCAGAGATTAAGGCTCCCACATTATCCGATGCTAATGAAACCTCTTCATTTGATGAGCCAGCATAGTTTGGACTTACCTTCAGGTTCATCGTTACCAACATTTCACCATGAACACATTCTATAATGCGAACCAGGCAGTGGCATGAGCCATCTTCACGCGTCCAGGTATTGTTATTCATGCCTCTATATGGCCAGGCACTTAATGTCTCGACTGGCATAAAATCGGTAAGCACTACTTCACCGGCAATACTTGCGAAACGAGTTTGCAATACATTACTGCCACGCAGGTACCGCTGTGAGCCCGGTATATTCCCCCCCGCCGGCGCAATTTGAAAGTATCCACCACGTTCCGCGTCTAATAAACGACAAAAGATGGCCGGGCTATCAAAGTCTGGTAGACAGCCCCAGTCCACTGACCCATCTGGCGATACAAGTACTGCTGAGTGGCAATCACCAATGACCCCATATGAATTGATCGGCAGATACGTGCGATTGAGTTCGTTCATCCCAACCATTACACAACACTTCTCTCTTTTTAATACTTTTTAAAACAACCAAAACATTTTTTAACATACCCTTAGAAAAACTGATAGCTCCCTTAGAAATTCCTTAGAGAACTTTTTCAGGAGCCTTATAACAGAAATAGACGCAGCAACCCTGGTGATGGTAACAGAAATTGAGGAAAGTTCCTTTTTCTCATTTTTTGCCCTGGATGATTGAGTTGCCCCTTCTCACAAACCCGAAAATGTTTGCGTTTCTTTGCAATTCTACGTTTGTCTCTACGCTGGACAGTGATAGCTCACATGTGCTACTGTGCTACTGGGCTACTGGGCTACCATAGATTTTGAATACTGTTCGTGTTAGAAGAGTTGCTAATTAAACCAAAGTTCAGGCTATTTATCATTGGAGAGGGCAAGCAGATATGCAAACACTCAAACAAATGATGCGCCACCCGGCTGGTCGAATTGGACTTATGATGGGGTTGATTATCGGCCTCGTGGCAGCGATGATGGGCGAGGCAAGTAAAGCACTGTTTTTCGCAGGGCTATGCCGCTTTCTGGCGGGGCGGATTACCCGCTCGGGATGAGTCATCACGAGATAGCTCTATGCTTGTAGCCACTGCGCGACCTGAGGCGCAAAGTACGTAATAATGATATCCGCTCCTGCGCGTCTCATGCCGGTGAGCATCTCCATAACGATACGCTGCTCATCGATCCAGCCATGCTGGGCGGCGGCTTTGACCATTGAATATTCTCCGCTTACATTGTAGGCTGCGATGGGGAGATCACAGTGATCGCGTACCTGGCGGATGACATCCATGTAGGCGAGCGCGGGCTTTACCATGACGACATCGGCTCCCTCTTCGATATCTAAATCGACTTCGCGCAGCGCCTCACGGACGTTAGCAGGGTCCATCTGGTATGAGCGGCGGTCGCCAAATTGGGGTGTAGAGCCAGCGGCTTCGCGGAAAGGACCATAGAAGCCCGAGGCGAACTTTGCAGAGTATGCCATGATAGGTGTTTGATTAAAGCCGTGCTCGTCTAATGTGTGACGAATCGCTCCCACGCGGCCATCCATCATATCTGAAGGAGCCACGATGTCCGCACCGGCTTCAGTATGCGAAAGCGCCATACGTGAGAGCAGTTCAAGCGACTCATCGTTCTGGACATTCCCATTATAAATGACGCCACAATGACCATGGCTGGTATACTCACACAAGCAAACATCGGTGATAACCAGAGTTTCTGGCGTCTCGGCCTTTAGACGCCGAATCGCTTGCTGAATGATACCCTCATCCGCATAAGCCTGTGAGCCGACTTCATCCTTCTCATTTGGGATACCAAAGAGTAAGACGGAAGGGATGCCCAGACTGGTGATACGTTCTACCTCGCGCCCCAGATGCTCTAGCGGCCATTGCATGATGCCCGGCATTGAAGCAATCTCATGCGGCTCTGTAATTCCTTCAGCAACAAACATAGGAAACACAAGCTGATCTACACTCAGACGTGTCTCACGCACCAAAGTACTAAA
>CAXTXB010000325.1:3553-6950 GCA_964247965.1 uncultured Dictyobacter sp. | reverse complement strand
GCTTCGTTTTTGAACTCTACGAGAGGATCGCGCTGGCCGATTGAGCGGAAGCCGATACCGGCACGCATCACATCGAGGGCATCAATGTGGTCCATCCACAGACGATCCACGACCTGTAGCAGGTAGGAGCGCTCGAACTCGCGCAGTGGGTCGAAACCGATTGCTCCCTGTTCGTTCACCTGTACCTTGAGCTCCTCTCCACGCTGCTCATAGTAGTTGACAACCAGGTCTACCAGTTCTTTCTTTATGGCATCGCGGCGGGCTGCGTGGATATTCTCTGGCACCATGTCTTCGGGAATATCCAGCCAGACCTCCAGGGTCTTAAAGAGGGTTTCCAGTTGCTCCTCTTCGGTCACCATCGTGCCAGGGATGCAAGCATCGACCACACGGGCAACCTCATTGCGCATCATGGTTACGATGCGCTCATGCATATCCCCATGCTCAAGGACCGAGCGGCGATCGGCGTAGATAACCTCGCGCTGCTTCGCTATAACGTCATCATATTCGACCACGTTTTTACGAATATCGAAGTTGTAGCCCTCGACACGCGTCTGGGCGCTCTCGATGAAGCGCGAGACCAGCTTGCTTTCGAGGGGCATGTCCTCTTCCATCCCCACCCGTTCCATGATACCAGCCACGCGGTCGGCGGCGAAGCGGCGCATCAGTTCGTCATCCAGGGCCAGGAAGAAACGCGTGGAGCCAGGGTCGCCCTGACGGCCGGAGCGGCCACGAAGCTGATTGTCTATACGGCGCGATTCGTGGCGCTCGGTACCAATGATGTGCAGGCCTCCTAATTCGACGACCAGGTCATGGTCCGCCTCACATTCGCGTACTTTTTCTTGCAATAGCTCGTCTTTCTCAGCTTCAGTCATGTTCGCGATATAATCTCGGATTGCCTCTTCTTTTTCGGCGCGGTCATCGTCATTGCGGCTGGGCATCTCGCGGATATAGTCGACATGCTCAGCATGCTTACGCAAGATACTATCAAAGTAGCCACCAGGATTGCCACCCAGCAAAATGTCGGTTCCACGACCGGCCATATTGGTAGCAATGGTGATAGCCCCGCTGCGACCGGCCTGGGCTACAATCTGAGCCTCTCGCTCATGATATTTGGCATTGAGGACATTGTGTGGCACACCTTGCATCTCAAGCAGGTAAGAGAGATGCTCAGAAATCTCCACGGAAGTTGTACCAACGAGAACTGGTTGGCGTTCTTCATAACGCTCTTTAATCTCATCAACGACCGCCTTGAATTTTGCATCCTGCGTACGATAAATCAGGTCTGGGAGGTCCTGGCGAACTCTTGGCTTGTGAGTTGGAATCACAATCACATCCAGTTTATAGATCTTATTGAACTCTTCCGCCTCGGTCAGGGCGGTGCCCGTCATACCAGCTAGTTTGTTGTAGAGGCGGAAAAAGTTCTGAAAGGTAATTGTAGCCAGAGTATGATTCTCACGCTGAACCTTTACGCCTTCTTTGGCCTCAATCGCCTGATGCAAGCCCTCACTATAGCGGCGTCCCGGCATCTGACGGCCGGTAAACTCATCGACGATAATGACCTCGCCATCCTTCACGATGTAGTCTTTATCGCGCTTAAAGATTACCTGAGCCTTGATGGCATTCTCCATGTAGCGCGTCAGGTCCAGGTTGGCCTCATCATAAATGTTTTCCACACCGGCCAGTTGCTCGATCTTCTCGATGCCCGACTCGGTAAGCATCACGGCACGGGTCTTCTCTTCAACGGTATAGTCATCCTCTGGCTTCAGCTTCTTAGACCAGCCCGCAAACTGCGCATATGTATCGGTGGACTCCTGGCCTTGACCAGAAATGATCAGAGGTGTACGAGCCTCATCAATCAGAATATTATCAACCTCGTCTACAATCGCGAAGTTCAGTTCACGCTGTACCAGTTGATCGAGTGAAGCGACCATGTTATCGCGCAGATAATCGAAACCGAACTCGTTGTTGGTTCCATATGTAATATCAGCCTCGTAGGCAGCCCGGCGCTCGGGAGATTGTGCATCGACGGCGTTGATCAAGACACCAACCGTCAGGCCCAGGAATGTATAGATCTGACCCATCCACTCGGCGTCGCGGCGAGCAAGATAGTCATTGACCGTTACTAAATGCACACCCTTCCCACTCAGCGCATTGAGATAGATAGGCGCGGTAGCAACCAACGTTTTGCCCTCGCCAGTACCCATTTCGGCAATCTTCCCCTGATGTAGAACGTAGCCGCCGATCAACTGCACATCGTAGTGGCGCATCTTGATCTTGCGCCAACCAGCCTCGCGTACAACGGCGAAGGCCTCCGGCAGCAGATCATCCAGCGTCTTGCCTTGCTTATAACGCTTGAGCATGTCGGGAATGAGTGCATCCATTGCGTCGGCCTTGAGCGCTATGAGTTCCTCCTGGACATGCTGCAAGATCCTGGCAAAAAGCTGCTCCAAACGTTGATCGCCGCCTTCTCCCTCGTTTCTAGAGGTTTCAAGGGCGGACTCGAAGTGGGGCCAGGACTCATCAAAGGCCTCGGAAAGATCATCACCCTCCATCTCTTTAAGGGCTGGCTCAACCTCAGAGAGCAGCGCGATACTTGCCTGCTCAGGATCTTCCGCGTCCTGGGGCCACTCCTCGCGCTCTTCAGCCAGCTCCATGGCTGCTGTCACGCGGAACGCATTCAGCGAGGGAGAGAGCTTTGTATAGGCCTGCTCAAAGCACTCTGAAAGAGTATCACGCAGATGTTCTTTGAGCGCTACCTCCGGCTCGTTTCGATCGACCTTCTGGCGGAACTCAACGATCGCAGCATGCAGTTGGGCATCTGTGAACTTAGAAGCTAGCGGCTCAACCTGCTGGAAGGCTTCGCGAAAGAGCTCGACTAGTTCCTGCTCAAGCACCACCCCCCCTTTGAGATGAAGAGCGAGCTGCGCACGAAACTCAGTCGTCTTAGCCGCCAACTCCTCGTCGCTCAACTTCTGCAAGCCTGGCTCAAATGCATTAATTTTCGCAATGATCGGCTCAATAGCCCTGATTTCTTTTTTATTGGGATCACCCATGATTCTTCCAAGCAGTTGCATACTAGCGCGTTCTCCTCATGCTCGGCACTGGATTGGTTTTTACGATTTTACTACGCCCTTTATAAAAACAGATTTTGAACTCTGTAGACAATAAAATACCTTTTTATGCCATTATATCATCACTATATATATTACGATGACCCATGGGCTATGTTACAGATCTCTCAGACCCAGAGACAGGTGTCCTACCTCCTATTTTTTATTACTACTCATTTGGATTGTTCTACATTTTCTACGCTGCTCTATACTTTTTTTGTTTTTTAAAAAATTTTTCGCCATACCCACCCATAGGATTTACATTCCAACCGCAGGTTGCTCTACCT
>CAXTXB010000325.1:2879-3543 GCA_964247965.1 uncultured Dictyobacter sp. | reverse complement strand
TTTTAAAAAATTTTTATTGTTGTTAATAAATTTTATAAAATTAAAATTGAGCGTGCCGCTCCGCGAGCGCAGGTTTGACAGAGCAGTACAATAATAATAGTGGCCCTTTACGCGGGATGCGGAGGATGCAGATGGAAAATCCAGATACAGAAGATCTTACAAAACGTAATTATCATCTACCATTAAAAACTCATATGGGCGAAGATCTATTCCTGAACTCGGCGGAAATAGATGGCGCACTTGGAAAGCTTTCTCGCTTCTTCAGTGGCCGCATAGGCATTGCGGATAGAGAGACAGTGGCGTTTTGCCTACGACATATCTTTTATAATGTCAACCAGATATATACCCTCTCTTTGCCAGAACTAACAAAGTGGAGTATGGGCGAGGAACATACGGAAGCAGATGCAGAGGAAGACATGAGCGCAGAGCACCTCCGCATACGCACGTTGCCTATGCGAAATATGCCGGTAAAAAACGCTGTCATTCAGTATCATATCTGGAGCTCACTGCGGGAGATAGAAGCCTCACTCGAACGCCTGGAACTATTCTGCCAGCTTGCCATTAGTGCAACCATCAATATACTTAATGAGCTAGATAGAACTTGTAGCATAGAAAGTAGTATGAAACAGATCGAACAAATAGAAAACGATAGAATAAAGGTTCT
>CAXTXB010000325.1:0-2869 GCA_964247965.1 uncultured Dictyobacter sp. | reverse complement strand
GGGATGCAAGGCGAAAGCGATGAGTGGCAATGGGGGCTAGCACAGATGAGAGTGAAAATGAGCACATGGTTGAAGAATGACAGCACACGGCTCTCCGTCCAGTTTGCTATTCTAGAGCCAATGATACCTGCTCTCTCACAGATCGATGCGGCCCTCCATACACTGCGTCAGAGTACCTATACAATCTTCGGAGAGATTCTGCCCGGGTTCCGCACAAATGGAACGAACGAAGACGAAAAGTCTACAATCCTTCTTTTGGACATTATCCAAAGATGCGATCAGATATTGTTACAGATAGGAATTGTGGGTGAGCCACTCCACGTACTTATGGCTCAATACACGCTCGAAACCACGATACAGTGATCTTAACCGTAAAAACACTCTCTTAACAAAACCATAACCATAATAACGCTCTAAATACGCTGACTTCGAAGTATGATTATTATCGATATATATAATATCCTATATATAAGGAGTCGCCTGATGTGCAAGAAGGCTATGTTACTTCCTGCATCTGAACAAACGAATACTTCGGATGCCGATTTATATGCTGATCCATACGCTTATACACGAGCCGAAAGCAGACAAGATTTAATGGAAGCATTTCTGATTGTATCAAAAAATCAGAACAATCAGGTCGGCCTGGTAACAGTCACATTGCACTTCGACTCCGAAGGGAAAGCAGGACTACACTGGGCAACAGCTGTTGATCGAAGCATTCAACATTATCTTAATAATCTGCGCAGACTTGTACGTAAGACAGACCGTGTCTTCTTACAAGGCTTTACCTTCCACTTTCTCTTGCCTGGCGCTACCCTGCAAGGTGCCTCTATCGTCCAGGAACGCCTGTGGGAGGCCTTACTCTGGCGCGTTCACAGTGCTTATGAGGGAGATGTGCTGCGCCCATGCCATATGACTATAGGACGTGGCGCATATCCTGAACCTTGTGGGGGCATCGACCACTGTATTTCTACGGCCAGGGTAGCGAAACAGAGCTTTGACGTACAGCCAGAGAAGGCAGGGCGGCAACTGGTCGCACAACCAGCGAAAGAGGCGGATCTGCCGGTACTGGCACGCAAAATGGGGATACCTTATCTTTCACTGCTCCCCCGCCAGTTACCATCAAGCCTTAAACAGCTTGTCAGCACGCAACTTGCACAAGAACTGCATTGCTATCCCATCGGGCGTGAACGCAATATGTTAACAGTTGCAATGTCGAATCCACAGGACAATCAAGCGCTGAACCGTTTGCAGCAGGAAACAGGCTTACGTATCTTCCCGGTTCTCACGCATCCACAGGAACTGCAGACAGCCCTGGAGCAGCTTGTCTAGGTAGTTATTCTATCTAATCCTGATATATAAATGTGCTCTTTATCGGAACATTTGCTGCAGATAGATGAAGGTTGAAGGCACAATGGAGAGATCAACACATCACTCTGTACAGATCAAATATAACGCACTTTCCATCAAAAACACAAACTTTCAGGAGAAAGTGGCTACTACTCAAACGTTTTAGGCCTGAGAAGAGCCTTTTTCCCCTTGTGTTCTTGCAGCTTCTGCTTTTTTTATGGGTCATCGCGAACTATTTAAAAAGTAGGAGTCGTCGATTGGTGCATAGCATCAATCAGGATGCGGGCAACTTCGGGGCGTGAGAACTCACGAGGAGGTTCCTGACCGTTTTGAAGCATCTCACGAACCTTTGTTCCGCTAAGCATTACATGCTGTGAGCTATCGTGTGGGCAGGTCTTTTTAGACGCCATGGAATCGCAGACGCGACAGAAAAATGTATGATCAAAGAACATAGGAATGATGCCTAGTTTGTCAGGATCGAACTCAGCGAAGATATAATGGGCATCGTAAGTGCCGTAGTAGGTTCCCACCCCAGCATGATCGCGCCCGACAATAAAATGCGAGCAGCCATAGTTTTTACGCACGAGGGCGTGGAAGATGGCTTCACGTGGTCCGGCATAGCGCATCGCTGCGGGTAGTACACCTAAGATAACCCGATCCTGTGGATAGTAGTTTTCTAGCAGGACTTCGTAACAGCGCATGCGCACATCGGCAGGAATATCGTCGCCCTTGGTATCACCCACAAGAGGATGCAGATAGAGACCATCGACGGTTTCCAGGGCACACTTCTGAATGTACTCGTGGGCGCGATGTACTGGATTACGCGTCTGAAAGGCTACAATTCGCCTCCAGCCGCGCTCGGTGAACAGGGCACGTGATTGCTCCGGAGTATAACGATACTGGGCGAAGGTCTGATTCTGCAACGCGACAACGCGAACAGGGCCACCTAGAAGAACATCCCCCTGCTCAAAGAGAACCTTGACACCTGGATGGGACTCGTCCTCGGTGCGATACACAAACTTTGCCTCATGCTGCTTATCATACGTATACTTCTCATGGACCGTCAGAAGGGCCTGCAAGACACCCTGGGCATCCACAAGAGCCACCTCAGAGCCCTCGTGAATATTCTCCGCTTGCTCAGAGGCAACAGGCAACGTAATAGGGATGGACCAGGGAAGACCATTGGTCAAGTGCATGTTCGAGACAACACTCAGATAATCATCACGAGTCAAAAAGCCTCTTAGCGGGCTATAAGCTCCATTCGCAAGCATCTCTAGATCAGCTAGCTGGCGCGAGCCGATGGTGATGGAGGGAAGCGTGCGAGCCTGATCTTGTAGAGCGCCCTGCTCTGCTGCATCGACCATGTTGATTACAAGTTCACCACCATGAGGAGCAATCAAACCATGTGAGATTATACGTCTTGTACTCATTGTATCTACCTATCTTTTTTTAAACTATTTACTGAATATGAGTCATCCCGAACTTTTGAAAAATGACGACGATCGTGTTTTCCCTGCTC
>CAXTXB010000324.1:6262-7001 GCA_964247965.1 uncultured Dictyobacter sp. | reverse complement strand
CCTGAGCTACGATGTGCTGGCACGCACCGGGTTACGATGTGAGTATTCCATACACTGCGGCTGATCCAATCAGCGCGCTCTGCTTCGCAGAGACGCGATGGAGCTTGACAGAGCAGTACTGATAGATTGCTACATAGGTGAATGTCAACCTTTTCCTGTACACAAACGTATCAACGGTAAAGGGTGCCGGTGCGACCGGAGGGTTGTGGTGGCACTTTGTAGCACTTTCTTTCACTTTAAAGAGTATATTTGAAAGGAGAGATCAAGAATGAAGTTTTCTTTGGGCAAGAGCTTGATGAGAATGGCCGTGCTTGCATTTTTCGTAACGTGCGTAGGGCTTTGCCTCACCACCGGGCAGGCGTCAGCACATTCCTCCTGGCAAAATGGATGTGACAGTCATGGCCATGACAACAGCAACTATGGCTGTGGCGGGTATGGGTATGGGTATGGGTATAACGGGTACGGGTATAATGGGTATGGATACGCGTATAATGTAAACGTAGCCAACAACTGCGATTCCTGGGACCCCAAGACCGGCTATTGCTTGCATTGGAATTTGAACATTCCCGGTGCCCAGAACCAGAATGGTGGTACCTGCGATGCGTGGGACTCCCATACCGGCTATTGCACACACTGGAATTCAAACTCTTCAAATAATAGCTCAAATAACTCGAGCTACTACAACGCGAACTATCATGACGCGAACTACTACGAAAATTATTATTGTAATCGCTACCAC
>CAXTXB010000324.1:0-6252 GCA_964247965.1 uncultured Dictyobacter sp. | reverse complement strand
AAACTAATGGGGTATCCAAAACTATTAAAAATGATAAACATCGTATTTTTTTCTGCCTGACACAGAAAAAAATACGATGTTTATCATTTTTAAAAGTTTGGGATACCCCATTAATATGCTTGACAACTATCCATTAAATATGTTAACAATGAGTTACAGTCGATAAATTACTATATTTTAGGCATCCTCTTAGAAAATTATTGGATAGTTTCCATTCCTGATCATATGTTAGATAGGAATAAAGAAGCGCGGGGCGAACGTTCGCCTTGAGGAGTGAAGGGCCGTGGCGACACGCGTTTCCATCAAGGATATAGCTGCTCAAACCGGGGTGAGTTTCCAGACTGTGAGCAAGGTGCTAAAGGGGCAGGGGACGGTCGCGCCAGAGACACGCAAGTGGATTCTGGAGATGGCGGAGCAGATGGGCTATGTCCCCAACGCACTGGCACGCAGCCTGGTAAATCAACAGACAGCGACGATTGGGATCGTGGCGAGCGACTTCAGCGATTATGTGCTGGCACAGATTGTGGTGGGGGCGGAACGGGAGGCGCGGCGGCAGGACAAATCGGTGATCGTTGGAGTTATCGATGAGGAGGGGATGGAGGCCGAGCGCTTGATTCGCATCCTGCTGGAGCAGCGGGTGAATGGGATCGTGCTGGCCGCGCCACAATTGGAGCAGAATCCAAAGGTAGGAGAGATGCTGCGAGGGCAGGTGCCGGTGGTGAGCATGTATCATGTACCTGGCGGGGGCATACCGACGGTCGGCTCTGATCATGCACGCACTGGCTTCCTGGCCACACAACATCTATTAGATTTAGGACACACACGCATCGGAACAATTATTGGGCCGCGGGATCGCCAGGCGACACAGACGCGTCTGCGCGGCTATCAGCGGGCATTGATGGCGGCGGGCATTGAGGAGAGTCCTGAGCTCATAGAGGAGTGCGACTGGCAGGTGGGAGGTGGATATTCGGCTACGCAACGGCTGCTTAAACGTATTCCCGATATTACAGCTATTTTCTCACAGAATGATATGATGGCGGTTGGAGTTCTGAGTGCATTGCGTGATCAGGGGATACGCGTGCCTCGGGACTGCTCAGTGGTGGGGTGCGATGATATTACATTAGCAGCTTATACAGTTCCAGCGTTGACAACAGTTCATCTACCTTTTTACGAGACAGGTGAAGTGGCTGTGCGTCTGCTGCTGGATATAATTATGAAGCGGGTGGCAGATCCTAAACGAGTGTTGCTACCAGTTCACCTGGTCGAGCGAAGCACGACGGAGATGCTTATGCCTACTAAAAAGAAGGAGATGAGATTTGGGAAAGATTAAGATTGATCTAGAGCGGAAGATAGGACATGTGGACCGGCGCATCCTGGGAGGGTTTATAGAACACGTGGGGCGCTGTATTTATGGAGGCATCTATGAAGAAGGATCGGCGCTGAGCGATGAGCATGGATTCCGGCGCGACGTTCTGGACGCGGCCCGTGCCCTGCGTATGCCACTGCTGCGCTGGCCGGGAGGCAACTTTGTCAGCGGCTATCACTGGATCGATGGCGTCGGACCCAAGGATGAAAGGCCACGACGCACAGAACTGGCCTGGCTCTCGGAGGAATCCAACCGCTTCGGGACAGACGAATTCATGGAATACTGCCGCACGCTCGGCACTGAGCCGTATCTATGCGTCAATATGGGCACCGGGACGCTGGATGAGGCGCAGGCATGGGTGGAATATTGTAATGGCACGCACAACACCTACTGGGCCAATCTCAGACGCAAGAACGGGCATGAGGAGCCGTACAACGTCAAATACTGGGGCCTGGGCAACGAGATGTATGGACGCTGGCAGACTGGCGCGTTAGATGCGCACGACTATGTCAAAAAGGCACGCGAATTCGCTAAGGTGATGAAGTGGACCGACCCAACCATAGAGCTCGTTAGCTGCGGCGAGAACGGCTGGTCAAACTGGGACAGTGTCGTCATCGAGGGCCTGGCATCCATGGTTGACTACCACAGCATCCATATCTATACAGGCAGCAATGACTACTACAGCAACGTTCTCTCACCGCACCAGGCCGAGCGAGCACTGCAGGTCAGCCAGGGTATGATCGCCATGGCACGCTACAATCAGGAGATCAAGCATCCCATCTCCATTGCCTACGACGAGTGGAATATCTGGTTCCGCGAACGCACTGCCGTGACAGCGCTTGAGGAACGCTATACTCTCGCGGATGCCCTCGCCGTCGCAACATATCTCAATATTTTTGTCCGCAACTGCAACATCGTCAAGATCGCCAATCTCGCCCAGCTCGTCAACGTTATCGCGCCCATATTTACAAATCCGGAAGGGCTATTTCTACAGACGATCTACCATCCCCTGAGGCTATTCGCTGAACACTTACAAGAGATTGCCCTGGACGTGCTGGTGGATGGCGAAACCTATGACCTGTCATCCAACAAAGAAAGCTCAACCTGGCCTCACCGCGTCGCCGACCTCGGACCATTTCAGATGCTCGATGTTAGCGCAACCTGCGACTCCAATGGACAAACCATCACCCTCGCCGTCGTCAACCGCGACCAGTTGCAGGCGCAGGAAACAACAATCCAATTCGCGGACGACGTCAAGGTGCGCAGCATCGTCGCATACGAAGTGGGCGGCGAGCAGGTCGACACTATCAATTCTTTTGAGCACCCTGAAGCAATTACTGTCAAGGAAAGACATCCAGAGCAACCGGAGCAGCAAGGGGGCAGATTTAGCTATACATTTCCCGCCCATTCATTCACCCTGCTCCAACTTCAGGTTGAATAAAACATGTAACGCGTAACGGATAGCAACAACGTAGTGCGTATTCGTAAGATATTAAAGGTAAAATATTTTTTTACCGGTTCGATTAACAAAAGGCACTCATCGATGAAGAGAGGACAGCGAACATGACTGAGCAAGATGGAAATTCTAAGGGCTCACAAACGAGCAGAGGACGCGCGGGCATGAGCCGCCGCACATTTCTAGAGCGCAGCGCCGCCCTGGGACTTAGCAGCGCAGCGGCGCTCTCGCTGCTAGAAGCCTGCGGCACCAGCGCGACCGGCGGCGGCACCAGTCTCACCTACTGGAACCTGTTCGGCGGTGGCGACGGTGCGCGTATGATCCAGATGGAAGGTGACTTTAGTAGAACTCATCCTAATATTAGTCTCCAATCGATCACCCTGGCCTGGGGAGATCCCTACTACACCAAGCTGGCCATGGCTTCGGCAGGAGGACGCCCGCCCAACGTTGCCGTCTCGCACATGACGCGCGTCGCGACCTACGCTGCACAGGGCTTGCTAGAGCCGTTTGATCTAGGAGAACTGGCCAAGCACAATATCACCGAAGACAAATTTCTCGCACCCACCTGGCAAAGGGCGCACTATAAGGGGCAGCTCTACACCATTCCCCTGGACACGCATCCATTCGTCGCATACTACAACGTGGATATCTGTAAAAAAGCGGGCCTGCTCGACAGCAGCGGAAACCTCAAACCCATTCAGGGCGCGGACAACTTGATGACCGCATTAAAGGCAGCAAAGCAGGCCTCGGGCGGCTATGGCACAGTCTTCGAAGTGCAGGGGGTAACAGCATGGCGGCTGTTCTACACTCTGTATAGCCAGCTCGGAAGCCCAGTCCTCTCGCCGGATGGGAAAGAGCTGATTATGGATAACACCAAGGCGGAACAGGTCCTCGCATACATGGCTGATCTCACCGTAAACAACAAAGTTGCAGCGGCAAACATCGACTATCCTGGATCTGTTGCCCTCTTCAGCAATGGCAAGTCAGCATTTCTGTGGAATGGTGACTGGGAAGTGACCACCTTCGCCTCGCAGAAGAACTTCTCATTTAACATGGTACCGTTCCCACAGGTCTATGATCAATATCATACGCAGGCGGATTCACATGCATTCGTCATGCCACGTCAGAGCGTTGTCGATCCTGTCCAAAAGGATGCCTCGCTGGAGTTCATCCGCTTTATGCTCAGCGATAGCTATACCTGGGCGCAGGGCGGCCACGTACCCGCTTATCAGCCAGTAGCACAGAGCTCTCAGTATAAAAGCTTAAAGCCGCAGTCGAACTACGCGGGTGTAGCCGCAGACGTCGTTGTCGATCCTAGCGCGTGGTTTAGCGGATCGGGCTCTCAGTTTGAGAATCAGGTTTCGGCCGCGATCCAGACCGTGTTAAATGGGCAGGCCAGCCCTAAACAAGGTCTCGCCCAGTTCCGCGCTGCCGTGCTCAAGTTACTCAGGGTAAATGTGCCATTTCAGCAATAACGGATATTGGTTGAAGTAGTAAGACACTGAAGTCGTTTCGTTAGAAGGAGCTATTATGTCAGATGTAACGTTACAAGCAGGAGGAGCACGGGCGGTCACAAAGACCGATGTGCAGGGGCAATCTAAACGCCGGCGCGCGAACATGATTGGGCTGGGGTTTGTGTTACCATTTCTGATTGTCTACGCGGCTTTTATTATCTGGCCGGTTCTACTCGGCCTGCGCATGAGCTTTTTTAATTGGTCGCTCAGTGGTCTTGGTTCGTCAGATTTCCTGGGGTTGGGCAATTATCAAGAGCTGTTTGGTGATCCAGACTTCTGGAAATCGCTGGGTGTCACCCTGCTCTTCACGATAATTAGCACACCTTTGCTTGTACTTATTGCGCTTGGATTAGCACTACTGGTCAACCGGGCTATCCCTGCGCAGAGTACGTTCCGCACCATTTTCTTTGCACCATTCGTGATGCCAGTCTCCGTCGTGGCCTTGATCTGGAACTGGCTCTATCAGCCAGGATTCGGTCTGATCGACGGCATACTTACCGGGATCGGGCTCAAACCGGTCAACTGGCTCTCTGATCCAGGAATTGCATTGATATCCGTTGTACTTCTCACTATATGGTGGACCATTGGCTTCAACTTCGTTCTCTACCTCGCTGGCATGCAACAAATTCCAGTGGATTTGAACGAGGCGGCATCGATCGATGGAGCTGGACCCTGGGCAAGGATACGCTCGATCACTATCCCCTTGCTCGCACCTACAACCACTGTGGTGGTGATACTGCAGGTCATTGCCTCTCTGCAAATCTTTAACCAGGCTTACCTGCTGTTCGGCGGTGATGGTCCCAACTACTCGACTCGTGGACTCGTGCAGTACATCTACGACCAGGGGTTCACCGGCTATCGCGTCGGCTATGCCGCCGCAATGTCATATATCCTCTTTATCATTGTATTGATTGTAGCGCTTGGACAATTTGTCGCGCTCACGCGCCAAAGGAAGGTAGCATAACATGGCAACATTGCAAAGCGTGCCACAACCTGCACGGCCTGTACGGTCTAATCAGACGGTAAGCAGCAATAAACGAGGACGCCAGATTGGCAATGGAGCCGCCCTGGTTGTGCTCATTGTGCTCGCAATCCTCTGGGTCTTACCCATCTTGTGGGCGATCGATACTTCGTTCAAGCCGGAGAGTGAGACGACGGTTGTTCCAATTTCCTGGTTCGCCTCGCATTTCACTCTGGCTGCATTTATTAGTACGTTTGCGACGACCAGCCTGCCTCTCTGGTACTTTAATAGTATATTCACTTCCGCGATCATCAGCGTGGTGACCATTATACTGGCAAGCATGGCTGCCTTTGCATTCTCGCGCGTGCCCTTTCGCGGCAGCAACGTTCTATTCTGGATTATCCTGGCTGGCCTGATGATCCCGAGCCAGATTCTGATTATACCGTTGTTTACACAGATGCAGGCATTGGGGCTGGTAGACACCTACTGGGCGATCATTCTGCCACAGATCGCCTCCCCGATCGCTGTCTTTATCTTCAAGCAATACTTTGACGGCATTCCAGTTGAGCTTGAGGAAGCTGCGACGATGGATGGCGCGAGCCTCTTCCGCGTTTACTGGCAGATCTGGCTGCCGCTGGCGGGACCAGCTATCGCGGCCGTGGGCATCTTCGCCTTCGTGCTCTCATGGAACAACTTCCTGCTGCCGTTCATCATGCTCACGAGCAACAATATGATGACGGTGCCGATCGGCTTATCCACGGTGCAGACGTCGTTTGGCATCCGCTATGCCCAGATCATGGCCTCGGCGGTGCTGGGCGGCATTCCTGTGCTCATCGTCTTCCTGTTCTTCCAAAGGCAGATTGTACAGGGCATCGCCGGCACGGGCTTGAAGGGATAAGCTTTAATTTTCAGGCACACGCCTATAGATTGTTCTGTCAAACGTCATTGCCCCCTC
>CAXTXB010000323.1:0-7005 GCA_964247965.1 uncultured Dictyobacter sp. | reverse complement strand
CCCCCCCCAAACAAACCCCCCCCCACAACACTTCTTTTTTCCCTTTTTTAAAAAATTGGGCGATGAGTCATTGTATCTCAATGCTATACCATTCCTGTCTCGTCAGGCTCGGGCCTATCGATAAAACGATCGTTATTGACGTTATTATGGGTTGGTGTGACTAGCTCTTGATAGCCTGGAACGATCTGTTCAGCGAAGGGTGGAAGGGGTTCCCTCGGCTCTGTAACGCTCCATGAACGCTGCCCGGGCAGATCGGCCGGTTTTTGGATAACGTTAATGCCGAGGTTGTTCATGATGACCATGTTGCGCTGCGCCAGTGACTGATGAGGAACAAATGAATAGAGTGGAGTATCCATCTCCGCCAGTTGCTGGATAATCTGCTCTGGTAGATGCCCGTGCTGCTCACAGGCCTTATGAATAGCTTGCACAAGTTCTTCTTCCGACAGTGCAAAGAGCGTATCTAACATGGTCATCAGATTGATACCGCGATTCAGCATAATAATGCGACCGTGCAGCAGACGTTGAAGTAGACCGTCTTTGGCATGTACATGACTGGCTTCATGAATCTGGCGCGTGATATCTGCTAGCGGCAACATATCTAGCTTGCGTTGAAGAAATGCAACGACGCTGCCCGTGTCCCCTTCTTGCTGCCACTTCTGCAAGAGATCCAAGCACAGCCGCCCCTCATATTCCTTTACTGTTTTTGACACGCTCAGCAAGAGTGTCTTGCACTCGCCAATCCAGAGCGCATGGAGATAATACACAATATCTGTAACAGAAAATCCCGAGAAACGCTTCTGCCCGTGAACATCCTCAATAAATTGAAAACAAGCCTCAAATTCGGGCTGTAGGCGGTCAAAGGTCGCCAATTTCTGCTCGACTATAGTCTCTGCATTCTTTACCATAGCCTATCTGCCTCCCCTGGCATTCTTCTTATGCTATTATTTAATTGTCTCTCTACCTATTGCACATGCGATGCTGCTTCTCTAGAGTATCACATACAGCATACATGGTACCTACCTATCGAAGCCTGAAAAACCAGTACTGCTTTGGCAAGACTCTTTTAAGGAGTGGATGGGTCCAGTAGTCCAGTCCCTAAGTAAGGTACGCACAATGTAGGTATCTTGTAACAGGGAACAATAACATGAAACAGATAGAGTAACTAGAAGGAGTCTACACCTATGCAACAAACACCTATTGATAAACCTGGTGTCATCGCGCCCCCGCCGCTCATTTACGTCGCAGCCTTTCTCGTAAGTGTGCTCTTGAACACGCGCAGGCCGACACCTTTTTTACCATCTCCACTCCGAAATATACTTGGGACATCTCTGATCGGCACAGCCGGTACCATCCTGTTCTTTGCATTTCGTGAAATGAGACGGGCAGGCACAAACGTAAATCCAGAGTTGCCCGCCACAGCTTTAGTCACTCAGGGGCCATTTCAATTCACCCGTAATCCACTCTACCTGTCATTAACTCTGGTCTATACAGGCCTGGCCGCCCTGGTCAATACGCTCTGGGCCTTCTTGCTGCTTCCCGTTCTGCTATTTATCATGCAGCGCGGCGTGATAGAGCGTGAGGAACGCTACCTGGAAGGCAAATTTGGAGACAGTTATACGCAGTATAAAGCACGTGTACGCCGCTGGCTCTAGATTAATGAGACGTAAAAAACGCCTCTTGCACAACAAGCTGGGCGTTTTTTGTATTGTATATTTTTACACTATTCGAAGGGAAAGTGCTGCCGATAGATAGTTAAAAGACTTCCACTTTCCCTTCGGTTACTTCACCATTGCTGGCAATTTTGAAGACTCTGGCGTAGGCTGGCTCGGGATGATACTGAAGCGAGAAGATGATGTACACATTGCTGTTACGTTTCGCCCAGGCGTTATCGCGCTCGGAAGGGTAGGCTTCAGAGCGCGGATGCGAATGATAGTAGATCATGGTGCCATCATACTCATCGATGTCCTTAAAGATGGGTAAAGCTTCGGCCGAGCTGATCTCTGAGAAATCGCTAGGATCCTCGGCGGCGTTCGCGGTCGGATAGTTCTTGACGACCAGATCCCCCCTGCTACCAAGCGCGCCACACGCTTCATCAGGATAACCCGCCAGCACATGCGTGACCATCTCCTGGTAGATTGTCTCGGGTATACGTACGATAAAGTTTGCTTCAGCTACCATAATATCTTCGCCTCTAATTCAAGTTCTTCCAGGTCGCGAGTCCATAGATCCTCGCTCAAGTATTTCCAGCCGCCATCAGCCAGAATGGTTACTATTTTACCATGCTCTAGACTTGTGGCAACTCGTAAAGCGGCATGCAGCGATGCTCCACACGATGGTCCCGCGAAGATTCCTTCCTGGTCTTTCAGTTGCCGGGTACGACGAAGCGCGTCCATGCTGGAGACGAGAATCTTTGCGTCCAGGATCGACTGGTCAAGTACTGGCGGAACAAAACCATCTTCCAGACTGCGCAGACCCTGCACGGCCTCACCCTGCTGCGGCTCCGCTGCGACTATCTTGATGGCAGGATTATATTCTTTCAGCCGCCTCCCATTCCCAGTGAGCGTGCCTCCGGTACCCAACCCGGCCACAAACACGTCGATATCTGGTAGGTCATGGATAATCTCTACAGCAGTACCCTCATAATGGGCACCTGGATTCGCGGGATTTCCGTACTGATAGAGCATGACATAGCGATCGTCCTGGCCCGCTATCTCTTTGGCCATACGCACAGCGCCATTACTTCCCTGAGCTCCATCAGAGTAGATTATCTGCGCCCCATACAGTTCGAGCATCTGACGCCGCTCGCTGGTGACATTATCGGGCATGACGGCCACAAATTGATATCCTTTGATACGAGAGATCATTGCTAAAGCGATGCCTGTATTTCCGCTGGTTGGTTCCAGAAGGATGGAGCCGGGCTTTAATTTCCCACTGGCCTCGGCTTCCTCTATCATTTTCTTCGCGATCCGATCCTTGATACTACCAGAAGGGTTCGCGCCCTCTAGCTTGGCGTAGATCTCAACTCCAGGGCGAGGACTGAATGAGCGTAACTCTACCAGTGGCGTATTCCCGATGGTCTCCAAGATGCTGCTGTAGCGCATAACTCTCTCCTAGTGTCCTCCCGCCATAGCAGGTAAGAGGATGATAGTATCATTTGGGCCGACAGCGGTCTGAAGCCCTTGCAGATAGCGAACATCCTGGTCATTGACGTAGACGTTAATAAAACGACTGAGCTCCTGCTCCGGCTGGATCTGCTCTTTTAAAGCGGGGAAGCGCTGGTAGAGATCACTCAGGACATCTCCAAGTGTGCCACCCTCTGCACTAACCTGCTTTGATCCATTTGCTGATGAGCGTAGTACTGGTGCTAAACGAACGGTAGCCATCTCTCTCTCCTCCAATAAAATAGCATACATACTATCTCTACTCTTATACACAGTAGCTTTTGTAAATTATTTGCAGATGCTTCTGGCATCGAAAGGCGGCCAGGCTATGAGACTGGCCACCCTTGTTTTCTTTTCTACTAACCAACTGGGACGGCACACACATCAGCATAGGTCGGTAGATCCCCTAGATGCGCATGTTCTCCACAAGCTGGACAATTAGGATCACGGAAGAGGCGTAGCTCGTTGAACTCGCCAGCTAACGCGTCGTAGGTTGAGAGACGGCCAACCAGTGGCTCGCCAATACCCAGCAGTAGCTTTATGGTCTCGGTGGCCTGTAACAGGCCAATGATGCCTGGGAGTACACCCAACACGCCGGCTTCAGCACAGCTTGGCGCCAGGGCAGGAGGGGGTGGCTCAGGATACAGACAGCGATAGCAGGGTCCATCGTATGGCTTGAGGACGGTTATCTGGCCCTCAAAGCGGAAAACACTGCCATGCACAACAGGTTTGTTCGCCGCCACAGAGGCATCATTCAATAGATAGCGCGTGGGGAAGTTGTCGGTGCCGTCAACGATGACATCATATTCTTCCACAAGTTGCTTGACATTTGTCTCATCCAGGCGCTCGATATACGTCTTAACCTTGACATCAGGATTGAGCGCAGCAATGGCTGTACGCGCCGATTCGGCTTTATATTCCCCGATACGGTCAGTGGTGTGAATGATCTGGCGCTGCAGATTGCTGTCATCCACTACGTCTGCATCAATAATGCCCAGCGTGCCTACGCCAGCGGCTGCCAGATAGAGGGCTGTTGGAGAACCCAGGCCACCCGCACCAATTAGCAGAACTTTAGAAGCCAGCAGCTTTAGCTGTCCTTCCTCACCCACCTCAGGGACAAGCAGGTGGCGACTATAGCGCCTGTTCTGCGCTTCAGTTAAGGTCTGTGGCTGCACGAAATTGAAGCCGCTCCCCTTCCACTGTCCAAAGCCACCGGCCATCGACACCACGTCGTCGTATCCCATCTGCTGTAAGGTGTTTCCTGCCATGAGCGAGCGTGTGCCGCCTGCACAGTACAATACTACTTTTTTCGATTTGTCCGGGACTACCTCTTCAATTTTTGACTCCAGGTGTCCACGCGGAACGTGTATAGCACCGGGAATGTATCCTTCATTCCACTCGTGCCTCTCTCGCACATCTACTAAGACGAAATCCTGATCGTCGCGCTCAGCTTGCTTATTGGCCAGAGCGTCATTGACCTGTGTCGCAGACCACTCCGGCACGTGCTGGCGCGCTTGCCGCATGATTTCGCGAAAAGCCTCACCCATGTTTCTTCACCTCAATGTTGACTAAGTCAATCAGTTTAGTTTATCAAAAAACTACCCAAAGAGTACCATGTACATTTTTTTCTTGTCAAGGAATAATAAGATCATCAAGCAACGTTGAGGAACGTTGAGCTAACTTGTGTAGCACTTCAGTAATCTGATGTAGGCTATGTACCATTTCTACAGATGAAAACATGCTTACCGGCTGGATTATTCCAGGATAATTCAGATATAAAACGGGCCGCTTTCCTATGCTATGCAGAGAGAGCGGCCCTTTTCGCAGGAATATATTACTCGGCTTTATGAAGCGCGGTAAACACGCGCTCTGGCGTCATAGGTATCTCTGTTACCCTTGCACCAATTGCGTCGTAAATGGCATTGGCTATAGCTCCGGCCACTGGGACAACTGGCGGCTCACCGACGCCCTTTGCTCCGTAGGGTCCCATCCGCGATGGCACTTCTACGAACAAAGGTGTAATATTAGGCACGTCTCCAATATGCGGCAGTGCGTAGTCCATCAGCGTAGAGGTGAGCAATTGACCGTTTTCGTCATACTCAAAGCCCTCCAGCAGCGCCCAACCGATACCCTGGGCAACGCCTCCATGAATCTGCCCTTCAACTAATGCAGGATTGATGGCTCGGCCAACATCCTGGGCTGCAACGTAATCCAGGACGCGTACCATGCCTGTTTCAGGATCAACTGCGACCTTGGCGACGTGTGCCGCGTACATAGGCGAAGCAACATTGACGGCGGCTCGTCCACGGGCGTAGACGGGCTCGAAGCGGCTGCCAAAGCGCATGGAGGCAGCGGCTATCTGCTTAAGTGTAATGCTCTTGCCCGGGACGCCCTTTACCACAACGTCGCCGTTCTCAATCTCCAGGTCGTCAACCGCAGCTTCCAGCATTTCGCTGGCTATGCTTAAGATCTGATTGCGCGCATCACGTGCGGCCGCGACTACGGCTGGTCCCATTGAGTAGATGGTCTTACTCCCACCTGTACCACCACTATAAGGCATGGTGTCGGTGTTATCGTGCGCAACATTGATTGAGTCCGCAGCCAGGCCCATGGCTTCAGCGGCGAGGAGCGTCATAGAGGTGTCTGAGCCCGTGAGATCAACGGTGCCTATGACGACTGAGACCGTGCCGTCTTTCTCTAGACGGCACGCTGCTGCGGCCGATTCCATACCACCGGGCCAGCCACCTACTGCCACTCCAACACCAATCTTCCAGCCCTTAAGATTCTCAGGCACATTTTTCTGTGCGATGCGCTCTTTCCATAATGGATGCTGCTCGACGAGCTCCAGACATTCCAGCAGGCCCAGAGCGGGATACTCGGGATGGCGTTTGTCATGCGTCGGATCACCTGCCCTCAGCGCATTTTTCTTGCGAAACTCGACGGCATCCATTCCTAGCGCCTGGCAAAGCTCTTGTACAGCCGATTCTAGTGCAAAAGTAGCCTGTGGCGCATTTGGGGCACGGTAAGCACCAACGCTTACTTTGTTGGTGAGAACTTCATAAGCATGAATATCAATGTTTTCACACCGATAGCTGCTGGTGAGAATACGCGCTCCTAATCCAGCTGAGGCTCCGGGATAGGCTCCTGAGTCGAAGACGGCGATGCTCTGTAAGGCAACAAGAGTGCCATCCTTTTTCGCGCCCAGTTTGAGGGTAATGACAGCTTGAGGTGCCGGGTTTCCGGCCATCAAGTCTTCTTGCCGGGTATAGACGAGACGTACAGGTCTGCGTGCTGCGCGTGCCGCTGCCGCCGCGAGGGGCTCATGTAAGCCAAACTTTCCACCAAAGGCTCCCCCGATCGGCAACGACTCTACTCGAATCTGCCGTTCAGGCATGGATAAGGCATCCGAGACATCTGAGCGTACTCCAAATAAACCCTGCGTACTGGGCCAGACGGTGAGGTGATGGCCTGATGGGCTGGGGACGACGGTGATTGACTGTGGCTCCATGTAGGATTGGTGGACGGGATGGGTCCTGTACCTGCGCTCGACGACGACTTCTGCCTCGCGCCATCCTGCCTCGATATCTCCGACGTTGACATGCGTCTTGTCGCTGACGTTCTGCGATAAATCCTCTGTTTCAGACTCATCTTCCTCTGCATCACTTACATCAGCGTGGGCACCACCACCGGCAATCTCGGAGCTTTCATCTTGCTTGCGTGGCCTCGCCAGGGGAGAGTCGGGCTGCATAGCAGCAATGGGATCGATGACGACGGGCAAGAGCTCGTAGTCAACATCAACGGCCGCTGCTCCATCTTCTGCTGCCGCCTCGCTTTCGGCCAGCAC
>CAXTXB010000322.1:6146-7009 GCA_964247965.1 uncultured Dictyobacter sp. | reverse complement strand
CGTTTGTGCGCATTGAAAAACGTCAATTGCCGCGACGTAATAAAGAGAGCACAACCTGGAGCTCGATCGCTGATGGATTGAGCTTTTTGGGCAAAACTCAGATCATTCTCGCTGCCATCACGCTGGATCTGTTCGCTGTTTTATTGGGCGGTGCAACCACACTCTTACCAATCTTTGCTAGCGATATCTTACATGTAGGTCCGGCGGGTCTTGGCTGGTTACGGGCGGCCCCGTCGGTTGGAGCTGTTTGCGTCGCGCTCACCCTGGCCCATCGACCACCATTTAAGCGCGCAGGCCTTCTGCTTCTGTCTGCGGTTGCGGGCTTTGGCCTGGCCACAATTGTTTTCGGCCTATCTCACTCCTTCTGGCTCTCGTTGGCTATGCTCTTTGTGCTCGGCGGGTTAGACAACATCAGCGTGGTAATTCGGGGTACTTTATTATTGACGCGTACTCCAAATGAGATGCGCGGTCGTGTTGCCGCCGTAAATTCGCTCTTTATTGGAGCATCTAACGAGCTGGGTGGTTTTGAGTCTGGCCTGACAGCGCAGCTCTTTGGGCCTGTAATCTCGGTGGTGGGTGGAGGCATTGGCACTATTCTTGTTGTTATTCTGGTTGCCCTGCTCTGGCCCGAGATGCGTCGCCTGACGACTCTGCGTGAAAAGAAAGCGATAGTCTCAGAGGCCTTTACCGATAAAGGATAAGGTTACGGTCTATGCTTGTATTAGTAGAGCTGGCACAGAGACTCTGAGTGCATGAGATTGTGCAACTTACGAGTTATCTAACCGAACTTTTGAAAAATGAAGAACATAGTGTTTTGCCAGCGCATTTTTTTTTGGTTGACAAGAAAAAAAGCACGGGAAACA
>CAXTXB010000322.1:0-6136 GCA_964247965.1 uncultured Dictyobacter sp. | reverse complement strand
GATTTTTTTATCGCATCCCAAAAAAAAATCTGCGGGAAAAACACGATGTTCTTCATTTTTCAAAAGTTCGGTTAGATAACTCGTAAGGCATATGAATGCCCAGGCGGGAAGAGACTTCCACCACGATAGGGTTCCGGCGCTTTCTAAAGTGTTACTGGCATTTTGCCCACCGCCCTGAGCCCAACCGTAATCGCAACACCATCTTCCACAATGGCGGCTACAACATCTGGGATATCCAGGCCCTGCGTTGCCAGAGAACGATATCCATAACCTACTACCGAACCAGCTGCCGCACCGATTGCACCACGAATCGCACCTTGCAACGGTGGCTGACTAAAACGTCGGCTCATCAGTGCCCCCGCTACTGCTCCAAAAACGATGCGCCCCACAAGTGACCCACCACTCAGACGGCTCGGGGTCATTGGAAGCTTATCGCCAATAATTTCACCAACGGCTAAAAAGCCTGTTAGCGCTTTGAGGGCTGGCGATGGTGCTTCGCTCGTCCAGGCTAGCAGGGCGGCAGGAGTCATGGAGCGAAGTCCTGTCACAAAACCTAACCAGCTAGCCCGGCGAAGAGCATCAGAGAATGGGTCCTCACCCGGTGCCGGTGTATACTTGACCAGGTGAGATTTATGAAGTGTTGTCATGGTTGCTCTGCCTTTCTCTACTCATAAACTTTTTATGAAAAATGCAGCAAACGGTCAGATCGTCTGGCAAAAGCACACGACAGGTACTCTTGCTCTTCCAATCGAGAGTAATGCGATGCTAGTAACTCTGTTCCCTACCTGTATCACGCGGTGGGAGGCGAGAAAGTAGATCTTCTATTGAATAGCTTAGCTGAAATGCCTATCATGAATGGACCGCGTGCAGCCAGAGTCTGCTGATCTCCTTTAAAAGGTCATCGTTGAGCGTCTCATTTATTTGTAACATGATGCTGTATTGCATTGCAATAATAACGCTCATATAGCCCCAGGTTGCCGCGTCGATATCTATATTCTGGTGCAGGTATCCCTCATCTTGAGCTCGCCTAAGAAGATTTTGAATGACTTGATACACATGTCGGTTATGTTGACCAACCTCCTGCGCAATCTGCGGGTCACCCGATTCAGCGATCGCTTGAAAAAAGACTTTGTGAATGTCGGGATCGGCTTTGATCGTTGCCCGGTAATCTGGGATGATCTGTACTAAGGCTTCTAGCAGGTCTTTTTCTGCCCGCCGATTGATGCACTCCTCCAGGCGCTGCATAAAGAGCTCACCAAACTCTTTGAGGACAGCTACGAACAGTCCTTTTTTGCTGCCGAAGTGTTTGTAAAGCATTGGCTCTGTGATATCGCTCGCACGTGCCAGCTCTCCCGTACTGGCCTCTGCATAGCTGTGGTCGGCGAACACTTTTTTCGCATGCTCAAGAATAAATGCCCGGCGCTCTTCACCCCTCATACGCGTGCGTTTTTCTCTCTTGCCAGCCTCTTCCTGGGATTTCACTGCTTACTCCCCCCATTTTATTAGTAGTCGTTAACTTTATAAAATGTACCTTGAGTCTCAGCAAGTGTCAAGGGAAACCCCTTTTTGACCGCTTTTACTCGCATCTATAAGAATAGTTATTCTAGAGAGTGTTGGACTCTCATCTCCTCCATATTCTCGCGCCTCTAGTGCTCGTCCCGTATTTGATCTTTTACTTTTTCAACACTTTCCAGGAGAAGCCTGCTACGCGCTGCTCTTTACAGTTCTTGCTGCTCTTTACAGTTCTTAAGGAGTAAATTGCGCAGCGCACAAGATCATCGCTAAGAATGCGATGGTGATGGGAATCAAACAGTTCTTAGAGCAATAAAGTTTATGTAAAATGCTTATCTCGAATAGGTCGCATATGACATTCAAAAAAGATCTTTCTTGTGGTATGATTTATGTATATATCGTACATAGTTGTAAAGGAGTGTAAAGAGAAATTCTGCCAGAGTTTCTGGGTAGGATTTCTGATAATATGTAGCGCAACTTGCTCTTAGTAAGGTTTTTCGTACTTGTTGAGGCTTGTACTAAGAAACGGCTTGAATTGGCAAGGATACGTTTCATGGAAGTACCCTTCGAACTGACCGATAGATTTGATCGAGATGTTCATCAGTATCGCGTTTATGAATCTGATCCCGAAAGCATAGATTGGCTTGATCAACTCGCCGAAGAGTACGTAAAGATTCTTACCCATCGCGAGGCCCCTTTAAAAAACTTTAAAATTAATGACAGCGACATGCAGATGGACGTATCCAACGTCCAGAGGTATTTGAAGAAGGCAAGTATACCAAAATATAAAAAGGGGAACTTTAATGTAGTTCGCAGTGATTTTGGTGAACTGCTTTGTTATATGCTGCTTGAGCATGAATACCGCACGCTGTTCGGTGCGAAAAGTATCAGTTATCGCGAGCTGCGAGACTCGCCGGGCCGCGGTATAGACGCGATTGGCATTGAGGTCGATGGAGATCAACTTACGCTTGTACTGTGTGAAGTGAAAGTTTCGGATGAGCAGCCATCTCCACCCCGTGTTGTCGATTACAACGAGGACTGCTTAAGCAAGCAGCATCGTTATCACTTAAACAATCTTGATGATGCTACCAAGGATAAAGTCTGGCGCGTTGCGAATAAGACGCGAGATGAAGAGGTGGCGGACCTTCTTACGATTGCAGCCCTATATTTAGAGGCCAAAAGACTGGACAAGTTGCGTATAATAATATGTAATGTACTGGTGAGGCCGAAGAAAAAATATACCAAGGCCGACTTCGGAAGTTTTTTCGTAAAACCAGATCAGTACGACCCGGCTGCAATTCGTTTTCTGATAGCTTGTATTCCGGACAACGTAGATGCTACTATAACTCAATGGTACGATGTAATCCAGAATACGGAGATCTCTGTTGAGTGATTCACGATTACAGCTAACCTTAAAAGAATTTCAAATACCCGCATTCGTGCAACAGGCTGACAACGCAACTCTTGCTCGTATGATTGCATCATCACAAACGGATGATACTAGTCAGCCAACGCCCGAGAAATTGCCGCGCTACGGACTGCTGTACGAGAAACAGGGTATGAAAGCTTTTAAACGCCTGATCTCTAAAAGGGAACTGGCGAAACGGGAAGACATCTGCGAAAACTTCCAAAAGGCATATGTCTGCTGGCGCACCCTTGCCTCTTTGCCCGATGATGTACACACATCTACTGATAGCGCTATCTCTACTCTAGGTTTGCAGTTAGTCGAGGTAGAGCTGCAGGATGAGCTCTTATCTCCAGAACTCCTACTCGCCTTTCGCCTGAGCATTGCCGGCCTCCTGGGAGAACGCACAGCCGAGACACGCCTGGACCTGAGACGATTTCCCCTGACATGGCAGAAGTCACTTGAAAAAGATTGGCGCTCCACCGTCGCTGTTAATATCTTTAGTGCTTTCGCTCGCCTCGTAAGAAAGAATAATGGCTGGGAAGATATTCAGCAAGCCCTGAAATCTATTACGAAGCTGCGTGAAATGCAGCGTAAGTATGAAGAAATATACCTGGGTAGCCTCGATGCATCCGATCAAACAGCCGCCGCCTTAGAGTTAATGGGTCTGTATCATCTTGTACAGCTTGTAACCCTTGTTGGAGAATATTTGCAGACCGGCGAGCTGGGCAACGATGCAGTAAACCTCAGCCTGGATTATCACCATGATCAAGCGGTCGGTGCCTTTGAAGATGGGCTCTATCCATTGCTCGCCCACCTCGCTGACCTGCTCTGGGCTGGCTGTAAAGAACTGGTTCAAAATGCAATCTGGACTCACGTCAAGTATCTAGGAGAACATACCCGTAAGTATGTTCAGATGCTGACCTCTTCGGCACGTGATCAACCCGTGATAGAGCTATGGCCTAGCCAGCAGGAAGCATTTCGCCGTCACCTGCTGGATTCGTATCAGCGCGCCATCCTTGTTGAGATGCCAACGAGTGCTGGCAAAACGTTGCTTGCCAAGTTCGCCGTCATTCAGACAAAGGCCTTGAATCCTAATGGGCTTGTAGCATATGTGGTACCAACCCGCGCCCTTGTCAATCAGATTACCTTTGACTTCCGGATAGATTTTCGTCATATGCTACGTGTTGAGCAGGCTGTTCCTGCGTTCGAAATGGACCCGACCGAAGAGCGTATGTTGAGAAGCCATATTGACGTTCTGGTCACTACTCCCGAAAAGCTCGATCTTCTCGTGAGAAGTGAGCATCCTATCGTTAAAAACATTGCCCTGGTTGTCGCAGATGAAGCTCATAACATTAGCGATGGAGAACGCGGCACACGCCTGGAACTCTTGCTGAGCACTATAAAACGAGATTTTGCCAAGGCTCGCTTCTTGCTGCTCTCCCCCTTCTTGCCAAATCCGCAGGAACTCATACAGTGGCTAGGAGAGGACCAGTCTCTGCCGCCCATCTCCATTAGCTGGAAGCCGAATCGCAAGCTTGTCGGTTCGGTTCGCAGCGTGAAGCAGCAGGATGAGTGGCAGTTAGAATTTGAGACCTTCGAGTCCGCTCATTCGCTTGATATTCGCGCCGGTATGAAGATCACTATTGGGCAGGCGGCCTCACGGCTGACATCGATCAACGCACTTTCCAAGGCAACCGCCCAGGCTTTAGTGCGGCGTGGCTCGGTCTTAATTCTCTGTGCCGGTCCTTATTACGCGGTGACACGAGCGAGACAGATTGCCGATGAACGTCCGCTTCTCCAAAGAGATGAAATGTTAATGGCCGTCTGTCATTACATCGAGGCCGAGCTCGGCGAGGATTGCGACCTCGTTCGCTGTCTTCGTCATGGAGTAGCCTATCATCACAGCGGGCTTTCCCATGAGACGCGCTGGCTTATTGAGGAATTGATCCGGGATAGCCAGGTAAAGATCGTATGTGGTACAACAACACTCGCACAAGGCATGAACTTTCCTATCACAACTGTCATTATAGAAACCTTGAACAAAGGTCGTTCAGCAAAACTATCTTTTGAGGAGTTCTGGAATATTGCTGGTAGGGCCGGTCGCACACTGGTTGACACATTAGGTGTCGTGGCTTTCCCCACTCAGAACGACGCCAAGCGCGAAGGTTTTGCCGAATTCCTGAAGCTTGATGCTCAGGAGATTGCTCGACAATTAGCCGTGCTCATCGAGAGGGCTGATAATGTAACGGCTGAGTTCAATTTACAGTCTCTGCAAGAGAATCCCCAATTATCTCCACTTCTGCAGTTCCTTGCCCACGCCATGCGCGTCTCGGGTAACGAGAACTTGTCAGAGGAGGTCGAAGAACTTCTACGTGCAAGCCTTGTTTATCATCAGATTCAGAAGCAAAACGAGGGAACTGCACAGAAATTAGTAAAAATTTGTCGTGCTTATCTAGAGCAGACGCGTATGCATAAGGATATTCTTAGCCTTGCCGACCGCACAGGCTTTGCAACTCCAAGCGTCCTATCACTTCTATCGCAGAAAGCTCAAAGCGAGGAGCTTGCAAGCCCCGCAAACTGGACACCAGAGCGACTCTTTGGCGATGATATTGGACCATTACTGAATCGCGTTAAGGTTATTGCCGACCTGCCTGAAATACGCCTGGGAAAAGACGAAGACGTTGTGTTTGATGCTCGCCGTGCCTCAACCATTTTGCGCGATTGGGTGAATGGCGAACCTTTAGAGAAGATGGCGCTCTTATACGGCGTACCAGGGCAGGACCGCAACAGGCAAATTGTGGACTTTTCTAGATACCTCTTCTCGATTTTGAGTCGCGCTTCATGGGGGATTGGAGCACTAGAAACAGTCTGCCTGGGAGGCAACGAGCAGACAAATTGGGATGAAGTAGGCTACATTCCTTCTATGATCTTCTTTGGTGTGCGTACAAAAGAGGCCATCTGGCTACGTATGGTTGGCGTACCACGTGTCGTAACCCCTGGATTAGCCCATCTCTGGAGTCAGAGGATAACCGGTGAACCGTCCGCATTTGATACTGTTCGCTCATGGGTCTCTCGTATATCGGACAGCGACTGGCTGCAAGTCATTCCAGCTGGAACCGCACTAACGCCTCAAGATATGCGTCTGATATGGAAAAGTATCTCAGGGGAATAGTAGAGCTGTTTCAAATAGCATTTCGCTCTGAAAATAATAATGAC
>CAXTXB010000321.1:4864-7019 GCA_964247965.1 uncultured Dictyobacter sp. | reverse complement strand
GGCACAAAAAGCTCTGCGACCAGCACTTGCACAGGCGCGGCACCGCGCTGTAGAGCTACTGGCGCGAATGTATACTGCCACCCGTGAGCCTGATAGGCGATAATATCGACGACGAAATTGACAATGCCAACAACGAGACCAGCCAGCAGCGAGCTCCAAAAGACCCTTCTGGGTGGACGTATAAAGAGAAGGCATGCAAAGTAGATTATAATAAGAAAAGGCACAACAAGAGCAAGAAATTCTAATGCCTCCATGGCAGAGAGACTCCTTCATTATTTAAATTCTACGGATAAACTCTACGGTATCCAACGGAAAGGAACCCTATAGTGAATATCATACCGCTACGAATCGCACTTGCCCAGATCAATACGACCGTGGGCGATCTTGAGGGAAACACGAAGCAGATTGTGGCCTCGATGCATCAGGCGCGGGATGCTGGCGCACACATCGTCTGTTTTCCCGAACTTGCCCTGCCTGGCTATCCACCAGAGGACCTACTGCTCAAGCCTGGATTTGTGGCGGCCAACCTGCGCAAGCTTGATGAGATAGTCGAGGCCAGTAAGAACATACCTGATCTGATGGCGGTGGTCGGCTTTGTGGACCGCGATCACGATATCTACAACGCAGCGGCGGTTATCTATGAAGGGCAACTGATGGGAGTGTGTCATAAGCATTACCTGCCGAACTATGGCGTTTTTGATGAATACCGTTATTTTCAGGCTGGACACAAGGCTCCCATTTTTTTGCTGCACGATATTCATGTTGGTATTAACATCTGTGAAGATATCTGGTACCCAACTGGTCCTTTACCTCAACAGTCGCACGCCGGTGCAGAGGTCATTATCAATATCAATAGCTCACCCTATCACGCAGGCAAAGAACTTGTGCGCGAAGAGATGATTTCCACCCGCGCGGCTGACAACGGCGTCATTATCGCTTATCTCAATCTGATCGGCGGCCAGGACGAGCTCGTCTTTGACGGTGGCTGCATGGTATTTAACGAGCAAGGGAGGCTTATAGCTCGGGGCAAACAGTTTGTCGAGGATATGCTCGTTGTTGATGTCGATACTGCCTCGGTCTTTCGCTCGCGCCTACACGATCCACGCCGCCGCCAACAACGCTGGCGTACACCCCAGGACGAGGTACCCGAAATTGTGGTGGACACGCGCCCGCTTACCTCACTAGCCGAGAATCATCACGTTTTGCTCGGTGCGCCACAACGGCTTGAGCCAAAGATGGACCGCCTGGAGGAGATCTATTCAGCTCTCGTCCTGGGAACCCGAGACTATATGCGCAAGACGGGATTTAAACAAGCGATCATTGGCCTCTCAGGCGGTATCGACTCCTCGCTCGTCGCGATCATTGCAGCCGATGCCCTTGGCCCGGAGAACGTGACCGGCATCTCAATGCCATCCGGCTATTCATCCGAGCACAGCAAGAGCGATGCACAGAAACTGGCAGAGAATCTTGGTATCAAGTATATTACCATTCCGATCGAAGAAACATTTCGTACGTCGCTTCATATGATGGAGCCCGCGCTGGGCAAAGAGTATCCGGGAGTGGCGGCTGAGAATCTACAGGCGCGCATTCGTGGCAATATCCTGATGACGGTCTCCAATAGATTCGGGCCGCTGGTCCTTACAACTGGCAATAAATCCGAGATGGCCACAGGCTATAGTACACTGTATGGGGATATGGCGGGCGGCTATGCGGTTTTAAAAGATGTGCTCAAGACGCTCGTCTTTGAACTCTGTAGGTATCGCAATACGGTGGGAGATACACCGGTAATTCCGCAGGCAATTATCGACAAGCCGCCCTCCGCAGAGCTGCGACCCGATCAGAAGGATGTCGATAGCCTGCCGCCCTACGACGAGCTTGATCCTATTCTACAAGCCTATGTAGAGGATGATCGCAGCTTTGAAGAGATGCTGGCCATGGGCTTTCAACAGGAAACGGTTGAACGGATCATGCGCCTGGTCGATATCAGCGAATACAAGCGCCGCCAGGCACCTCCCGGCATCAAAATCACAACACGGGCCTTTGGACGCGATCGCCGCTTACCAATCACTAATCGTTATCGCGAAGGAAAATAGAAAAAGCTATACAATGTTTTCCTTCTCTACATTTTTTGCGCAGCACGCAAAAAATGTAGAGA
>CAXTXB010000321.1:4365-4801 GCA_964247965.1 uncultured Dictyobacter sp. | reverse complement strand
TAAGGAAAACATTGTATAAACATAAAAAACTTTCTATCCCTGACAAAGGCGTTGGATCAGGCCCGCGAGGAGCGCACCACGCACAACAATAGAATCGACACGCAGATGTTCTCGGCTCAAGTTATGCATACCACCGCCGACCGGGCCAAGCGTATCGAGAGTCGGAACACCTGCCTCCACCAGTATATTCGCGTCTGAGACGCCGCCCTTTGGCTCAGCCTTTAAATGTAAACCTAACGCCTCCCCCTCCTGCTGCGCGAGCAAGACCAGGCGCAGTATCTCCTCAGTCGGCTCATAGGGTGAGCGGCCAGGGGTTCTCGTGAGTGTCGTGTGTGTATCTGGTACGGTACTACCGGCAACAATTGTTTCCAGAGCCGTCGCAGCCGCATCAAGTCCTTTTTCGCTAAAAGAGCGGACGGAGATGTTGCAGCGAGCC
>CAXTXB010000321.1:3484-4355 GCA_964247965.1 uncultured Dictyobacter sp. | reverse complement strand
ATATTGAGCGGCTCGGTGCTGCTTAAACGGGTTACATTAAAAGTCACACCTGGAAAGATCGAGTGCGGGTTTTGAATCGCAATGATCTTGTGCGCCAGCTCAACGACTGCCGAGCGCCCCTTGTAGGGTTCGACACCGGAATGGGCCGCGACTCCGCTTACCTCCAGCACATATTTATCTGTCCCCTTACGCGAGTGAGTGAGCGAGTTTATGTTACCAGCGGGCTCAAGGACGAGCGCATAGTCTAGCGATTGCGCTAACTCGCGAACGAGCTGGCGACTGCTTGGTGAGCCTACCTCTTCATCATTATTAAAGACGACGACCAATTCTTTGTATTGATCAAAGCCGCTCTCTATGAGAGTGCGCAACGCATAGAGGCCCATAATGTCTCCCGACTTCATATCGAGAACGCCGGGTCCGTACGCGACGCCATCTTTGATTGCGAATGGTTGCTCGCGAACGGCTCCGGCTGCGTAGACAGTATCGACGTGGCCCATAATGAGGATACGCATCTGTCCCTTGCCGGAGCGGCGCGCTATTAGATTGGGACCGAAATCAGTTGAGGGAGAGAGCTCGACCGCAAAGTCCAGTTCGGTCAACCATTGCTGGAGATGGGACATGATCTGGTTGATGCCTTCGATCTGGCCGGTTCCTGAGTCGATATTGACCAGTGTGGCAAGGCGCTGCAAGTATTCTTCTTGATAGGCTTGCAGCTTTGGGAGGTAGGCTTGCGCGAACGCAGCAGTTTGTGGCATAAACAACTATCCTTATGCTGTGGTAAATAAACTTGATGGCTTTCGCTATTGTACCACAAGCTTAGGTGGACGCTCATCTTATCTTTCGTTTTTTTTATTTAACACAATTTAGGGCA
>CAXTXB010000321.1:0-3474 GCA_964247965.1 uncultured Dictyobacter sp. | reverse complement strand
CTAAATATAATATGAGCGCCGAAGGCGCGAGAAGTGAGGGCGAAGGGAGCCTTGATCTTAGACGAGACTCTCGTGAGCTTGGCGGCTAAACACTTGCCGCAGACGTTTATAGGCCATGCTGAGTGAAGCGGCGTGACGGCTACGCTCAAGTGGGTCGGACGAGAGCGCCTGGCAGTAATCTTGTAGTTCAACTCCTACTTCTAAGAACACTTCATGGAGGTGGCTCTGTTCTCCGTTCAGGTCGGCGTGATTCGCCAGATCAATAAGCAAGGCAGTCCGCTGCTTCAAGGGGAAATCGACGATGATACGGGCAAGCACCATTAGCAGAGAGATGCGCATCAGCCGGTCCAGCGCGATATCGGCGGGGTCCTCCTCCTCATCCTGCGTCATAAAGAAGGCGGACTCTGCCCCTTCCTGTATATTTGGACGTACCAGCCGCAATTCTCGTCGCCTCAGATCGCGGAAGTGATTATGCGCTACCGTCCTGCCAAAGCAGGTCATCGAGTTAATCGGCAGACTTCTTCCACTCTCGGCAAGCTTTGTATACTTTAACGTTCGAATGACTGCCTCTTGCAGAATATCATCCGTAATATCATTCTCTTGTCCATGCCAGGAGGATACACCCGAGGAATACACCCAGCCAAGAATATAAGGACGCAAGGAGCTGTACAACTCACACCAGACACGATCGCTTGCAGTATACAGATCAGTAGTATTGCTATATGGTTGACGAATAGCCATGAGTGCTCCCTCCAGAAAAGATCAGCCGAGGATTACCGGATTCACGCGACGCACTGATGCACGATACACATTCTCCATAGCCAATTTTTCACTCCCCCCTCCCTTTTCTCCTATCCAAACTTCCTCTTCTCTATCACATCAAACCCTTAATGAAATTTTCATACTCTGATAGATTTTATAGCATACTTAACTTGCGAATTCAATGTTTTCTCATAAAGAAACTCCTCCCTCTTCCATTTTTTATGAGAATTCATGCTGATCGTAGGCTGAATTATACAAGAATCCTCACCTCAAATATCTTCTTGAGAAACGAAAAACAATTTTTTTAAGCTAGAGGGTGTCTACAATAGAAAACTTCTCACCTATTTTTAGTACAAACAGAGCCATGCTCTTCTTCTTAAATAATTTGTAAGAAATTGGCTGATAATATTCATACTTTCCTCTCGTTTTTTAATACTTCATTGAGCAAAACGTCGTATACAGGTGTACGAAGAATAAGTTGTGTGTTATTATGTGCGCGTATGTCGGAAGACAAGAATCACGCCCCTGCACTTTTAAGGAAAAGGCGATGGACGAGCGCAATCTGCTGAGAATTGCTCGGCATCTCAAGGACGAGGCAGTACAACAACGTGTCATGCAGAACATTCAGCGCGGGCGTAGCGAGGTCACAGTGACAATTGGGAGGGCAGCGCGTCTGTTTGGCTTTAGCGAAAGCCAGCTACGCGATTGGGAAAAGATGGGATTAATTAAGCCACTACGTCCTAGAGAAAGGACCGATACAAAGGATACAACCGGGCAGCGCCAGTACTCTTTCTCGGAGTTAGATAAGCTGGCGATCATTCGCGAACTACTGGATGAGGCGCGAGTGACGCCGGGTTCCATTCCAGTGAACATTGATGAGATCTGGAACGAGCTTGCTCCCTCTTCTTATGCAAATGGGCAGGCTATAGCTGAGCAGGTAGAGTTGGAGAATGGACAACAGGACGAGCATATAAACAAACGTATTACAACAGTGTATCGCGATATGCTGAGCTGGCGTTTCTATGCCTCACGCGCCTTGTGGCTCTCGCTCTTGCTTATCTATGAAAACGTATCAGGCTCATATGCTGGATTAATCTTGCCGGGACACGAAAACAGTTATGGAAGCTTCTCTGATATTTCTGCGAGGAATATGCAGGATATTGGCGAAGCTCTGGTAGGATGGTTGGGGCAGACCCGATCCTTCTTCACCTTCCTCACGTCAGCGCCATCGTTCGAATATCCTAGTGACTACAGTGTACAGCCGCTGTATCCACCAGAGCTGCAAGAGCGTCTACCTGCATCGATGGCTCATCGCACGCTGCTTGTTATACAGCGTGAAGAGGCCCAGCATGTGCGCTACAGTGAGAAGGCGATCACGACAGTCCAACGTCTACTAGAACCGCTCTATGAGGATAGGCAGAGCTGGCACCACTATATGGGCGAAGGCATGCGAGACATGGTCGATCCAAACATAGATTTCACTCCCAAACTTGTCGATGCCGTGCTCACCTGGCTCACAAATGTTGTCATCCGTCTGGGTGGCAAAAAGTTTGATGGTCAGGAACGCTGGAAAGATTGCTGTCTCCTGCTTCCCAATGATATTCATCTGCCCCTACAGCAGCGCAGTCTTGTTGTACGCGCCAAGAGCCAGCAGGCACGTTATACTATAGGCGTGACAACCTTCAAGCCCGAACGATACGGCGCGAGTCTATGCTTGCGGGCCTATCAGAGCAGCAATATTATCTACCGTCGCGAGCTATCACGCGAAGATACTATCCCCTATAACGAGATGGAGGGCTCTGTCGGCTCCAGCATCGCAGTACCAGTCGGAGCCGAAGCCGGCCTGCCGCTCGGCGTGCTCTATGTAACTTCTTATGATACTGATGCATTCTCAGTAGAGGATCAACGCGTCCTTCGAATTCTTGTGAAGATCATTGAGGAACTGCTGTATACTTACAAACTGCGTCAGCAGCTCACGGAGAAGCTGACAGATATCCTCGAAGATCCTGGCTCAGTCGATCCTTTTTTCAAAGCCTTTCCTTCTGAGAACGATTTTCTATTCGATATTGAGACACTCCTTGCTGAGATCAGGGCGGACGTAGGGCACAAGCAGCGCGAACAATCCTCTTCTGACTCCAGGGATCTCATCAAGGACATCTCGTTTATTGCGCTTGACCTGGATAGCAACGTGCAGGAGACCGTCGCCAATAGCTTTGGCGAGCAAACGCTGCACAATCTCAATAAAGCCCTCGGCTTGCGCATCCGCGATCTTCTACCCGCGCTCTTCTCTAATCATCTTCATTGCAAGCTCTATCACATCTACAGTGGCGTCTACTATCTCTTGCTGCGCGGTTTCTCGCTTGAAAAGACAAAAAACAACGCCGAACGCTTGCGGAAGGCACTAGAAGGAAGCATAGCGGTGAAACAATCGGACCTTCCCGGCGGTACGCTTCTGTTACCCGAAATATCCGTACACCTGGGTGTGACCTGGTACTCGTATGAGAAGCTGGCGGACTTTTTCGATCCCTCTTATCAGCGGTCTATTGTAGATGTACGTTCAACGCTTTACCATTCGCTGGACTTTGTACTGAAAATGGGGGCGGATACCAGGGGCAATATTGTCTATACCTGGGACTCTGCGACCAGCACCTACGTTCCGCTTCAGTCGGGGGAGGAGCAGCTTAAAAAATAGATACCGCCTATTCGGAAACC
>CAXTXB010000320.1:0-7036 GCA_964247965.1 uncultured Dictyobacter sp. | reverse complement strand
GTCTTCGCTGAGGCTTATTACAGGGGATTCAAAGAATGCACGGGTGAAAATCTCTCGTGCCTTTGGCCATTGAAGCACTTGCTTGAGTTGTGATGACCTGGAGAAAATTGGCGCGTGTTGATCTTCTTTGACGTTTACGCGTGCACTGAGCTCAGCCTGGCCACTCGATGGCCCAACCAGGATCTCAAATTCGCCGCCCTCTAGATACCAGGATTGCCGCCCACCATCATAGACACTAAAGTCGTGTGCATTTAGTTGTATGTGGACATCTTTGGTCTCGCCGACCTCTAGCTCTACTTTATTGAAGCCTTTTAGTTCTTTTAAGGGCCTGGCAAAGCGCGAGTTGAGTGCACGAACATACAGTTGCACAACTTCTTTTCCTGCCCGTGAGCCGCTGTTTTGCACGCTAACCGTGATATCCAGATCTTCTCCTTTCCCTATTTCTGTTTTGCTCAACCGCAAATTTCGATATTCGAATGTGGTATACGAGAGCCCGTGGCCAAAGGGGAAGAGTACTTTCATTTTCCTCTTCTCGTAGTAACGGTAACCTACAAATAGGCCTTCACCGTAGTATACTTTCTGTGCTTCACCTGGATAGTTGATGTAGGCGGGCGTGTCTTCTAGCTGTATCGGAAATGTTTCTGCTAGCTTGCCGGAGGGATTCACTTTGCCTGCAAGTATATCTACAATGGCACCGCCTATTGCCTGTCCGCCCAGCCCAGCTTCCAAAATTGCCTTCGGGCCTGCAAGCCATGGCATGGCGACGACGGAGCCGTTATGTAAAATAACGACGGTGTTGGCCTGTACCTTGCATACCTCTGTAATCAAACGGTTGTGAGACTCGGGCATTGCAAGATGCGCGCGATCAAAGCCCTCAGATTCGTAGGCATCTGGCAGCCCCGCACATATGATGGCAATGTCAGCTTGCTGAGCTTGTACGATAGCTTCCTGCAATAGCGCTTCGTCCTCTCCCTCTCCATAACCCTCGCTATACGCTAGCTTGATCTGGTCACCCAACCAGTTTTGCATTTCTTTGTATGTGCTGTCCAAACGTGTGGGCACGACTTGCGAACTGCCTGCTCCCTGATAACGAGGAGTTTGGCCGAAACGGCCAATGAGCGCGACGGAGCTTAGCTTCTCTTTTTGTAGTGGGAGTAAAGAATCTGTATTTTTAATAAGCACGATTGACTCTGCCGCAGCTTTACGCGCTAACGCATGATGGGCGTCTCGGTCAAAAATAAAGCCAGGCTGACGGTTCTTTCTTCCATTCAATAAAAGATGGATCATGCGTAGGGCGGCTTCGTTAATGACGGCTTCAGGTAGGGCTCCATCTCGTACAAAGCGCGCGATCTTTTCAGTATGATCTCCGGTATAACCTGGCATTTGGAGATCCAGGCCAGCCGCCAGCGCTTTCTCCTTTTCGTTCACTGCACCCCAATCAGAGACGACTACCCCCTCAAAGCCCCATTCCTCTTTCAAAATAGCGCGTAGAAGTTGCGGATGTTCTGACGCGTAGATCCCATTTACCTTGTTGTATGCACTCATCACGGTCCAGGGTTGTGCTTTTTTGATGATCCGCTCGAAGGCAGGCAAATAGATTTCACGTAATGTGCGTTGGTCTACCTCTACACTAATGATCATGCGCTCATATTCCTGGTTGTTACAGGCATAATGCTTTAGCGAGGTGCCAATCCCTTTGCTCTGTACTCCGTTCACAAATGCTGCACCCAGTTCTCCTGCCAGTACAGGGTCCTCAGAGTAATATTCAAAGTTGCGTCCACCCAGCGGAGTACGTTTAATATTCACACCCGGCCCTAGCAATACCTGCACATCCAGCTCCAGGCACTCCTGAGCAATAGCTTCTCCTACCTCCTGAACCAACGCGCGGTCCCAGGAAGAGGCGAGTGCGGCAGCCGTTGGAAAACAGGTGGCGGGGTGCGAGTTGCCAATGCCTATTTCACCTTCGATAACCGGTTTACGTACGCCATGAGGTCCATCGTTGACGGCAATAGGAGCAAGCCCTAATCGTTCTACACTATTTGTGCTCCAGAAGTCCCGCCCGATGGTCAATCCGATTTTTTCTTCCAGCGTCATTTGACTGAGAAGCTCCTGCGCTTCTTTTCCATCTGACTCAGTCATTTCTTTTTTCTCTCTTCCTATCTTTTTCAAGCGCCCAACCTTATCATACAACATACGCTATTCTCTTTCGATGAATGTGGAATACCCAAAGACACGTCTATTCTCTAGTAATATCTTTGCAGGGAGGGATGACAAGGGTAAGCTTCTAGAAAGACCCGACGGCTTGATATCAAAATGCAAATATGGATTCGTTTTAGGGATTCCACAGAAAATACAGTTTCAGGAACAAATGCATGGAATTGTTATGAGGAATGCGTCTTGCTCTCTATTGTATAGAGAGAGCCATATGTGGGCAAATTAAAGTGGTGTGACGATCTTTACTTCATCCTTCAATACTTGCTGTCACACTTACAGTCAAATCTTTCGATTAACGCATTATTCTATATATTTCACATCATAAAGGCTTGAATTCGTACCCTCCAATCGTGTAATGTATATTATGTGTAATATATAACCCTTTCAATGTGTCGGCTACCAGGGGGATAAATGACGGTCGGGGATCATCCGCCGTCTCGTACCCAAATTGCTCTAGCATTTTATACCATCCCTACGCTAGCTCATCAACGGAACTCATCCAGTATCCTAGTGAACAGATATCTTAAGCCAATTTGTGTGTTATAGATATCCAAAAATATGGATACATCGCCACTAGAAAGGAGGGAGGTTCGCCGCCCAATTTTTGTGTGACATCCGTTTATTCACATTGGGGTGAGTTATTACTTACTTTTTTCAGATGCGCCCTCTGCTACGTGTGCGGTACTTCTGAATACGTGGAGTAATTGATGCCCGCAGAAGATGTATCCTTATCCGACGACCCACGTCATTTATCTCATCGTGCATGAGCCGACCAGACAAGGAGCACCACTATGCAAAAAGTTTCCCTGCGCAAAGTCAAAGCGCCCGTTAGCTACTTGCAGGAAAACAGTGAAGAGGTATTGCATTTCTCTTTACAGGGTTTGCTACCAACAGGCCATACGCTGGCCATGAATACGACGCTTGGCACTCTCTCTCATCTCGTTTGTAAGCAGGAGCGCCCTCATATGTTGATGGAGCAGCAGTTTACGACGAGTGAGATTTGTGTGCTCTTGCCCTTGCTCGAAGCTTATCCCTACTATTGTCCTTATGAGGTCCTACTAGCAAGCTTTAATAGCGGCCGCGTATCCGAAAATGCTGTGGCGCGCAGTCGCAAACGTTTGCAAGAGGCTCAAGAATCCGGTGTGTGGGATCAGGAGATGCGGCCTGTTCGCAATGTTCTCTCTCGTACACGCCTCAAAACTCGCTCGTTCGGTATCGAGATCTCTTCGATCCTTGAGACGGGTTATATTCTTATGCAAATGCATAACTTCAAACATTCAGAGGTTTAAACGCTGGAACTCGGTGTCCCGCACGATTGCTATTCTTAGCATGGTGGGAAAAGATGTTTGTGAATACTTCAACTTTTACTCGGTTGGAGATGGGGAGTTTACTGCCGATGATTTGAAAATACATAAAGATGCATTTATAGTTTAATACTTTAGCTTTCTCATTCGGCTTCTTGACTTCTTTGGCAAGCAATACGCTCTTGGAAGCATGCATGTCCTAATGTGTTATTATAAGCTGTTAATAGGACATACACGTGCCCAATAGCTTAAAGTGTATGGCTCACTGTTACGTCTATAATTTCTGCAACACTAAAGTGTTGCAGAGGGCTATACGCTGGCTCTGACGAGGTATGGTGCACAGGTTTCAGGAAGCGCTATACCTTCGTAATCGTCAATAACGCTTTTCTTGTCGCGCTAGGATTTCTCTTAACTTCTCCAGCTTAGCAGCTTCACGCCTACTCTTCGTACATTTCCGTCTAAAAGTAGATCTCAGGCGGCTTTCCAGCGTGCATCGAAAGTCTATGTTTATACTTCGTGGACATCTCTATCAATCATCACTACTATTAGTATTCATAGATACGCAGAAGAGATATCGATAGTGCATGAGCATCTATACAAACGGAAGCTGTATCTTTAATTAGCTTAGCATATTCTCTTCGCTTTGTCTATGCTAAATGTATAAAAATTACATAAAATTCTTTACACTATGTCTTTTCACGCGTGGTAGAAGACATAGTAGAAGACAACCATTGTTCTATGGAGGTACAAAAGAAGCTTTTAGCGGATCTGTTGCTCTCTTTACATTTCCTGGAGTTCTTTCTCAATAAATATGGCAAAGTCGTTCAGGATGCTGCGGCCAGCCGGCCTTCCTGGTCGCTCACCACGATAAAGGGCGAGCGATTGTTCAATCAACACATGAAATTGTTCCGGCAGTTTCATCAGGCCCCACTCTGCTCCGGCATCTTTGGATAAAAGTTTGCCTTCGCGCAGGTAGGCTTCAATACGGCATGCGTTCAAGACGAAATAAATCGGGTTGTGGAGACGGTTCTCAGCAGCCTCACGCAGGTCTATGATGAGTGCATCCCGAAAGTCTTGTTCTGGCACAACTGGTAACGCTTCCGCAATAGGTTTGCCATACAATACGATACCGTGTTGATGCAGGATGGTGAGGTGGATAGCTAGATCGAGGTCATGCTTCGTGTCTTTGTCCCAGTGCTTCCATCCTTCGTTACGTAGATCCTGCCGCAGTTTCTCACGCCACTTTTCGCTATAGTGCAGATCATAAGGGAGAGGGCTCTTATAAGGGAATATATCCTTCTCGACCAGAAAACTTATTTCTACAGGAACTGGAAATCTAGAGATACGGAGCAGCAATTCGATGATCTTCTTCTTTATTTCCAATTCTATCCTTTGTCCCGTCACCACCAACAGATCAATGTCGCTCCGCTCCGGCTTAAAACCTCCCAGCGCCAAAGACCCATGCAAATAGATCCCTATCAGATTCTCTTGCAGCAGATTCTGAAACTCTGTTACTAACGTATTCACCTCAGACTTTATAACCTTCGAAACGTTCTCCCAATTATACTGCAGCATACTCCTCCTACTTTCTTCTCTTTTCGCCAAACAATATATTCACAACACACTCACATCCTACGCGAAATCTCCATGCAGAGCAACTAAATTCTTTCTCTATAAAATATACCTTGACTTCGCTCTCCTGGCTTGTTACTATAACCGAACGTATCAAGAATACATATAGTACCTCGCACGGAATAAGGGCGTGGAGCATTTAATGAAAACCAATGCAAATTCAGGGGAGATAGAGCAACTAAATCTTTTAAATGATAAAAACACAGAAAATACACTTCATACAAACAATAGTATTTCAGCTTTTAGCGATCCAGCCTTCGCTAAAAATAAAACGCTGCCAATCCATAGATGAGTTCCCTGGATTGCCGGTTTTGCCAGTGAATTCGTTGGTGATGCGATACATCGTCATTTGAATAACCATAGTACGGTTCTCGACCCCTTCTCAGGAGTTGGCATGACCCTGGTTGAGGCCATACTGGCTGGCCATGATGCAATTGGTTTTGAAATTAATTCTTATGCAGCGTTAGCATGTCGCATAAAGGCAAATGCTTATCTCTATGACACATCTTTATTAAAAAGCGAAATACAGCGGTTTAAGGATTTTTGTGCCAAGAAAATAGATTCATCATACACTCCACGTAGTGTCACACCATCAGGTTTAAAACGCGTGCAAATTTCTACAGCCCATTAGTGCTTCGTAAAGTTTTAATTACTCAGGATTTTATTTCTGCCATGAAAGATGTTCATATTCAGGAGCTTTTTAAGCTTGTCTTTGCTTCAACAATGGTAATTTACTCCAATTACTCATACGAGCCCGGCCTCTCTCAAAGGGTTAGCAGTGGAAAACCGGTTATTTATGACTTTCCTGTAACTCAAGCGATCGCACATAAATTAGCAGAGATGATAGATGATATTATTTGGATGCAATCTCGTCTGCGTAACTCTACTCTAAAAACCTCCGTTATCAATAATTCTTTCTTTATTACGCTACCTCTTTTCTTACAAAAACTAGAATATAATGCTGTATATCATATACTATTTCAGATTCGCTCATCCGTGAGTATGCAAATTGCGCGCTTATTTGTCAACACTACACTATACTCATTCGTGAAAGTAACTAAAGTACATTTGTCCTGCCTATAAAAATCTCGTTGGATGGATGCTTCACACTCCACGACTATAGACTATAAGAAAAGGGAGATATACGTTGACGGATCTACAAAAAATGGAACGTGAATCGCAGTGGACGTCGGTGCTTAAGGGTCAGGTGGCGCTGGTGACGGGGGCTTCGTCGGGCATTGGTGAGGCAACGGCTATGGCGCTGGCTGCCCAGGGAGCTGCCGTCGCTGTTGCGGCGCGGCGCGAGGACCGGCTTGCAGAGCTGGTTCACCGCATCACACAAGGCGGCGGAGAGGCTATCGCAATTGAGGCAGATGTGACGGATGAGGCGCAGGCACGCGAGATGGTGCAAAAGGCGCATGCTCAGTGGAATCACCTGGACATCGTTGTGAATAACGCGGGTGTAATGTTGCTTGGCCCCATTGATGGTGCTGATACAGAGGACTGGCGTCGCATGATCAATATCAACCTCCTTGGTCTGATGTATACAACTCATGCTGCGCTACCTTTGTTAAAGGCACAAAATGCGGGCCATATCGTTAATATTTCGTCGGTAGGAGGTCGCACTGCTCGTGCAGGTGCTGCGGTCTACAACGCGACGAAATGGGGCGTGGGGGCGTTTTCAGAAGCGCTTCGGCAGGAAGTTTACAAGAATAGAATACGCGTGACGATCATTGAACCGGGTGCTGTGGCCACAGAATTAACTGAGCATATTACTAATCCTGATGCGAAGCAGACGACGACAGACTGGGTTAGTTCGCTGACTCCACTCGAAAGTCAGGATATTGCGGCAGCGATTACTTACGCAGTAACCCAACCCTGGCACG
>CAXTXB010000319.1:2428-7056 GCA_964247965.1 uncultured Dictyobacter sp. | reverse complement strand
CATGGCACGAATAGTCGTCGCAATGAGCGGCGGCGTAGACAGCTCGGTCGCCGCTGCACTCCTCAAAGAACAAGGCCACGAGGTGATTGGCATTATGCTCCGCCTCTGGTCCGAGCCAGGTGTTATTGAAGATGAAGATGATGGAGTCGAGCGCGTCGTGCAAAATAAATGCTGCTCTCTGGAGTCCGTGGACGATGCCAGACGCGTTGCGCGTATGCTCGATATTCCTTTCTACTTAGTGAATGTAGAGCAAGAGTTTAAAGAGAGGATCGTGGACTCTTTTTACGAAGACTACGTAGCCGGGCGTACTCCGAACCCCTGCCTGAACTGCAATCGTCATATTCGCTTTACTGTGCTGCTCAACCGTGCACTGGCTTTGAATGCCGACTACCTGGCGACAGGCCACTATGTACGCGTGGACGATGATCCAATTACAGGTAAGCGTCGCCTGCGGCGCGCAATCGATCGCGAGAAGGATCAATCCTATGTTCTGCATGTTTTGAACCAGTTTCAACTGGCACATGCTTGTTTCCCACTCGGTGGTTATACCAAACCTCAGGTTCGTGCAATGGCGGCCGAGCGAGGCATGACGGTTGCAACAAAGGCGGAGAGCCAGGAAATTTGCTTTGTGGCGAAGAATGATTATCGCGGCTTTATTGATCGCTACACTACTACCAGGGAAACAGAGATGGCGTCGCCGGTCGGCGCTGTTTCGTCTCCAGTTGGGTCATTAATCTCGATACCCAGGCCTGGACCCATCTATGATCAGCAAGGGAATACGCTGGGTCGTCATCGCGGTCTGGCTTACTACACTATTGGGCAGCGTAAGGGTCTTGGCATCACCTCGCGGGAACCTTTACATGTTCTCAAGATTGATTCCGCTCAAAATGCTCTTGTGGTTGGTTCTGCCTCGGCCCTGGAAGAGCGTGAGTTTGTGGTCAGCAAGATGCATTATCCGAGCGGTGAAACACCAACTGATTCATTCAAGGCCCTGGTACGTGTTCGTTACAAAGCTCTTGAACAGCCCGCGCTGGTAACTCCACTTGAGGGGAACCGCGTGCAAGTAACATTGGTAAACCCACAACGCGCCATCACTCCCGGGCAGGCCGCCGTATTCTACAATGCAGAGGATGGTGAAGAAGTGTTGTGTGGAGGAATAATAGAATGACCGATCTGGCACATATTAGAAACTTTTGTATCATTGCCCACATTGACCATGGCAAGTCAACACTTGCTGATCGTCTACTAGAATATACCGGAACGGTCTCTAAGCGTGAGTTGCTCGCACAGACTCTCGACCAGATGGATCTTGAGCGCGAAAAGGGCATTACGATTAAAGCGCAGGCTGTGCGTATGCGCTACAACGCCTTGAACGGCGAGGAATACGAACTGAACCTCATCGACACTCCCGGCCACGTCGATTTTACCTACGAGGTCTCGCGCAGCCTTGCTGCTTGTGAGGGAGCTTTGCTAGTGGTTGATGCAACCCAGGGTATCGAGGCGCAAACTCTGGCAAACCTCTATCTTGCTGTGGAAGCCGATCTTACCATTATTCCCGTAATCAATAAAATTGATCTCCCCAGTGCTGAACCAGATAAGGTTCGGCAAGAGGTTGAAGATGTTATTGGTATTCCGAAAGAGGAAAGCATTCTGGCCTCCGCGAAAGAGGGCATTGGTACTCAGGATATCCTGGAAGCGATCGTAAAGCAGATTGCACCTCCTAAAGGAAATATTGATAGTCCATTGCGCGGCCTCGTCTTTGACTCCCACTACGATGCGTACAAAGGCGTTATCGCTTATATGCGTATCATCGACGGCCAACTACGCCAGGGGGAGCGCCTGGCGATGATGGCGTCTGGTAGCACAGCTGAAATTCTAGAGGCTGGTTATTTTCAGCCTCGCCTCATCTCAACCGGGACATTGACAACCGGCGAAGTTGGCTATGTTGCGACAGGCTTCAAAAATGTGAAAGATTGTCGCGTGGGCGATACCATGACCGTTCCAAATGCGCTCGGTCATATAGAGGCTCTTCCCGGTTATAAGCCTGCTAAACCAATGGTCTTTGCTGGTCTCTATCCCGTCGATAGTAGCGACTATCCAGAGCTACGTGATGCGTTGGATCGCCTGAAACTAAATGATGCGGCCCTTTTCTATGAGCCTGAAACGTCGAACGCGCTGGGCTTTGGCTTTCGCTGCGGCTTTCTAGGTCTACTACATATGGAGATCATCCAGGAGCGTCTGGAGCGCGAATATGACATGGAAATTCTGGCTACCGCACCAAGCGTAGAGTATCATGTCACAAAGGTTGGTGGAGAAGTCATTGAGGTTGCAAATCCTTCGGATATGCCCTCTTTCGGAGAGATCGAAAAAATCGAAGAACCGATGATGGATATTTCAATCTTTACTCCCTCGCGTTATATCGGAACTATTATGGACCTGGTTACCTCGCGGCGTGGCATCTATAAAGACTTAAAATATATCGAGGCCGAACGTGTCTTGCTCACCTATGGTATGCCACTTGCGGAACTCATCATCGACTTTTATGATCAGCTAAAGTCACGCACGCAGGGCTATGCGTCACTCGACTATAGCTTTGCTGGTTATCAAGCCTCTGATCTCGTCAAACTTGATATTCTGGTCAATGCAGTGCCTGTTGACGCCCTCTCATTGATTTTGCACCGCGAAAGTGCCTACCATCAAGGGCGGGCGCTGGTCGAAAAACTACGCAGTCTTATTCCGCGCCAGCTCTTCGAGGTACCAATCCAGGCTGCTATTGGCTCACGCGTCGTTGCGCGTGAAACTGTAAAAGCAGTACGCAAAGATGTGCTCGCCAAGTGTTATGGCGGAGATATATCACGTAAACGCAAACTACTGGAGAAGCAAAAAGAAGGCAAGAAACGGATGAAGATGGTAGGTAGCGTAGAGATCCCACAAGAAGCGTTTATGGCGGTACTTTCACTTGGGGATGATTAAGACCTACAGAGAGTAAGAAAGAGCGAAGGAAGCTATCAGTTAGTAGGAAAAGAGTTGGATAACTGCAGTTATCCAACTCTCGTTGTGTCTTTTCCTTTTTCACAACTCCTGTATTATGTGAACCGAGCCCTATCATAATACGTATAGGTTACTGCCAAAATGCAGTAGCATCCCCTGTTTACCTTCACACCACCCTGGACGCACATAAGCGTCTAGATGAAACAAAACCCATAAAGAGAAGGCTTGAGTCAGATACAGAACGTGGGTTAATGCTCAGGGGCACTGGCTCGCCCGCATCTACGGGCACTCCTGGTCAATCTGAAATACAACTCCGAGCAGGCGAATTGGTTTCTTCATTATAATCATAAGTAAATTCTCCTTTCGGGTTACTTATGCAAGGCTTACGCCAAGTGCCAAGGTCTCTTCGTTTCCCTGGTGCATCCCTTAATGGGAATGTAATAACTATACCATATCCTAAGAGAAAAGTCAAGTCCTGGAAAAGGTCCTAACGTATTCCAGGACTTGACTTTTTTTGAAAAAGAGTGCCAGAGTTCCTTCGCGTTCGTGCTCCTTCGGCGCTCGTCCCGTTTTTCTATTTTTGCTTTTTCTCCACATTTCGAGCTCCGCCGAAATGTGGAGAAAAAGCAAAAATAGATAGGAGAAGTGTATCGCGCAGCGAAGCTGTGTCAACTCATCAACTGAGCATGCGGAGACGATGAGAGTCTACAGGTTATCTGTGGGCTCTATAGGAACAGCGCCAGTATCAATATCATTTGCCGCCAGGCGTTCACCTATTGTACCTGTGGCATCGCGGTCCGTAGTCACCTGGGTGCCGCTTGCATCATCATACATCGTCTCATTTTGGCGTGATGTTGTTTGCCCCTTCGCGGCGGCGCTGTCGGCGTGAAAGAGATAGTTAGATGAGTTGGGATCAAGAGCACCGGCAGGAGCTTGCTCGACTAGCTGTGCAAAGTGATTAAGATCGTGCTCCAGGGCACTTTGAAAGCGAGCGCCGACGCCGAGATTCTCTCCAGCGTCACCAAGGACGCCTGCGGGAGGATTGTAGTTGATGGCTACATTCACCCGTGTCTGATTTGAACTAACAGACTCGAATGTCACCTGCCCAAAGTTTTCTATCCCATTCGTAGAGCGCCATCCTACCTGGCGGTCCGGAATCCAATTTTCGTTGACTGCATCCCATTCATGACGACCGGCAATTTCAGCAACCCAATGGCTGTTCTGATCATCAATGTAGGTGACTTCCTTGACGAAACTCATGAATTTAGGAAAATCGTTGAAGTGCGTAAATAAGGTATAAACCTGGTGGACTGGTGCATCCACCATAACCTCTGCTTGATGTGTGGCATAGTTCTTTTGCATGGCTCTTCCCTTTCTGACTCTTTTATATAGTAAAGAAGAAGATTACAATGTGGAAAGCACGTCAAGACCTTGTGCTCCAACATTATCTGTTGTGCTTGATCCAACCCAATTGTGTTCATGCGGATACCTAAAGATCATAGCATTTTCCCACTTTTTAAAACAACAAATAAAGCGCTGCAATAGAACTTCTAAGCTAAATTTCAGCCACTCTAATTCTTCTAAACTTAAAATGGCTCATCCCGAATTTTTGAAAAATGAAGAACATCGTATGTTGC
>CAXTXB010000319.1:0-2418 GCA_964247965.1 uncultured Dictyobacter sp. | reverse complement strand
AAACGACTTTCACAAAAAAAATACATTTAAAAAAATTTTTTTTTTAATTTTTAAAAAATTGTGTATTAGCCATTTCTTCGCTAAGCTTTAGCCTAAAGTACGTAGAGGATATGCAAAGAGGTACTCATTTGTTGTATTGTCTCGTAAACCCTGCTATGATGCTTATGGTAATACTATTTATGAGTGGATGAAGCGTCCTTGTAGCTTTTCTATGATAAACTTAAGAGCTCTGATGCTAAATAGGTCACAGGTGTGATAGCATTCTAGTTCTTTCCATTGCCCGAAATCAAGTCGAGTATTGGACATATTATTCTGAGAGCGTCTAATGTCAAGCGAAAATATTGGTAGCCCCATTATGTTCACTGTTTGCGTCTAGTGTAATATGAACTAAGTACAGTTGGCAAAGAAAAACTCGTGTGATTGGTTGTAACCGATGAGCATGGGTTTACGTAGTACAAGTTATGCGGAGCGCATATTTATGTCTGAAGGCACTGTCTATCTAGATTGTCCATTGGTAGTATTCCGAATCTAAGCTTTGAGAGGTTGCAAATCATGTCAATTGGAGCCTTGGAAAACAATTTGAACCGGGCCCTGGAACTGGTGGGCGGTTCTATTGATCCCGAGATCGCCGAAACATACCCCTCACTAGAGGCACGTATTTTAGCCCAAGCATTAGAAAATGTTGAAATTGCTGAACAGCGCCTCCGTGAAATTCAGAAGTTGGTCGGTGAGATTGAAGGAGTGTTGGTCTAAATAGGTGAGCGATGCTTACCTGATATGCACAATGTAGGTGCAGTGGTCAAACTTCTCGTTGTTTTAGGGACAGGTAAAGCACGACGCTTTGTTCGTCCTGTTGTTCTTCCTCTGCTAATTATTCCGCATTCTACGATGGGCTCGTTTGTAGCGCTTATCCTGGCGATAGATAGGCGCTATAGTGTTTTTTTCAGAACAAAAAGGTTCTTCTTAATGAAGAACCTTTTTGTCCCGTCGCGTCCTGTCTTGTAAAACGCTGGTTTAGATTGCGCAAGTTATATCCAGTTCCGGGTCATTTAATTGCTCGGGCTCCGGTATTTCGTCCCCAAACTCTTCAGGATGATCTAAAGCGTTGCGAATGATCTGTTCAACATCGGAGAGACTATTGATATGCACAAGTTCGTTGCGAACGCGTTTTGCGCCAGGAAAGTGACCGAGATACCAGCCCATGTGTTTGCGCAACTCGACGAAGTGATCTTCGCCCTTGAGTCTGGCATGCACGCGTGCGTGCTCAAGTGCCATATCCAGGCGTTCTACACGAGAAGGCATGACTCCAGGAAGGCTTTCGGGAGTCAGATTTTGACCAGTGTTTAGTAAGTATTTGAGCTCCTCCTTGTTTTGGAAGAGCCAGGGATTCCCAAAAGTTGCTCGCCCAATCAGCACACCATGAACGCCTGTTGTACGAATACGCTCGGCTGCTTGATAGAGTGTATGGATGTCACCATTTCCTAGAATTAAAGTATCTGTCTTACGTACAAGCTCGGCGGCGGCGGCTATTGCATCCCAATTTGCCTCGCCTTTGTACTGCTGAACCAGTGTACGGCCGTGAATAGTGATGTTCGCAGGCTCAAGCTCTAAAAGCTCTTGCACCCAATCTGTAATCACAATGGAGTCGTACCCCAGACGTGTCTTTACTGAAACTGGCAATAGACGGCGCTCACTGGAAGGAGTATCTCCCCAGAGGATGCGGTCCTCATTCATCTGGCGGATTTGACGTATGCGTGTCGCGTCCATGTCCAGATCTTCCAGGGTTTGGCCGTTAGCCCAGTCGCGTACTCCGTCCTGCGTTGCACGAATGATAGCTTTTGCCGTATCTGGTAAGCGTATCAGGGCTGCGCCTCCGCCTTTATTCGCGACAGTTCGCGCGGGACACCCCATGTTTATATCGACGCCGTCGAAACCTAGCTCACAAACGATATGGGCCGCTTTATAGAAGTATTCGGGCTGGCAGCCGAAAATCTGGGCTACAACGGGGCGCTCTACCGGTGTATAGAGAAAGTCGCGGAATATACGGTTACTCCCACGCCACAGACCTTCGACGTTTGTAAATTCAGTAAGCACAACGTCAGGTTTTCCATGCATACCATGCATAGTGCGGCAGGGAGCGTCAGTCACGCCATCCATAGGAGCAAGGCCGATAATTGGTTGTTTCAGTTTATTCCAAAAAGATGTCTGTTTCATGACAATACTTTCAGTATACTTCTTTACCAGTGGAAGGGTTGCATTGAAATCTTCTCCCCGGTCTCTTTTCTTTCTATCGTGCCTCTATAATACATGTTTTGGAGGGCTATGGTCAATGTAGTTTTTGATGAACTTCCTCTATTCAGTGTACCTTAAGTACTTTCCTTCTCTCATTTTTTATTCCAAACACTTACTGGTTATACG
>CAXTXB010000318.1:3231-7069 GCA_964247965.1 uncultured Dictyobacter sp. | reverse complement strand
GCACGTAAAAATACAATATTCATCATCTTTCAAAAGTTTGGGATAACTCCTTACTCCTTCGGCGTGTGTACCTGAAGCCACCTCCTGGTTCAACCTGCACAATGTTGCCACGCCAGTTCGCGCGTTGTGGCAAGAACAGCGAGAATACTATTTGTATTGGAATGAGCACAAGCATAATTGGTACCAGCCATGCTTTATTAGCAGGCTGGGCGTGACGCAGGTATTTCTTGTTCAGCTCATTCACGACGGCCCAGCTACAACTAAAGTAGAGTAAGGTGTAAATCAGTTTCGAGCGTGATGGACGCAGCAAAAGCGCCAGCAGCAGGAAGAGTGGAAAGAGGGTGGGAGTGATTCCAGACAAATAAACGAGCATGCGATTACGGAACGATACATAGCGCAATATTGATTCACGCGGAAAGACAAACCAGCGCTGCAGAAGATTGAAATAGTGTGCCGCGTCGCGCACCTGGGTACTGATGCCGTGGCAGACAGGTGACTGCGCCAGGCTATAGCCGTGGATGCGGCAGAGATGGGCGATGGCAAAGTCATCCGAGAACATATGCTTGATCGCCTCAAAGCCGCCTATAGAATCGAGCAACGCGCTACGCATGACATAATACATGCCATTAATCGTGAAGGGCTGCGAGAGGGCTGTGTAGGGGATGTAGGTGAGCAGGCTATTGCTATTGACAAAGGTTGAGACCATACTCGACCAGCTATTGGAAAAGTTGACATAGTAGGGCAAGCCAAACGCTAGCCCGGTCCCTGGCTGATCCAGAAACGGCAGAGTGACATCCAGCCCGTTCTCCGGGAGCATCGTATCGTCATCGAGCACACAGATCACGTCTCCCCAGGCAACCTTTCTGCCCTCGATCAGCTTAAAGCTCTTTGGATTCCATCCATCCGGCGGCGGCGGCACAGTCACCAGTTGTATGTCCAGACCAGGATAGCGCGCACGCAGCTCCTTGCAGACACGATAGCCTTCGTCGTCATCGTCATCAACCAGCCAGATATATTCAAGCGCACTGGCACTCTTGAGATGTAAGTTTGCTTCCAGACAGCTTTGCATCGTTGGGTCGCCGCTCAACACAGGCTGAATAATGCTCACAAGCCGCGGCGGCTCTGCTGCTGGCGGCGGTACAGCTTGCCGAAAGAAAGCAGTTATCGCGCTCCGCTTCCAGAGCTTCTCAGCCAACATGAGCGCTCCCAGGCCCCAGCCCACTTTTTGCAGCGTATTCAAGACACAATCTACCTTTCTCTATATAATTATATCTTCAATTATTGTATCACGCGCCACCATTGAAGCCTCTCATACCGGTGTTGATCCAGGTATAGTTTTACTCTTGGGAAAACAATTTTTCTCCCATATAATTATTCTCAAGCATGAGGGTGTAAGGAAAAGCGATAGGCTAAGTGGAACGCTCGAACTTTTATAGAACTGCCTCCTATAGTTGATGGTTAGCTATTAGACTGAACATGCTGGTCCTCGTTTTTCAAAACTTCCCGATGAGTCATTATTATCAATGATGACCAGCCATAACTTCCATCTCTCCTCCCACAGAGATACGCAGCCGCTGTCCGCGCCACTCAATCTCGTCATTCGAGACAAGTACCCATAATATCTGTAGCGGAACAAAGAGAGCAACGACGGGTAGCACAAGCCAGCCTTTGGGCGGAGTTTTACGCCTCACATAGCAGATTTCGTTGAAGAGGTATACGCAGCCGAAGAGTCCCAGGCTGGCAAGAAGTGCGCGGAAGACGGAGCACCTCCAGGTAAAGAGAAGCAGCAGCAAAAGCATGGGGGGCAAGAACTGACCGAGGCTGCCCAGCAGCGACATCGCCTGCTCACGAGGGCTCATAAAGGGCAGCATGGCCTGGCGGGGAAAGATGAACCAGCGCTTCATTTGCTTGCTATAGGCCTGCCACGAGGTGAAATCGTTGTCCACGTCATAGATTACCGGCGTCTGCAGATTGCACAGGCCGAGCTTGCGCACACTGCGGGCTATTTCATGATCATCATCGATGCGCCGCTCCATCCCGCTGAAACCGCCGGTCTGCTCAAATACCTCGCGCCGCAGTGCGAAGCAGTGGCCAGTAATTGTGAATGGTTCTGTTAGATAGGTAAGCGGCACATAGCTCAACAGGGCGTTGGCATTGACGAATGCGCTCATCAAGCTCGACCAGGGAGTGCGCCAGTTGGTATAACAGGCGAGACCAAAGACCGCTCCCACCTGCGGCTGAAAGAGGTAAGACAGCAACTGCCGGGCGGCATCTGGACGGGGTGCGACATCATCATCCAAAAACCAGAAGACCTCGCCAGTGGCATGTGGAAGCGCGGCCAGCAGCTTCTCAATCTTGGACGCCACCGCCCGCCCGCCGGCAGCTTCAACCAGGAGCAATTGAGCGTGCAAACGCGGAAATTCTGCCAGAAGCGCCTTGCATTGCTCCTGCGCAACCTTATCTTGCGCATCGCAAATCCACAGATGCTGGATAGCAATGGGATAGTCGAGCAGGACCCGCGCACGCAAGTTGCCTGATAGACCACTCACACCACGCGTAATCGGCTGGAAGAGCGTGATGGTGGGCCATGACTCTGGCGCGGGCGGAGGCGGGCGATGAAAGAAGTGTATGATCGCCGCCAGCTTTAAGAGCCGGTCGAGCGCAAAGAGCGTCAGCAGACTAGATGCCAGCCTGTTTATTCCACTCTGCATGCCTCAAATTTCCTCTTGTAAGAACTGTGCGATAACGGAGAAGAAGGTCGCAAACTCGTTGGCCCAGGCGGCATGGCCGGTATGATGAAATGTATACACCCGAGCTCGTGGATAGAGAGCCCTGAGAGACGCCCGCTGCCGCGCAGAGACATATGCATCATCGTCCGACTCGATGATGAGGATCTTGCCCCGCCAGGAACGCAGGTCGTCGGGCGCGAACTTGTAGTTCTGGTAAAAGTCGATGCAGACCTGAATGCGACTCAGATAGTCCGTCCGGGTCATGGAAGTAATGATGTCGTCGAAATAGCCACGCCAGAAGTCTTGCCCGCTCGTTATCCCTCGCGTGCCAAGTTCATTGCCGAATTTGAACAGGCGACGCAGCCATGAGAGGGGCAGCAAGCTCAGTACAATACGATAGAATTTATAGAGCCTGGCCTGGGATAAACTGGGTGGGCTGGTATGATCAAGCACGAGCATCCTGACAAGTTCCGGATGACTACGTACCAGGCACTGCGCCAGCATGCCACTATACGATCCACCCACGACATAGACCGTCTTGACCTGTTCCGCCCTGAGAATAGAGACCAGTCCAGAAACTAACTGCGCAACCGTCGCCACGCCGGTAGGATAGCTGGGTGAAATAACACGATAGCCCTGCTCAAAGCGCAAGATATGCTGAAATGCCACCTCGCCACGACCATGCACACCTGGAAGCAGCAGCAACGTCTCATTTCCATATCCGCTGCTAAAATACTCCCAATCGCTCCCAACTCTACCACCTGTACCCTCTACAGTATCTACGTGACATCGCTTTACACTATGAGTGGCACGAAACGCATGAAGTTGCTTTGACAATTCGTCGCTTTCGTGAACCAATTCTACCATTTTAGCATTATCTCTCCGGTGCAAAATTTCAACCTTACGCAACATGGCGGGCGCGAACGCAGCAGCCTCAACACGCATCCATTATGCATGAGTGCTGTTAAAAACGCAAGTGGGCATATTCTAAGAGAGCGTTTGATCCCCATCACCTCCACCTTCCCATACTCTGACTTGTTGCGGCTTCGCCGCTCTTTCTAAGTAATATTAAACTTTTTACATTTTTGCACCTTTCTAATTTTTTGCGC
>CAXTXB010000318.1:0-3221 GCA_964247965.1 uncultured Dictyobacter sp. | reverse complement strand
TAAGTGATAAAAATACCTATTTGAGAGGGGCCTATCATGCATAATAATATGAGACAAGATTTACAACGGATCAAAGCAAGATACCGTTATTTTTACCTCAATCCAGCGCAGGATTTCTTGGCCGGCACGTCGCTGTGAAGCATGCACACACGTCGCTGTATCTCCCTAATCCATTTCACTTGACCTCTTAGGATTTTTCGTCTATCCTGTCCCTCGAGAAGGTGACAGAAGCTTTGTCCTTCACGGTCCGTTGAGGATACTGAAAGGTTGAGGATACTAAAACAAAGAAAGAAACATTTGCGGGTACTGAAATCAAGGAGTTTTCGCGCATGTCACTCATGTCACTCATGTCACCTTTCTCAGATTCATGGACAATGGGAGTTGAAGAGGAATATCAGATCATCGATCCTTCAACACGAGCCCTCGCCACCGATGCCGAACGTCTGCTTTCCTCTATAGAAACGCCTCTGACCACAGGTATACAAGTACAGCCCGAGATGCAACGGGGCCAGATTGAAATTGCCACTCCCGTCTGTTACAGCCTGGACGAAGTTCGTAGCGCGCTCATTCAGGCACGTCAAACCGTCATCACCGCAGCCGCCCAGGCTGGTCGTCAGATCGCGGCCGCAGGCACACATCCTTTTTCGCATTGGAAGGATCAGCCCATCAGTCCCGACGAACGATACAGGCAGATAGAACAGAGGTATCAACAACTGGCCCACGAACAGGTTATCTTCGGTTGCCACGTCCACATAGGATGTGGAGAACGCGAGATCGCGCTCCAGATCATCAACCGTGTACGTCTCTGGCTCGCTCCTCTGCTGGCCCTGAGCGCCAATTCACCCTTCTGGCTGCGGGACGACACGGGCTATGATAGTTTCCGCACCGAGATATGGTGGCGCTGGCCTATGGCTGGCCCGCCGCCCTCCATCACATCTCTTACAGACTACAACAGCCTGCTGCAACTGCTTGTGAACACGAATAGTATTGTGGATAGCAGCCATCTCTACTGGGACATTCGCATCTCAGAGCACGTTCCAACCATCGAATTTCGCACTATGGATGTGTGCATGAGCGTTGATGAGGCCGTCATGATTACAGGGCTTATCCGCGCCCTGGTCCAGACCTGTTACGAACAGGTTCTGCAGGAACAACCTTACCTCCGGGCCTCACGCGACCTGCTGCGTGCCGCCCACTGGCATGCCGCCCGCTATGGCCTCAACGCGAACCTCATCGATGTTCACGCCGCGCGTCCCGTGCCTGCCCACGAGCTCGTCGCCCAGATGCTCTCTTTCCTGCGTCCGACGTTGGAAAGCTCCGGCACGTGGGACGAGATCTCAACGCTGGTGGACACTACACTACGCAACGGCAATGGCGCAACACGGCAGCGGGCTATCTATCACAGTACAGGCAGCCATCAGGCGGTGGTTGACTTTGTCGTAGAGGAGACGGCCCGGGGCACTATGGCAACAACGACCGCTTAGAAAGTGTTTGATTTCCATCACCTCCACCTTGCTGTACTCTAACTTATCGCGGCTTCGCCGCTCTTTATGGCTAATAGTAAACTTTTTGCATTTTCTGCACTTTTCTAATTTTTTGCACGATTTGCAAAAAATTAGAAAAGTGCAGAAAATGCAAAAAGTTTACTATTAAGAGGGCGCGCCTTCGGCGTGCGGATGAACGCGCGAGGAGAGGTACCTAGTGTGATGGGGATTAAATAGTCTCTTAGACAGTCTGCATATCAGCTTCGAAGGCGGGAGGTTCGCCTTCGAAAGGGAATGAAAAAGATAATCTTTTTTGTTCTCATGCATATAAACCTGGAAAGAGTAGAGTTCAATTTATGCAGACGACGCCATCAGATCATGAAATAACAAGCGAAATAATAGAAGGAATACAGCTGGCGGCAATGAGTCGGCCAGACGCACCGAAGAAGCGGAGAACCGGGGCGCTGTTTATCCTGCCAGCGAGCCTGGCCCTGATTATGACGGGCTTTGGCATCATCATTCCTGTCTTCCCACAGCGCCTGGAAGCGCTGGGACTGGGGGCGGAGACGCTGGCTCTCATGGAAGGTGCGTTTGGGTTGGGCACGTTTCTCTTCAGCACGCCGATGGGAGTGCTGGCGAACCGTGTTGGGCGGAAGCCGCTGATATTGTTTGCGCTGGTGGGTTTTGTGCTGAGTACCCTGACCCTCGCGCTTGTCAACGCTCCTGTGCTCTTTATTCTGGTACGGTTCCTGGAAGGTGCCTTCGTCGCGGGCTTCATGCCGGCCGCGATGGCCATGGTGGGCGATGCCGTTCCTCTGGAGAGACAGGGCCGCTGGATGGGCGTGATGACGACTGCGCAGGCCGGGGGTATTGCGTTGGGACCTGCAATTGGCGGCCTGCTCTATCAATCCTGGGGCTTTACCAGCCCGTTTTTCTTGTCGGCTGGCTTTGCCCTGGCCGCTTCTCTGCTCGCCCTGTTCCTGCTGCCCGAGACTCTACCAGAACAGGTACGAGCACAGGCACTGCAGCGTAGGGCTGAGAGGAAGCGTGGAGAAAAGGGGCAGAGCGCAAATTCGCCCAATCTTGTGCTCCTGGTCTGGCTTTTTGCATCGCTCCTCTTCATTGATTTTGGAACGCTGTTTGTCTTTCCATTTTCGTTGCCGCAGTATCCATTCTTTTTCGCGAATGTGCTGCACTACAGCACGACACAATATGGCCTGATTATCAGCGCCTACGGCTTAACCGTGGCCGTGTTTCCATTGCTCCTGGGACGTCTTATCGATGTGCTACCAAAAAAGCTGCTCGTCGTTCTTGGTTCGCTGTTTAGCGCTGCACTCAATCTAGGCATGCTCTTTTTGCATCAGTATGTACTTTTAATCGCTGCCGCCGCCATAACTGGCGTGGGGAGCGCGCTGCTCATGCCAGCACTTGGCACGATCTACCTGAATGCGTCCAGCGACCAGAATCGCTCGCAGCTTATGGGAATACGCAGTACAGCCATCTCGCTTGCACTGTTACTCGCTCCTCTCGCCCAGGCGGCGGCTGGTCCCTGGATCACGCCGCAGATAACCTTTGCAATTGCAAGCGGGCTGTCAATCATGATGACCCTCTATGTCATCATTGCACTGAAAATTCCTCGCCAATAGAATTTTTTTACTTAGAGTAGTAGTTATTATCCATTTTTACATTTCTACATAGTTTGCACTTCGTGCAAACTATGTAGAAATGTAAAAATGG
>CAXTXB010000317.1:0-7069 GCA_964247965.1 uncultured Dictyobacter sp. | reverse complement strand
GTATTAAAATTCGCATGAGTCATCGTCTGAGCATCAGTTACAGCTTGATAATACCCGTTGACTATATATCCATATCTGCTATTCCTAACTTCTTTCTTTCAAAATATTCGACGCATACACTAAAGCCAGAAGCTCATCTTTTTCAATTCATTTCTAATTTACGTCCTAATTCTAATTAGTACTTTTATATTTTTATTACTTTCTACTCTTTTATCCGTTTTAATAGATAGGATGCAATCTTTTCAGACTTGTTAAGAATAAGTTTGTGAAATTTGTATCTGCGACAATATCGTTGTGAGGGGTATCTGTCAAACTATTTGTATGTGCCTGATATGTATTTCTAGCGTCGATAGGCTGATCCGAACAGTAAAATTTGGGAGGAAAAATGGAATTATTTAGCCGCAATTCTTTACACTCTTTCGACACAAAGCATCCCGTCATAGTGGATGAGAGAGAGTCGAAGCCAGTAAGATCGAGCAAACGATGGAGAAGGTATTCGTTACCTGGTATTCTAATGATCCTATTGATAACAATACTTTGTTTTGCAAGTCTCCACTTCTCTAATCAGGCACATGCAGCAGGGGACGCTGGAACTATCTTCGCTTCCTCGACAACGACACCACAATTGCAGCTGCCCGAGGGTCTGACTTCCTGGAACAACAACATATTTGTTTCGGACTTCGATGTCAATGCACCACAAAATTCACGTATTTTAGACTATGATGCAAAGAATGGAAAACTCAAACATGTCATCGGTGGAACTCCCTCTACACAACTGGTTGGACAGGGACCACTACTAGGCCTGACAATTGACCCATCTACAGGATATCTGTATGTTGCGGCAAATGGTATAGGCAAGGTTCTGCAAATCCAAAGGCCGGCGAGTGATAACCCTCAGGTAAGTGTTTATACTACGTTCCCCTCTGGCGGAGGACCGGAGGACATGGCGTTCAACAAGCAGGGCATCCTTTATATTAGTGATTCTAACCTCGATATGCTCTATTCAATACCCCGAGGTGGAGGACCAATAAATAAAATTGTTGGCCCTGCCGGCTCTGGAGCAGCTATCACTGACAACGGCCTGCTGGTTTCGTCAGAGGGAGGAAGCCCTAATGGACTTGTGTTCAGCCTCGACTATAAAACGCTCTATGCTAATAACCTTGGAACTGATAGCGTTATCGCCTTTGACGTAAACGACCAGGGACAAGTAACCGGCAATGAGCGGACCTTTGCTCAGCATCTTAATGATGATCTGGAAGAGTATCCCACGGGCGATACGGTTCTCATCAAGCCAGATACGCATTTTGGAGCCTCTGCCTCCACACCGCTCAATGGAGCCGATGGGCTGGCGCTGGATCGTGAGGGACGTATCTGGGTAGCAAGTGCTCTGGGCGATAATCTCACCGTGCTTGATCCTAAGAATGGTTCTGTCGTTGCTACTTACGGCACATCTGCCGTAACACAGGGAGGCTTACTGAATAACCCGGCAAGCATTACCTTTGTAGGCACAACGGTCTACGTCACTAACCTGAATTTCTTTAAACCCAACTTGCCATATACTGTAGTGGGCTTTCAGGTGGGAGTAACCGGCGCTGGTTCCTGCGGTGATCGAGGCGATCAGGGGAGCCAGGGTAATCAAGCTAACCAGAATAATCAAGGCGGGGGTCAGGGTAACCAGGGCGACGATTGCAAAGGCGGTAACGGGAACTACTAACAGCTAGTTCAGCCAGCAAGAGTTAATCCTATATAGCTATAGCAGAGAGCGAGTGACAGATCCAGAGATGGGCTATAAGTCTCTTGCTCTCTCGTTTTTCTATAATAAATTTAACTTCTAAGTGACATCGTATGCTATGCGAATAGAATTGATATATATAAAAATGCCGGCTCATAGATAGTAAAAGAGAGATGAGCCGTCCTTTGAAGATAACGAGGGTGAAAGAGCAATGCAGTCACACTCCTACAAGACCAATACATCAAATACACAGGCTTCACAAAGAATAGAGGGAAATATTGCAGATGGAACCAGGAGTTCCTTGAAGCCTCTTCGTATGCTTCCTCCTTCCCCTGATCTTCGTGAAAGCTTCTCTCTCAACCCCGAAAGAACTGACATACCTTTTCTTCCTCCTACCCAACAGATACAGAATTCACCTGAGGAGTTCGAGGGTAGTCAGCAGGGTCTACCTCTTAAGATTGTACTCAGGAAAACCGGACTTGGAATCAAGCTTCGCTTCCTCATAGCATTGACACTGGTCGCGGTTTTTCCAGCTTTTGTACTTGTTTTATTGCTAGGAGATCCTTCTGGTCAAGAACAACGCAACGCCCTTGGACAGACACTCTTCTTGCAAGCACAATCACAGGCAAGCGCCCTCAATCAAACAATTGCTGCACGTCAACTTGCTGTTTCTAGTCTTGCGAAAACACCTGCACTCATACGAGCGACTCAAGGGGGCGATACTGGCACAAGCCATCTAGCGCTTACGGCAGCACAGCAGGTCGACCAGACCTCCATCGATTGGCTACTCATACAGCCTAAGGGAAAGATTATTGCTTCCGCTGACTCGACAGGAAAACTGGAGGGTATGCAACTCTCACAAACAAAAATAGTTGCCGATTCGCAGCAACTTACGCAGTTCGTCCAGGCAGTTTCTCTTGGTGATTCAAAAGGAACGCTTCTCTTGAGTGACGATTCTCACGTGCACGGAGGTTGGGCTGCAATAGCCTCTCGCCTTCCACAAGGGCAGGGGGAGGTCTTACTTGCAGTCTTTTCACTAGAGAAGCTCACACACGGATTACTCACTGTTTCAAGCCCTCTTGCGGGTGAGGCATCCGCTCTGCTCGATCAACATGCTCGCTTGATCGCAGATGCTGGGCTGGGAACACAGAAGATTTTTGTGGCGGTCCCACCGATTTTTCAGAGCCTCCAAACAAAGGCACCTTCTTCCATCGTAGTAAATAACTCGCTTACCAATCGGAAGGATATTGTCGGTGCCGCAGATGTCCCTGCACTTGATGGACGTTATCTCCTCTTCGCACCACAAGATACGGCGCTAGCACCCAGCCCGCGCATATTCTTCGCAGGCCGCAACACTCCTCTACTCATTCTAGGGATTCTCGTTATCGTGGTTCTGGTCGCAACCTGGGTAGCTCTGCCAATTGTGCGTCCAATTCGCCGTGCAACACGGGCAATTGAGCGGACAACTGGTGGTGTACGAGTCCTGGCCGATGATGCGCGCCGTATTGCTCACGAGCATGAGATTGGCACCACGATCCTAAGCGGAGCGAGTAAGCGCCTTGGAAGCCGCCGTCAATCAATCATCCGAGATGGAACAACTATTGCTCAACTCTGTCAGGCCTCTCAGCCACGTATGCGCTGGCTCTACCAGATTGCAAGAGGGAATCAAGCCGCAGTTGAGTCGCTTCAAGTCATACAGCAGGCGTTCTCCCAAATCTACCAGTTGGGAAGCTCTATAGCAAGCAGTTTGGAGAACGACGCAACGCTCAACCAGCTCGATGGTGCAATGGAGAGTGCCCGTGAAATTTCTAACCAGTTTGAGGGTGCAGGCCAACAGCTTGAATATGGGGCAGAACAACTGGAAACAGCAGCACGCTCGCTTCTCTAAGATAGGGCAGTTCGTTTTTTCTACGAAAGATTCTGTATACCCATCATATATATGAAAGAAAGGTTGCGATGTGTACACCAAAGATCTCGTGAGCCTTCTCAAGTTGTTGAGCGTCTCGGGACAAACCGGTGTGCTACAGATTGAACCAACAGCACACGATGGGAATGAAAAGTTCTGGCATGCGCAAATCCTGCTTGTCGAAGGGCAAGTGCGCGCTAGCCGGATACAACGTAGAGAAGATGGGCAGCTACTTCTGCGTGATGCTGAAGCGTTAAGCTGGTTATCAGGACAAGGAGGACTCTCCTGGACACTAGAGGAGAAGTCAGGACAGGAGTTGCTTCCTCCTCATGCAGCCCCTTCCATTCGCACTATCGCAAACAAGAATGCCAGTGGATCGATATCCGGGCCATTACAAGGAACTAATGCAGGCGATGAGAAAATACGAGAGCTCGATTTAGCAAGAAGCGTGCCGACAGACATTCCAAGGCGTACAGTAAAAGGAAAACAAGCGGTGGTAAACCCATCATGGCCACGTGACTATCGCTCGGTCTTTGCACTCATTGATGGACGAAGAACATCAAAAGAAATCGCGGTTCTACTCAAAAAAACTCCTGAGCACGTTGAACATGTGCTCAATGACTTCCGAGAGATTAATTTGATCGAATAATAAAAACCTTTATGAAAAGGAGATTTATCGTGCAGAATACTTCCTCCCCCCCTTTCCCTGATCCATTACCAGGCCCTTCTCTTCCGATAAATGAGAGAAGATTTGAATATAAAGAGGATGTTCAGGAATTACCATCGGCCCGCTTACGCTCTGGTTGGCTTCCTCAGGTGTTGAGTGCCAAAGACCTGACTATTTTCGCCCTCATGACCGTTATGCTCGTAACAAATATTTCCCTCCTGGCGGGAGCGGGTGGTGCGGCTTTTATTTATTGGCTGCTCGGATTTCTCTTTTTCCTCATTCCTTCAGCCCTGGTCTGTGCTCAACTGCATCGTCTCTTCCCTGGCGAAGGCGCGGTGTATGTATGGGCCAATAAAGCCTTCGGAAACTTCTGGGATACCTTCGTAGGGCTCTACTGCAATTGGCTTCCAGGTGTACTTGGTATGACGATTGGAGTGGTATCGGTCGTAACCTATTTGCAGGCGCTTAACTCGAACTGGCTAACCCTACCCTGGCAACAAGGGATAGTGGAAATAGTTGTTCTGATACTCTCTCTAGGGTTATGTTTTTTTGCCCAGAGACGCATCCAGACGATTATTAACGTTATCTTTTTTGCCTACAGTGGTATCTTTGTATTGCTTGGGTTAGCAGGAGTGGTCTGGCTCGCTACCGGGCACTCTCCACAAGGAGATTTCTCGCTGCATGGATGGCAGATCGGGCCGGGCAATTGGCCGGTCTTCGCTGTTATGATTATTTCTCTTTTTGGCATGGAAGTGCCCCTCAACATGGGTGGAGAAGTTACCAACCAGCGAGCAGTGGGACGTTATCTGTTGTGGGGAACAGGCATTGCAATCGGAGGCTATTTGCTTGCAACATTCGGAATTACCGTTGTTTTGCCTCCTCAGGATGCTGTAAACTCCGCGCTTATTGCTGAAGTCTTCACTCGCGCCTTTGGTCCCTCAGTAGGAAGTATTCTGCAGATTATTGTGAATGTGATTTTTGTGTGCTACTTTATTAATATTACAGTAGCTTTTAATATAATGTTTTCTCGCCTACTGTTGCTTTCGGGCATCGATCGACGTCTTCCTGTATTTGTGCGCCGATTGACACGCAACAAGGTTCCTTTCAACGCAATGCTAGCGCAGACATGCATTAACATTGGATTTGTGCTTGTTATCTTCTTCATTGCCCCCGCATTCGCTCCTGCCAACCAGACTCTTTCCCTGGTCGTGTTCCTGGTTACGATAAATGGTGGATCGGTCATCTGGAACTTTGCTATGATCGGGTTATTTCTCAGCGGCATTATTTTATGTACACGCTATAGACAGCGCTTAAAGGGAAACTGGGTTGTCCCACCCGCTTTTCTCTATATAGGATCTTTCACAGGTATTCTATGTTCGTGTATCGCAATTTATCTTACACTTTTTGGCGGGTCGCCGATTCCACAGCTATTGAATAACGCAGACTGGATCTACTGGATGCTTCTTGTTGTGCTAAGCAGTCTTGCCACAGGTGCTGCCTACAGCTTCCTCGTTCCTGAGACGGAAGACCTGGTTTCTCTCATCAACGTAGGAAATCAATCTCCCCAGCTAACTACGTCTCAAAGGAAAACAAAGCTGTAGAGTGTCCTTGCTTATTCAGACCTTTGAGCGTGTTTGAATACATTACAAACATACAGGCGGCGCTTACTCCACTTGCTCAACGCCTATTCAGGATGTACAATAGCCGCGCAAGGATATGCAAGCAGGATAGCTATTTAAACCAGATCACAACCTCATGTAGCATATATCGTGGAGGAAAAATATTTTATGGCGTACAACACAAACGATGATACGACGATTGAGGCCGTGTCGGCGCGCGAGATACTTGATTCGCGTGGCAACCCTACGGTCCAGGTCGAGGTTCTTTTAATGGGCGGAGCACAGGGTTTGGCGGCAGTGCCTTCGGGCGCGTCAACAGGTGCGCACGAGGCGGTGGAACTGCGCGACGGCGATAAGAGCCGCTACGCAGGGAAGGGTGTACTCAAGGCGGTGGGCAATATTCAGGATACTATTGCAGACGCGCTGGTTGGCCTGAATGCTCTGGACCAGGCGATGATTGATGAGGTGATGATTTCACTGGATGGCACGCCCAATAAGGCAAATTTGGGCGCGAATGCTATCCTTGGCGTTTCTCTGGCGGTGGCGAGGGCTGCTGCAGAGGCACTACAGCAGCCGCTCTATCGCTACCTGGGTGGAGTATCGGCCCGCACGCTACCTGTGCCTATGATGAATATTTTGAACGGTGGGAAGCACGCCGACAATTCGACCGATTTCCAGGAGTATATGGTGCTTCCCGTTGGCGCGCCCTCGTTTCGGGATGCCCTGCGCATGGGGGCCGAGGTGTACCAGGCTTTGAAGAAGGTGTTGCACGGGAAGAAGCTGAATACAAATGTGGGTGATGAGGGTGGCTTTGCTCCATCCCTGGATACAAATCGTGCGGCCCTAGAAGTCCTGGTGGATGCGATCGAGGCGGCCGGCTACAAGCCCGGCGTCGATATCTTCCTGGGAATGGATGCGGCGGCGACTGAGCTATTTACAAACGACAAATATGCCCTGGCACGCGAGGGACGTACACTGACCTCGGGCGAGATGATCGATCTCTATGAGCAGTGGATCAATGAGTATCCTTTGATTACGATTGAGGATGGCCTGGCTGAGGATGATTGGGAGGGCTGGGCGCTGTTCCGCCAGCGGGGGGGGAGCCGCGTACAGATTGTGGGCGATGATCTCTTTGTGACGAATAC
>CAXTXB010000316.1:0-7073 GCA_964247965.1 uncultured Dictyobacter sp. | reverse complement strand
GGGAAACACGATGTCCCTTATTTTTGAAAAATTTGGGATGAGTCATTATTAATTTGAAGCATTGTAAGACACGATAGAATCGAGCGCCCCAAGCACCTGAACAATATCCTGACAGACTTCGACCAATACCTGCGGCAGCCACTCCTCAGGGCGTGGATCTTCGGCCTCCTCATGCATTCTATAAGATATATACTCATTCTTATTAGATGCGTCGGCTGAATGGGAAAAATGCGCGTCATCGTGCAGACCATGGATACCAAGTGGATGCCAGATAGGAATTTCTACGCGTTGCTGCACATTTAGCATTTCAGGCACGAGACGATGTTCGTGTAGTATCATACTTATACTTGGTCGTGTCTCAATTGTACGGCGGCTCTGCTCGCTGGCACGCAATTTCAGCATTTGTGTGAGCGAGAGCAATGTGTCCTCTGAGATTGAAATTCCGTTGAGCGGTAGAGAATAAGAAAGATCCAGGACTAAAGGAGGGATAGAAGAGGTATGTAAGTGAGGACAATCATCATCCGCATCGTGAAAAAACTCACACATTCCTTTTGTGCCATCGAGTGAGAGCGCAGTATCCAATGGACCCCAGGTGAAAGCAGTGGTGCAAGAGCTCTGTAATTCTATATCATCACAACTGCCCAGGTGACAGGTACACGAAAACTCGCGTTCCAAAGAACGCGTATTTGACCAGAACTCTGGATGCGCGACAAGATCAAGGCTATCGGCTGCCTTCAGGAACAGACCAGTCATATCCTCATACGTTAACACTTATTGACTCCTTTTTTGCCCATAAAGTCAGCAAAAGAGGGCATCCGCACTGCTGGATGCCCCTTCTAAAAATCTTGAGCGCAAATTACAGCATAGGGCGAATGGAGAGGATAGTGTAGGTTGTCACGCCTCCAGGAGTCGAGACACTTACTTCATCGCCTTCTTTGTGGCCCATGAGCGCTTTACCAACGGGGGACTGATCAGAGATCAAGCCAGCCTTTGGATCAGCCTCATATGTCTCTACGATATTAAACAGGCGCTTTGTGCCACGATCGGTCTCCACCTCTATCTGCATCCCAATACGCACTATGGATGGTCCTGCATGATCCGAATGCATATCTGGAGTCATAATTTCCGAGAGGGCAAGCAGATGCTCAAGCTCCAGAATCTCACCTTCCAGTTTCGACTGCTCGTTCTTCGCTTCTTCGTATGCGCTACTCTCGCTGATATCGCCGGCTTCCTTAGCTTCATGGATATAATCGGCAATCTCGCGGCGTTTCACATTACGCAGAAACTCTAATTTCTCTTTTTTCTTCGCAAAACCTTCTGGCGTCAAGCGATAGACCTTGCGATCCGGCTTCGCATCACTCTGTCCACCAATACTCATTGTAAATCTCCTCCTGGTAGTGAGGCTGGTGACCCCTACGGGCACTTTCTAGATATGCGCCTCTGAATACTTATTCGTCTCTTTACTACAAGATTCATCCATCTTGTTATTCCTAAACATACATTTCCACACATATTTCCCATGTGGCAACACCGCATAGACTACTTTCCATCAATAGAAAATTATACCCCATCCTCACCTACAACCCTACGCAAACTCTCCACAAATGACAACGAAAGAGGATGAATGATCCGACAGCACATATAGCGTTTGCATACCTACTTATTCATAGCTGTTCTTGTTACCGTTCATCAAGGTGGCAATTTTCTCTGCCCCAGACGAACGCGAAACACAGGTGTTCAACACATGAGGGAGATTATACGTTGAGAATTACGGATCGTCAAGTGATTTGCCCTTTTCTTTTTCCTATTCCCGCCTGCATATACACAATTCGGATTTCTCGATGCACACTTCTCCACTCAAGTTGATCTGTAACAATGCTATTCGGATGCCAGGAATCTTTCTACAGCAGGGAAGCTCCAAACTGTAGAATAGATTTCATTCATTTTAACGCGCAATGAAGCGAAAAAGTCTTGTGCCACAGACAGGACATGTTCCTTCCATGGCATTGCGCCCATTCTTGGTGACAATCCTACTCGCATTTTGCATCTCGCGCTTCTGCCGGCATTTGACGCAATAGGCTTCGGTTCTTTCTACCAGCGCTTCAGTCTCCTGGACCTGTTCAACCTCGTGCTCAGTTGAGCTCTCCTGCATTGCGTTAGTTCCTGCTGCATCTGGTTCGGCTGCTTCCTGAAGAGCTGGTACTTCCTCCCCGGAGGATTCTACTATTGTATCTACGATGTTTAACGCTGATTTGTTGTCCGAATCAAAAGCAAATTCATCCGCCGCAGAGTCTGCAGTACTATTCATAGAGGCAACAGCACTAGAGGCCAAGGTAGTTACATCCTCAGTAACAGGCTCACGCTGCCTTTTTGAAATATAACGCAGCAGTATCAATAGAATAACGACCATTCCTAGAAAGAGAATTCCCAGAATGGTACGGAGATATCTGTTAACATAATTCATTTACAACCTCCTTACACCTTATCCGCTTTACACGCCTCTTCTACCTTTTTTACGTTTTATACACTTCACAGGAGCACTCCACAAAAAATACCGCTCATCAAGATGATATACTCACCCAACTGAGTATATCACGATTTGTGATCATGACTCGTTTGATAGCCACTTTAGTCAGGATGATTCTTCAGATAACTAAAAATAGATTGGGCTCAGCTTAGAAGGAAGCTATACTATTAAACTACATAGCGTATGAATATTGGAGGATTTCTCCTTTCACAAAATCATCCTTGCGGCCCCTCTAGCCAATTTAGTTGGAGCGGACTATAATGTGGCAGGCAAGGCATAGCATATACAGCAAGTGGGCGACTACAGAGCTCAGGGCTTTGTGGTCTGTCTTCTCGCCAAATTCTATATAAAAGGAGGAACCTGAGATGCCAGGCATTGTTGGATCAATTATACTTACGGCCCTGCTTGCCTATCTCTGGGGCTCGTTGCCTGCAGGCTATTGGATGGGAAAGATATTGCGTGGTAAAGATTACGATATACGTGATCATGGAAGTCATAAGATCGGGGCCACGAATGTACAGCGTACACTTGGAAATGGACCAGCTTTAATCGTTTTTGTACTCGATATTTCTAAGGGAGTGGGTCCTGCGCTGATCGCCACACTTGTTCCATTTTTTATGATTGGGGGCTGGGGTGTGCTGATAGCAAGCATTGCGGCATTGCTAGGGCATTGCTTCCCAGTGTTTATTGGCTTTAAAGGGGGGCGTGGTGTGCTCACAGGCGCGGGTGGGCTGCTTATCGTATCGCCGCTTACATTTCTCATTGGTGCCATCACCACATTCAGTACGATCGGCCTGTCACGCTACGTCTCACTTGGCTCGATCGTCGGCTGCCTGACCTCTATAGTCTGTGGTATCCTGTTTTACATCATGGGCCTCTCGAATCCGGCCTTCATCGGAAAAGTTAGTCTGCCGCAGATGCTCTTCATGGTGATTGCGCCCATACTCATCATTATTTTTCACAGGGATAATATTGGTCGTTTGCTTGCGGGCACTGAGCGAAAACTTGGAACCAAAAAAGAGGTGAATGCGGTAAGCGCGGCGAAATAGCGAGAAGAATATCTCTTCTCGCTTTTCTAACACTACTCGATGATACCCTCGTTCCCCTTCATAAGCAGAGGCCAGGCGCTTACCACATATTCGATACCGGAGAAGGCTGTCCAGATGGTCGCGAGAATAATCAACCCATCTGAAATCAGGAGAAGAATCTCAGCTGCGTTGAGTGTCTGACTATTAAAAACAAGCATAGGTGGAAAAAGCGAGAGTAGGTGAGCTCCCAGCCCCTTCGCCAGGAGAAGCGCACCAATAGCAACCAGAGTAATAAACGTCTTTTGCTTCCCCCACATACCAGCGGGAATGACATGACCCTTTGAAGCAGCAATTGAGCGCAGGCCGGAAACGAGGAACTCGCGGGTAACAATAATAAAAGTAACCCAGGCAGGAACAAGGCCAACCTGCACAAATGCAATGAGAATAGCAGCCACGAAGACCTTATCGGCAGTCAAATCTAGAAAGACGCCGAGTGGAGACACTACTTTGAAGCGGCGAGCAAAGTAGCCATCAAAATAGTCTGTGATAGAAGCAAGCAAAAACAGGATGGCCGCAGTAAGAAAGGCCCAGGGCCGATTGACCAGGACCAATATGAATACAACTACAGTAGCGATCAGCCGGCTGCCGCTGAGTATATTGGGGAGGTTACGCATAAAAACTCCTCGCGCTATGTCACTTGCCTTAGCAAGGGTGCATACTTTTCACTGCGACGATAATATCGCGTCTCTTAATCACGCGATCCACCGCGTGAGCAAATTGTGTATAAGGTGGCTCATTCAAAACCTGCAGATTGGTATGCTGCGCCACCAGGTCTATCATAGCGGCGCGCTCAATACGGGTTGCGTTCCAGGCCAGGGCCAGCGTGCCACCAGGCAAGAGCATCTGTTCCCAGACGGGCAGGGAGCGATCGAGCAATGCCGAAATTTCAGCGAAATGCTGGATGCCATAGGGCAAGTCGCCAACAATAGCATGCATGTGAGGTCCACCAGGTACTTCACGCATGTGACTCGCGGCCTCACGGCTATCACCGTTAGCCAGCACAAGGTGGCGTGTATCTCCCTTACGTCCAATCTCGAATTGATAGCGTCGCCCCGCCCGGCGTCCTCGCTCATCTACCTCCTTAAAAGGGATATGCTCACCTTCTAGATATTGCCGAACGAACACGGCCGTCGTCTCAACATCCTGGCGTTCCAATTCAATGCCAAAAGTATCATAACCAGCCGCCAGCGCCAGGAAGAGAGTTGTCCCTCCACCAGCCAACGGGTCCAGGATGCGCAGTCGCTGATCGATTGGCTCACGGCCGGCGAAAATAGCTAGGTTGAGTAGAACACGCGTAAAGATCTCGTTTGTTTTACCCTTATAACGACGCGCCTCAGCCATCTCAAAGGGCACAAAGGGCGTGAACGTCGGTGCAAGTGGACGCAGAAGCGGCCCAGGCACATCCGCAATCTGCTCAAAGAACTCGTAGGCTTCGCTGGTAGCACCCAGACGTGCTAGAATTGCGCGTGTAGAGTCAAAGCTTGCATCCTCAATTGTCGCCAGCAGATAGTCGCGACCTGCGAGCTTTATAGGTTCGACCGCACTGATGACCGCTTTTAAAGGGCTTGCCAGTAACTCAGGCATGGCAAGAGCGGCGGTCATGTGTGCATATTGTGTCGTACGTTGTGGTGTAATTTTGAGCGCTAATTTCATGGCTGGTATTATAGCATATTGCAGTATCCTATTCACTTGCAGTATTCTATTCGCAGATCATCATTGTCTTTCTGCTCTTGCCGCACAGCACCATCGGGGGCGTACATGAGAAGACAGGGATGTCTAGTGTCTTTGCGCCGGGCGTATTGACGCTTTCCAACCTTTCACTCTCATTTAATAAGGATTAAAATAGAAAGAGCTAGCTATCAAAAACTACCTGGAGGATGTTCTATGCATATCGTCACCGTCTCAGAAATGAGAGAGCTAGAGGCACAAGCTGAGCGTGAGCATGGCTTGAGCTCGCCAACACTCATGCAAAATGCGGGTAAAAGCGCGGCTGAGCTATTTGAGGCTCACCTACCGACCGAGCAACGTATAAATGGACTTGAAGTGCTTTTCTTGATTGGTCCCGGCAATAATGGTGGTGATGGCCTGATCATGGCAGATCATCTGCAGAAGGCCGGCGCGCTCGTCAGTCTCTATCATTGGAAGGAGCACAAGCTAACGGTGAATGGAGAAGAAGTAACGGAGGACGAGACTCCATCGCAGCTAGCCGCCTTACTACTGAGTGTCTCTTACATTGTAGATGCGTTGTTAGGCACTGGTCATTCACGTACGCTGCCCGATGACATGCGCGAACTGCTAGCACGTGTTAAACACGCACGAGATCAGCGAGATTCGCTACGCATCGTTGCAATCGACCTGCCAACGGGCCTCAACGCCGATACGGGTGAAGTCGATCCTGGCAGTATTCATGCCGACACAACCATCACGCTGGCCTGCCCCAAGCAGGGATTTTTCTTCTTTCCCGGCCGAGAGTACGTCAATGATTTATACGTTGGCGATATCGGGCTACCAGCCGAGCTAGAGGGCTCGCTACAGACGGAGATGCTTAGCGGCCAACTAGTACATTCTCTCCTGCCAGAGCGGCCGCTCAATAGCAACAAAGGGAGCTTCGGCAAGGTCATGCTTCTGTGTGGCTCTTTGCCCTATCCAGGTTCCGCTTACCTGGCCGGTAACTCAGCTATGCGTGTGGGTGGAGGACTGATCACACTGGCGGTCACTGAAAAAATGCTGCCGTTCTATGCCGGGTCGTTTCACGAAGCGACCTTTGTGATCTTACCGGAAGAGGAAGTGGCGAGCTTCGAGCGTTCTAAAGTCTTGATCAATCATCTCTCCGGCTACAAATCGCTACTGATCGGGCCAGGTCTGGGCCAGTCGGCCAACACACGCGAGGTTATCCTGCAGGTCTTAGAGCACCTGAGGAACACGCCGGAGGAGCAGCGCCCGCGGCTGGTGATCGATGCAGACGGACTCAACAACCTGTCAGCGTTGGAGCACTGGTGGACTCTGCTGCCTGCGGGAACCGTGCTTACCCCACATCCAGGCGAGATGGGTCGTCTCTGTGGCGGCATCAAAGTCTCCGGCGGCGGATTTGAGCGACTTGAGCTCACGCGCAGCAAGGCCCGTGAGTGGAACGTCAACCTGCTACTCAAGGGCGCATGTACAATTGTCGCTGATCCACAGGGCCGCACGCGGATCAACTACTATGGCGAGCCTGGTCTGGCTACGGCAGGAACAGGAGATGTCCTTGCAGGCATGATCACCGGTTTCTTAGCCCAGGAGGTGCAGCCATTCGAGGCTGCTAGTATCTCCGTCTACCTCCATACAGCCGCCGCCGAGCTCGTCACCAATGAAATTGGGCATGCTGGTTTACTGGCATCCGACCTGCTTCCAAAGATACCAGTTGCTATGCGCAACACCCGTTCAGCAGAAATATAACCTTTTAATAATAACTCATCCCG
>CAXTXB010000315.1:2835-7083 GCA_964247965.1 uncultured Dictyobacter sp. | reverse complement strand
AATCTGGTAAAAAAAGCGTGCTTTTTTTACCAGATTAAAAAGTTAAAGATCATTCGCGCAAAAATAGAAAAATGTAAAAAGATTAATAATAAGAGACGCACCTTCGTCGTGCATGTTTGCTATTGAGAATATATGACCAGCATGATGGGTACCACAATCTCTCTTAGAGAAGAGGAGCAATTAGATTTTAAGAGGGTTGAATGTTGCGCGCGCTTGGGCCAGTTTTGTTCTCGACGACCTCAAACTGAACTGCAACGCCGGGCCTGATGGTGCGGTATCCTTCGCCGGGGATGGCGGTGAAATTGAAGAAGACATCTTCGCCGGAGTCCTGGCGCACGATGACGCCGTTGCCGCCCTGCATATCGAACCAGCGGATGGTACCACGGGCGATGGGCAGTCCGTTCTGGCCCAGGGGCGGTGCTCCGTTTAGCCATTCCTGCTGTGGAATGCGAATTTGCTTCACTTCGGGCGTGTTATAGGCTTCGTAGCGATAATCTGTCCGCGCCTCCATGATTGTGCGCAGGTCGTGCCGCAGCTCCTCCAGGGTGGGACGCCCGACGAAGAACCAGCCGTTATAGATGGCGTGGATGCTCAGGTCAGGGCGCAACACAAAGGTGTAGGGCTGCGAACGATAGGCATACTCGCCCTCAGTCTCATCAAGGATGTTGAGCTGCTTGACGATTGTGCGCTGCTCGTCGGATAGAAAAGGCCATTGTGCGCCCAGCCCGGCCCGAAACGCCGCCTGCACGATTGGAGGGTCCACGCTCACAGCCACCAGCTTCCCATAATTCACTGCCAGCTCCTGCTGAAACTGCACCAATTGCCGCATCTGCTCTTGATCGCGTGGGCAAAAGAAGCCGCGCAAGAAGATCAAAATCAGCGGATAGCCATCCGAGAAGCCCAGATGCTCATCCATCTGACCCGGCCGGGTAAAGCTCGAAAGCTTCTTCGCTGTATTCCGCTGGTCTGGCAGTTCAAAGTCGGGAAACTTGTCGTTCACTTGAAGATTGAGTGTCGTCATAGGGTGATTCCTATCCTTAGCTTGAAACATTATTTTTACATTGTCACTACAAAATGATCCTCTCTCTTTGTCTTCTCAAAAGCGGAAACATTACACTTTCCCCTTCCTCTTCTTAGGGAAGCACTTTCACAGACCGATAGCGAGGCTGATCATACTAAGAATGTAACATCCGGTGAAGGAAAGGAGAAAGAGGAGGTTGCAGGTATTAAAAGAACCATCCACTCCCCTTCTATTCCCAGCTCCACTTCTGTGATACACTGCAGAAGATGCGGCTTCAGCGGGATGGCAACCTCTTCACGCTTAATTCATCCCCAGGGGGGCATCGAGCAAGGAGGTGCGAAAGATGGAAATAAGACCATACTATGTGCAGGTAGCGGAGGAAGTGCTGCAGGATCTGAGAGAACGGCTCCAACGAACGCGCTGGCCTGATGAGGTAGAGGATGCCGAATGGAACTACGGCGTTCCATTGCAGTATATGCGCGAGATGGTGGCATACTGGCGTGATCAGTTCGATTGGCGATCACAAGAGCAGTATATCAATTCGTTTTCTAACTTTCGTACTGACCTCGATGGAATCGGCGTCCACTTCATCCATGAACGCGGGCGGGGACCAAATCCCTTACCTCTACTCCTGACACATGGCTGGCCCAGCACCTTCTATGACATGCTTAAACTCGTTCCTCTGCTTACTGATCCAATAAACCATGGTGGAGAGCCGACAGATTCATTTGACGTTGTGATTCCCTCCATTCCAGGACACGGCTTCTCTGATCGTCCGATACAAGCCGGGTTTGAGGATTACCAGGTCGCGAAACTCTGGATCAAGTTGATGGCTGGACTCGGTTATGAGCGTTTCGCTGCTCACGCCTACGATCTGGGAGCAAGCATCACTGGGTTGCTTTGTCTTCACCACCCAGAGTATATGATCGGCTATCACACTACCTCGCCCGCGAATCCTGGCCCCGCTCTTGCAGCTGATGCGTCCGATTTAAGCGAAGCCGAACAGGCTCATCTGGCTTACGACAAGGAATGGTACCAGAAAGAGGGCGGCTATGCTCATATCCTGGGTACCCGACCCCAAACGCTGGCCTATGGACTCAATGATTCTCCTGCAGGCCTGGCCGCATGGATTCTAGAGAAATGGCAGGTCTGGACCAATCCACCGGACGAGCACAAGCCAATCCCTTTCACCAAGGACGAGTTGCTGGCAAACGTGATGATCTATTGGGTGACCCAGACTATCAACTCAGCTAATCGCTTCTATCGAGAAGGTCAGTACACTCCATGGCCGAAGCCAGGGGATCGTGTTCGTGTCCCACTCGGCGTTGCGCTTACCGCCACTCAACAGTTTGAGCGTCCACCCCGCGAGTATGTTGAACGACTCTACCCGGATATTCGGCATTGGGTGGAGTTACCACGTGGGGGCCATTTTGTCGCTCTGGAGGAACCACAACTTGTTGCCGAATCGATACGCGCCTTTTTCAAGCACTTACGATCATGACCTTTTTAATGTTTATACATGTTGTTATACATTAAAAAGATAGAAGCGCATGCCTTTTTCAAAGTGTAACGAATCGTTAGGAATCAAGACGATACTCTTTGAGGGGAGAGAGGGGATGATAGAATGAGAAAAAATACAAATAGGAAAAGGAAGAGATAAAAGAGAATGACGACGACAAAAAAGTATGATGCAATCATCCTTGGCTCTGGCCAGGGTGGGAATCCATTGGCGTCCGAGCTGGCCAAGGCTGGCTGGAAGGTGGCGCTTGTGGAGCAGGTACACGTTGGCGGCACGTGTATTAACGAGGGTTGCACGCCGACGAAGACGATGGTTGCAAGTGCCCGCGTGGCCTATTTAGCCCGGCGTGGGGCTGACTATGGCGTGCAGACGGGTCCGGTGACGGTGGATATGACCGTAGTGCGCAAGCGCAAGCGAGATATTGTGAATAGTTTCCGCAGCGGCTCCGAGCGACGTATAGAACAGACCGATGAGATCGAGCTTTTGCGCGGAGAGGCGAGCTTTACAGGTCCAAAGATGGTAGAGGTGCATCTCAACACTGGCGAGAGCCTCGCGATAACGGCCGAGACCATTTTTATCAATACGGGCGCACGGCCAACCGAGCCAACGATGAATGGGCTGGATACGATACCCGTCCTGGACTCAACGTCGATCATGGAATTGGATAGTGTACCTGAACATCTGCTGTGCATAGGCGGGGGCTACATCGGACTGGAATTCGGCCAGATGTTCCGCCGCTTTGGCAGTCAGGTAACGGTTATTCAGCGCGGCGGCCACCTGCTTGCACGCGAAGATGATGATGTCGCGGACGAAGTGGCGAAAATTATGCGCGAGGATGGCATAGAGGTTCTGTTAAACACGACTATCACGCACGCCGAAAAGGCGGAGGATGGCAGCCTCAAACTAACGGTGAAGACGTCCGAAGGAGAGCGCGTCCTCACTGGCTCGCATGTCCTTGTGGCGGCGGGCCGCACTCCCAACACGGACATGCTCAATCTTGAGGCGGCGGGCGTGCAGACAAATAAACAAGGCTTTATTGAGGCAAACGAGCGGCTGGAGACCAGTGCTCCGGGCATCTTTGCGATCGGTGATGTAAAGGGCGGACCAGCCTTTACCCACATCTCTTACGATGACTTCCGCATTCTCCGCACCAACCTGCTCGAAAAAGGCCACGCCACCACCCGAGAGCGCATGGTCCCTTACACCGTCTTCATCGATCCCCAGCTTGGCCGCGTCGGCATGAGCGAGACGGAGGCTCGTGCACACGGGCACAATATCCATGTCGCAAAGATTCCCATGAGCTACGTCGCCCGTGCGATTGAGATGGACGAGACCCGGGGCTTTATGAAAGCTATCGTAGACGCCGATAGCAAACAGATTCTGGGCTGCGCCATTCTAGGCATCGAGGGCGGCGAGATCATGGCCGTCCTGCAAGTAGCCATGATGGGCAAGCTCCCCTACACCGCCCTGCGCGACGGCACCTTCGCCCACCCAACCCTCTCCGAGTCACTAAACAATCTCTTTACAGGTTTGGACGAATAATAATGGCTCATCCCAAATTTTTGAAAAATGATAAACATGGTGTTGTTACTTACTCTTTTTCTCGCCTCCGGTAGGAAAAAGAGTAAGTAACAACACCATGTTTATCATTTTTCAAAAATTTGATACCGTTGGCGAACTTTTGTGGTCATACGGAGTGGTGTACCTG
>CAXTXB010000315.1:1330-2825 GCA_964247965.1 uncultured Dictyobacter sp. | reverse complement strand
AAAAAGAGCAGGGAAAACACGATGTTCACCATTTTTCAAAAGTTCGCCAACGGTATCAAATTTGAGATGACTCATTTTAGAGCTCAAAGCGTGTCCCAACACTGCTTTGAAAGAAAGCATCGGGGAGGCGGGTTGCAAGTTGATGGATAGCGCTAAAACCGGTACATTGGGTGGGAACGATGACCTGTGGTGCAAAAGCCGCAAGCATTTCACAGGTTTTATCAATCAGGGGCTCAAAGGCACCACCGCCGAGGTGGAAACCACCCAGAATTGCATATATCTTCTCAATTCCTGTCAGCATTTGTGCATAACGGACGATATTGATAATACCTGCGTGTCCACATCCTGTTAACACTACGAGTCCTTTATCTTGTATGTTGAGCACCAGTGCCTGATCATCAAGAATGAGGGGATCCGCCACCCATTCGCCGCCACGAAATGCTTGTTGACCAGGCATTCCATGTTCAAATGAAGTGGTCCGATCGACTTCTCCCGTGATGAGGAGCGAACCGTTCAGTAAGAACGAGGGGTGACGATCCTCAATCACATCAAATCCGACTCCTTGTAGCGCAGATTTGCTGGTCGTAGGTATCTCAAGGGGGTCTCGACCCGGAATCATGAGGCGACGTCGATTCCAGAATTCAGGATGGATAATGAGAGGAAGATTCGTTCGCCCCAGCATTTTGCTCAGTCCATCCAGGCCAGTTGTGTGATCAAAATGTCCATGACTCAACACGACAGTTTCAATATCCTTAGGAGAGAGATCCAAGATACGCATATTCTCAACAAGGCCATTGGGTGTTGATCCCGTATCGAAGAGGAGGTGGTGCATGTGTCCCGCGATGGGGAGAGAGACAAGCGCGCCAAAGCCATGTTGTGCTTGAGGGGCATCGAGCGTCTTTCCCCCTTCCATCATGGCTGCGGGAAGACGCATGTGCTGCGGACTCATACTGGGTCGCTTCGCGACTCCCTGACTGAAGAGTAAGCCATCAAATACATTATCAAGTAAGATAGTAATTGTTACAGACTGGACAGGGGAAAGCGCCATTGAATGCATGATCGAGGTTCTCCTTATGCTCTTCTTTGTGGAAGAACGTATTTCTTTTTGAGATCATAGCTAGAATACGATATTTAAGAATAAAAAAGCGTCATTGGTTGCTCAATGGCCATGTGTGACATCTCTCCCTCCTCCATTTTTGCACTTATAATATACCGTTTTGCTCTTTCAGAGACAAGGGTGAATATACCATGTGTAGTTCGTATCCTTAACGGAGCATTTGTTCACAAGCTATACTTAACCCAATGATTAATTATGGCCGACTCATGAAAGAGTGGATTGCGATAGAATCAACGTCTGCAGAGGAATGGCTGAATCTTTCGCGAGAGGCAGTGGAGTTTGTGGCCACAAACTTTTCTAGTAAGTCAACTAGAACATTTTCGAAAATATGAAAAAAGTTTTTTTGGGGGGGGGGTTGTGTTGTGGGGGGGGGGGAGC
>CAXTXB010000315.1:0-1320 GCA_964247965.1 uncultured Dictyobacter sp. | reverse complement strand
ACATCTTTTTCAAAAATTCCTAAAATGTTCTAGTTGACTTATTGCTTAATCTTCGTCTACTTTACGCTACTATTCTCCTACCATACAATGACGTTGCGTAGCGCTTTTCCCTGCTCCATCTCTTCTATTGCCTCGTTCACCTGTTCCACAGGGTAGCGTCTAGTAATAAGTTCATTCAGCTTCAAGCGTCCTTGTTGATAGAGTGTAATCAGCCAGGGGATATCGCTGTGTAGTCGTGTGTCACCCATAAAGCTACCGAGTACTCGGTACCCATATTCGGCAACTCGGCCCATTGGGAGGGTAAGGGTTGCCCCTACCGCTGGCATGCCTACGATTACCAGTGTGCCCGCCCGCCGCAGCATCCCAACTCCCTGACTCACCGCCGTCGGATTCCCGACGGTGATAAAGACGTAGTCAGCTCCCCGTCCACTGGTCAGTTCCTTGACTTTCTGCTGGGCTTCATCATCTTTTGCGTTGATGGTATCTGTGGCCCCGAACGTTCTGGCTGCGGTCAACTTCATGTCGATCAGGTCTACGGCGATGATGCGGCTCGCACCGGCCAGGCGAGCACCCTGGACAGCGTTCAGTCCGACCCCTCCAACTCCGATGATCACAACACTGCTCCCAGGCTTGACTTGCGCTGTGTTTACTACCGCGCCCACGCCGGTAATGACGCCGCAAGCCAGCAGGGATGCTACGTCCAGCGACATATCGGCGGGAATCGAGACGACCTGCGATTGATCCACAACGACTTGCTCGGCGAAGCCGCCGGTCTTCATGCCTGCATAGACCTTCTCGCCTTCTTTTGTGTGTATGCGATGCTCTCTTCCCAGGGCGAACTTGCCCTCGCAGTGGTTGAGCATTCCATTTTCGCAATAAAAGCAGCGGCCACAGGAGCGCAGGAGCGAGACAATAACTGAATCTCCCTCTTTGATACCTGCGACGCCTTGCCCCACCTCTTCGACGATACCCGCCGTCTCATGTCCGGCCAGCGCTGGCAGCTTGCCACCCCAATCTCCACGTACAAAATGCACATCGCTATGGCAGATCGCCGTCGCGCCCAGGCGAACTTTTACCTCGCCCCACTTCGGTGCGTCTATATCAAGTTCCGTCACCTGCAAGGGCTTCCCCAACTCGGAACAAACGGCTGCCTTCATCGCATCCTCCTATCACTCACGCTGTGATACTATTTTTATCAGATAATCACTCAATTATTTATAATGAGCGTACCGGAGAAGCGGCAGCATTGTCAAGGGTAGCACGCTGTTTATTGGACTCGCTTTTCTTTTTAATTATGATACATGTTTTACATTTTTGCAT
>CAXTXB010000314.1:2020-7084 GCA_964247965.1 uncultured Dictyobacter sp. | reverse complement strand
TGGGAAGACCGATCTATGGCAGCATGCTTTGCCGAGATCTGCACACGATATGCCGATCAAACAGCGCTTACGGCAAATGGCGAGCACATTACCTATCGACAACTTGACGAGAGGGCGGAGCGGCTGGCGCTACACTTGCTCAAGCTTGGGCTACGTCCACTTGATCGCTTTATAATTCAATTGCCCAATACGCCAGAATTTGTTTATCTCTATCTCGCGCTGCAGAAGGTTGGCGTGATTCCTGTGATGGCCCTGGCTGCGCAGCGCTACAACGAGATCCAACATTTTGTTAAGCTGAGTGATGCGGTAGGCTACGCCATCCCTGAGCGTATAGGAGACTTTTCGTTCACTGAACTGGCGGCCAGAGTACAGAGTGACCATGATAGCCTGCGCTGGATCTTTGTCGACGGTCATACAGACCATCCAGGCTGGCTCTCGCTCAGCGATCTCTTGCAGACGGAGAGCGGTCTCCCTCGCGAGTCCCTGGCGGAGATCGAGATTGACCCAATGCAGCCTGCCCTGTTCCAGCTCTCAGGTGGCACGACGGGTGTGCCCAAGCTTATTCCTCGCACCCATAACGATTATATTTATAACTCGAAGGCGGCGGCAGCCATTAATGATATTCACCCCGACGACGCACTGCTGGCCGTGCTCCCGCTGGCCCATAATTTTCCGCTGGCCTGCCCCGGCATCCAGGGCTTTCTGCTGCATGGTGCGCGCACTGTACTGAGTACCTCGTCACGTCCAGGCGATATGCTTCAGCTGATCGAGCATGAGAGAATTACACACATCGAGCTCGTACCCACCCTGCTTATTCGTTTGCTGGATGATCCCACGCTTAAAGAGCGCGATCTCTCCTCGCTGCGTATTATCAATACCGGCGGACAAAAGCTGCAACCGGAAGTAAAGACACGGGCGGAAGCAATGATTGCGACGTGCAAGGTGCAGGAAGTGTTTGGCATGGCCGAAGGGCTGCTCTGCTATGTACGGCTCGACGATCCTGATGAACTACGCTACGAGACGGCTGGCCGCCCCGTTTCTCCTGGAGATGAGCTGCGCCTGGTTGATGAGAACGGAAACGATGTGGCTAAGGGAGAGGTCGGCGAGCTGCTAGTGCGTGGACCCTACACACTGCGCGGCTACTTTCGTAATCCAGAGTACAATGCGCGCACGTTTACTAGCGATGGCTTTTATCGATCAGGTGATTTAATGCGGCGTCATCCCTCGGGGAACTATATCGTAGAGGGACGTAAGAAAGATCTGATCAATCGCGGCGGCGAGAAGATCAGTGCAGAAGAGGTTGAAAATCTACTGCTAGCCCATCCAGCTATCCTGAACGTTGCTTGCGTGCCTATGCCTGATCCTCTGCTCGGCGAACGTATGTGCGCCTTCGTCATGCTACGGTCAGGCAAGACGCTCACGCTTGAGGAAGTAACTAAATTTCTACTAGAGAAAGATATCGCAAAATTCAAGCTGCCCGAGCGGCTGGAGATAGTGGGCGAGCTGCCTTTATCCAGGGTAGGCAAAATACTAAAACAGGAATTAATACAGCGAGCTAAGACGTTTGCGTAATCAGTTCTCGCTCTTCATCAGGGTCAATGCTCTTTTTGCTATAATTCATCATCTATAGAGGATCGTGTTCTGCTTTAGAAAAGTCCGTCAAAACAATCGTCTTATGAAAAGACGTAGAAGACGATGGGAAAGAATATACAATTGATAATACGACCCGTTCAGATCGAGGATATCCCTTTCCTCCAGGACATGTTGTATGAAGCGGCCGCAATTGCGGAAAGCATGCGTGCATTGGGCAAGGAGAAAGCTCTTTCACTTTCAGTAAATCGAAAATACGTTGAGGGGTGGGGGCGGTCGGGTGATGCTGGTGTTATTGCTTTCAACGAAGTTTACCAGCCTTTAGGTGCTACCTGGTACCGTCTTCACCCAGATTCAGCTCCTGGCTATGGGTTTATCTCATCAGCAATTCCAGAGCTGACTATCGGTGTACGCGTTGATGTCCGTGGTCAGGGTGTCGGAAGCGCGTTGCTTCATGCGCTCATTGAACTGGCCCGAAGAGATGGATATGCAGCGCTCAGTCTTTCTGTGGATCGCAACAATCCTGCACTTCATCTATATGAACGATTTGGCTTTCAAGATGCAGGAATAGTGGAGCCGGAAGATACATCGCTGACCATGATTAAACGATTGACCGCCGCTTCTTCACCTACTCTCTCTTAGAACAGTCTACTAAACAATTGCACATAATCAAGCTTCCCTTACATCGATTTCTAGAGTATACTTTAGAAAAGCAGTTTTTTCTCGTGACTAGTTTCTCTGCAAAGGATTGTGACAATGACGTTATCAGCAGACTATCGCACGCTTGCTTCTACCAGTCCACGCGGGCTGCGCCACAATCTCCCTCCGATGCGCCTGTGGCAAAAGGCTAAACGCCTGGGCATCTGGAATCCTACGGATATCGATCTGACTCAGGACAAGCTTGATTGGCAGGGTTTACAGACGGAGGAAAAGGAATATCTCCTCAGCATCTGCTCCCGCTTCCTGGCTGGTGAGGAGTCTGTCACCCTGGATCTGTTGCCGCTCATCAAAGTGGTGGCACAGGAGGGTCGCATCGAAGAAGAGATGTTTTTGACCTCTTTCTTGTGGGAAGAGGCCAAGCATGTCGAGGGCTTTCGCCGTTTCTTCGATGAGGTGGCAAACGAACATAGCGATCTCACGCGCTTCTATAGTCCCGCCTTCAAGCAGATCTTCTACGACGAGCTCCCACAGGCGATGAATCGTCTGTATACAGATGCTTCTGTGGAGGCACAGGTGAATGCCTCCGTCACCTACAATATGATTATCGAAGGAGTTATGGCGGAGACTGGCTACTACGTCTTCTCCCTTTCCTTAAATAGAAATAAGCTGATGCCCGGTATGCAGCAATTTGTCGCTAATCTGAAACGCGATGAGTCGCGGCATATCGCCTTCGCCGTCTACTTCCTCTCGCGCCTGGTGGCCGAGCATGGGGACCGCGCCTGGAACGCGATCGAGCAGCGTATGCACTATCTACTCCCACTGGTGCGGGAGAGCAACGAGCGGACTGGCGTCAGCTATACTGTGGTCCCCTTCAATATCGATCCTGAAGAGACAGACGCATACTCGTCCATGCAATTCCAGAAGCGCTTAGACCGCATCAAGAAGGCGCGCGGGCAGACGCTGGACGAGATCAATAACGAAGTTGATGGTCTGGAAGGCACACAAGATCCTGAATATATGGCAATAAGCTCGCAACCTCAGACCACGATTGATTGAGATGACGCAAGATGAGAAAAGAAGGGTTGACCCTCCGCCAGTTGTGTCACAGGGCAGAATGAAGGGTCGACTCTCCGCCAGGTTGTGTTACAGGACAGAATGAATTGCCTCGACCAGCACATCAGGAGCTTCGAAGGGCACGAAATGACTGATGCCCGGCAGGATTTGTACGCGGACAAGGTGAGAAAAAGTCTCGCCAAGCCGATCGGTCCAGGCTGACAACAAAATAGGATCGGTCTCTCCCCAGACAACGCTTGTGGGCTGCTCAATGGGAGGAAGCTTCTCTGGTTGGGCAGATATCTGGCCGGAGCCCGCGCCCGCTCGATACCAGGAGATGCTTCCTCTGACAGCCCCCGGCTGGGTATACATGTCGACGATGGCTTCATTGTTGCCCACCCAGTGATCGTAGAAATAAGATAGATACAGGCGAACCGTCTCTCGATCACGCCCAATAATCTGATCCGCCTGAGCAATAGTATGGAAATGCTGGTACCAGCGCTCTTTTTGGGCCTCCGGCTCCAACGGTCGGATTCCGACACCCGGGTAAAGCGTTGCCGACAATACCAGGGCCTGTACACGCTGTGGAGCAGTTCGAGCAAGGGTAGTCGCCACGCGACCGCCGACATCGTAGCCCACGACAACCACCTTCTCAAGCTGTAAAGCATCAAGCAGCGCAAGGGCATTTCTAGCCTGTGCCTCAGGTGAATATGCCTCGCGAGGAGGCCAATCGGGCTTGGCCGAGCCGCCAAAGCCGCGCAGATCCATCGCAATAACAGAGGTCGTTTGTGCAAGCCTTGGCAACACCCGCCGCCAATCATACCAGAAGCCCGGCCACCCATGCAGCAAGAGCACCACCGGTCCTCCCTCTCCTTGCCTGACATAATGAAGCTCTAGCCCGTCGGCGTCTTGTGCCATTCCATGCCCCCACACGGCATCCCCCGGCAGAACATCAAACATTTCATCAAAAGCCATTGTCATCTCCTTCTCATTACACAAAACTGACAACGTTAAGTATACCGTGTTTTCACAAAGATTACATGCCATACGAAGCGCCTGAGTTTCTCTCATTCTATCAACAGGAAACGTTTTATAAAAAAATATAATATAAGAAAGAGATTATAGATATTATGTCCTTATATGTGGTACAAATAAACACATAAGAATGGCCGTTACTAACTGAGAAACAAGGAGAATAAATTTGAAAGATTTTAGTTATTCTAAGCTGTACAAGGCAACATTAGCCGAGCTTATCGGAACATTTTTCCTGACCCTTACGGCACTATTAAGTGGATCGCCCTTCGCCGTTGCCTTAACATTGGCTGCTTTTGTCTACGCAATTGGAGATATCTCTGGTTGTAATGTGAATCCTGCTGTTACAGTAGGATTAGTTGCTCGTGGCAAACTTCCAATTATTTCTGGAGTCGTTTATATTCTTGCCCAGGTCATTGGCGCGCTTCTAGCTCGTCAGGCCGCAGTTCTCATCAATCCGTTACCACCCTTCTATATTTCAGGCAACATGTTTGCAGAGTTCTTCGGAGTTGCCTTCTTAATTCTTGTGGTAATGGCTGTCTCCGATAAACATATTCCAAAAGCAGGAAGTGGAATAGCCATTGGAGGAGCCCTTGCCGCCGGATTAATAACAAGCAAAGGAATTCTCAATCCCGCTGTCGCTGTGGCAATGGGTCTCACCCTGAGCCCTGGAACGTGGGCAGCTCTGCTCGGTGGCCTTGTCTTTGCGCTTATTTCTCTTCTTTATAC
>CAXTXB010000314.1:0-2010 GCA_964247965.1 uncultured Dictyobacter sp. | reverse complement strand
GCCAGAGGCAGAAAAAAGAGCACGGAAAACACGATGTTCGTCATTTTTCAAACGTTCGCGATCATCCATAAGAAAGAGATAGTTAGCCGAGATCTTCAACATCTGGATTGGCCAGGCCGTACAGGTGAAGCTGAATGATCATTTGCGCACGTTGGGCGTGGCTGTAGCGCAGCTCAGACCCAGGATCATTGCGCATTTGCGAGATGACGTTGGAAACGAGATTGAGAAAGAGATAGGCCGCCATGCGAGCCGGCACGCCGCCTTGCTCAGGAGAACGCAGCACGCCCCGGCGAATGCCATCCTCGAAGATAGAGGTCAACGGTAGAACAGCTCCATCCGCAAAGGAGCGCTCAATCTTTTCTCGCGCATCGGGAGTGAGCTCGTAACGGATATCATGAAACATCATGGTTAAATCATTCTGTGTGGCGTTGAGCATGTGCAGCACGATGAGCCGCAGCCGTTCATGCACCGATGTATAACGCATGATGATACGTTCTAGAACGCTATGCAACTGCATACTTGATGCTGTGATGATCGCGACATACAGATCCTGCTTGTCTGAGAAATGACGATAGAGGGCAGGCTGGGTGATACCACAAGCCTCAGCAATCTGGCGCGTAGTGACCGCGCGGTAGCCATACGTTGCAAAGAGGCGCTCGGCCACCTGCAGAATCGTGCGCCGCGTCTCGCCCGCATCCTGGTGTTCTCCACGTCTCTTCCCCTTTTTCTGAACCTCCTCTGACATACATCTTCTTTCTCTCGTTCCCTTTTGTTCTCTAATGACAATCAGTATAGGACGCGAAAGGAAGTATCGTCAAGCGTCACTTAATTGTTCACTTTTACGTGTATGTAGATACATATGCCTATGGGCTATATGGGATAGAGGGCAACGAAGACAAAAAGGAGATTTGTAATGGAATATCGGAAGTTGGGTAGAACTGGCTTTGAGGTCTCGGAGATCGGCTATGGCGCGTGGGGTATCGGCAAGTCGGGCTGGATTGGAGCGAGCGACGAGGAGTCGCTGCAGGCACTTCAGAAGGCGATCGATCTAGGCCTGAACTTCATCGATACAGCGCTGGCTTATGGCGATGGGCACAGCGAGCAGTTGGTAGGACAGGTTGCACGCGACCAGGGCAAGCGTATTTATATAGCAACGAAGGTGCCGCCAAAGAATGGTCAGTGGCCCGCGCGCTCCGGCGTTCCAGTGCAGGATGTCTTTCCAGGCAACTATATTACGGAATGTGCCGAGCGCAGCCTGAGCCACCTGGGTACTGATGGCATCGATATTCTGCAACTACACGTGTGGAACGACGAGTGGGTCGGCCAGGGCGACTGGCTGCAGACGATCCAGAAGTTGAAAGAGCAGGGTAAGATCCGTGCCTTCGGCATCTCGATCAACGATCACCAGGCAGAGAACGGGCTGCGCCTGATCGAGACAGGCGTGGTAGATACTGTGCAGGTTATCTACAACATCTTTGACCAGAGCCCCGAAGACAAGCTCCTCCCCGCCTGCCAGCAGCACAACATCGGCGTCATCGTGCGCGTCCCCCTGGACGAGGGCGGACTGACCGGAAAAGTAACGCCGGAGAGCACTTTCGACCCGGATGATTTCCGCAGCGGCTACTTCCGCGGCAACCGCAAGCAAGAGGTCTACACCCGCGTCCAGAGTATCGCCTCCGACCTTGGTGTCACCGTAGATGACGTACCTGAGATCGCCCTCCGCTACGTCCTGAGCCATCCCGCCGTCTCCACCGTCATTCCCGGCATGCGCACCATCCGCAACGCCGAGCGTAACATGGCCATCGGCGATGGCAAAGGGCTAACAGAAGAGCAGATCCAAAAGCTCAAAAAGCACCGCTGGATACGCAACTATTACGCCTAGGAAACAAAGCAGTATAAAAAAAAAGAGTTGCCCCCGTAATGACTGGTTCTGTTTTTTATCTTTTTGATTTTTCTACACATTTTGGGGGTGGGCCGCTGATTGTTTGAATATTAAAAATGTTATAAAAA
>CAXTXB010000313.1:2688-7090 GCA_964247965.1 uncultured Dictyobacter sp. | reverse complement strand
CTATTAAGCAAAGCTTAATAGTGGAAGAAATGTAAAACTAGAGAATAGAATTTAGAAATTGCAGGTAACAACGACGGCTGTCATATCATCCAATTTTGCGCGGATAGCGCTGTCGCTCTCCTGATGTGAACACTCGATGGCCTTCAGGACAATTTTTTTCGCAACCATCGTTCGAGCTTCGCGACCCAGGAGATCTGCAATCTCGCTGTCCGTCAAGTTATCGTGAATGCCATCCGAGCAGAGCAGTACGCGGTCGCCAGGAAAGACGGAGATAGTATTGACATGAAAGGTGAGCGGCTTCTCGCTACCCAGCGCCTGCGTAATGCCATTTCTGCGCTCAAAATATTCGAGTTCTTTTTCGCTCAACTGGTTAGCAGACGTGGCCTGATCTATGCGCAGGACATCGCTCTCAGTAACCAGGCCCTCGCTCAACTTGAGCGAGAGATAGCCATCATCGGTGGTTAAGCGGGTAAGCGGCTCGTGGGGACGCAAGAGGTAGATGCGGCTGTCGCCGACGTGGGCATACGAGAGGGTATACTCGCGCTGGTCGGCAGTCTGCTTGTGAAAGGCGACGAGCACTGCAGTCGTACCTGGATGAACAAGTTTCTCTTGCGAGCGTTTGGCGAGGCGCTCACCTGCCGTGCGGATCTGTGTATGCGCATCACGCATAAGGTCTTGCAATAGTTGGCCTCTGTCGAGCTCGCTAGCAACTGGTTCCCGCAGCGCTTCTCGCCAGCCACGGCGTATCACCCGTGCAGCCAGGCGTGAGGCCAGGCGACCAGGACCAGAACCGACGCCATCAAAGACAGCAGCCAGGCCCCGCTGCTGATCAATGAGGAGAGTATCCTCGTTCTGCTCAGGGTGCTTCTCGTGGGGGACGCTGTAGCGGGCAAAGGTAAACGCAGGAGTACGCAGGAGCTGTGGAATACGCTCGTGTACTTGAGATTTTTTGGCCGTCCTATCTTTTGTACTCGTAGACATGCTATCTATCCTTTTGCTCACTGTAGCATTGCTTCACCAGATAGAGAGCGTACCCCCTGGATACGCCCTGCATACATTTTAGCTCAGTCATACAAACTTCCCTATTTTGCTCTTCACACTTTCGATGTTGTCAATTATTTGACGATAGAATACACTTCATCTTAAAGCAAAGTATCAAATCATTCTAACACAAAACGCGCAGTACGACGAGTGAATCTGGTATTCTACCCGTTTAGAGAACAAGCAGGCAGGCTACTGAACAGTGTGCTATGATAATCACAGACTTGTTACAAGATTTGACTATCATCTACGGAGAACCACGCGTGCCCAATCTGGAGAACAAAGGGCTACAATTACCATATCATACGCGAGCAGTTTTATTTGATCTCGATGATACTTTACACTATAGAGACAAAGCCTTTCGGGGCTGGGCTCAGGCTTTCACACAACACTACGAACAGAGAGATCAAAAATCGCATCAGGAATTGGTAGATTATCTTGTGAAGTTGGACAAACATGGTTATGCACCACGAGAAGATTTATTTATCCAGCTCAAGCACGACTATCCACTTGTGCAAGGGACAATCGCAGATATTATTGACGCTTACCGACGTAAAATGATAGAGTATATCGTGCTTGAGCAAGAGATAGAGATTCTGGTGCATAGCTTACAGGACGCACATATTCCATTTGGCATTGTGACTAATGGCATCACTGACCTGCAGAAGCAGAAAATTACTCGACTCGGCTTTGATAAATTTACTACTTGCATTTTCATCTCCGAAGAATTTGGGGCAGCAAAACCCGATCCATCTATCTTTCGTGCTGCCGCACAGTGCCTGGAAACCAGGCTCGAAGATGTCCTCTTTGCCGGCGATAACCCACGCTTTGACATCCTGGGAGCACATTCAGTTGGGATGAAAACTGTCTGGGTACACCACAACGAGCGAAAATGGCCAGATGATATTCCAGGCGATGTCGCAAATATTACAGTATGTTCATTCGCAGAACTACTACTCGTCTTCGGGCTTACAACTAGAGTTGATTCTGGAGCCGAAGCTGATGATACGTACACACACTGAGCCGATTTCATTTCACAACAAATAAAGGGCGAGGAAAGGGTTTTTCTTAATGTATACCTCTATTGTAGCGACGTTGGGCTATGTTCTGTCGCCCAATGGCAAACAGGTTTTGATGATTCACCGCAACAAGCGGCCAGATGATATTCATTACGGGAAATACAATGGCCTGGGTGGCAAGCTGGGACTAGACGAAGATATTGTGACATGTATGAAACGCGAGATCCATGAGGAATCTGGTCTGATCGTCGACTCTCTGAGGTTGCGTGGAACAATTGCCTGGCCGGGCTTTGGGAAAAACGAGGAGAACTGGTTCGGCTTTGTCTTCCTGATCGACCGCTGGCATGGAGAGGCGCACGCGGGCAATAACGAAGGCACGCTAGAGTGGGTACCCCTGACTCAGCTTGCGCAGATCAATCTCTGGCCCAGCGACCATGAGTTTTTGCCGCTCGTCTTTGATCAAAATCCACAACCTTTCCACGGCATCATGCCCTTCCACAACGGCGAAATGCTAAGCTGGAGCTACCAACGCATCTAGTATCGGAACATACATCAATCATTTAGCAGAACTCCGTTGAAGTCAGCATGATTCACATTGGCTTCGCTCAAGTCTGCGCCGCGCAGGTCCGTTTCAAATAACTCTGCCTCGCTTAGATCAGCTTTATAGAGGTCGGCGTTTTTCAGATTTGTCCAGTTCAGGCATGTACTGCGCAGGCAGGCTTTGCTGAGGTCCGCGCCACTGAGGTCGGCGTTATAGAGATCGGCATCGGTGAGGTCTGCACCGTTGAGCTGTGCGCCTTGTAGAGAGGCCTTGCTGAGGTCCAGGCCATGCAGATCGGCCCATTTGAGGTCGGCATATGACAGGTCTGGGCAGATTCCTGGATGCAACTCGCGCCACCTATTCCAGCCGGCCGGATCTTTCTTGAGCAGGTCGAGATGTTCTTGATTCGCCATAAACATCCTTTCTTGAGCCCTCGTATCCCGAGTACAAGGGTGAAAAGAGACGATACATATCTCTTCGGTTCTAAGTATCCTGCTCCTATTATAACCTATCGGTACATCCGTCGGACCACGAGCAAAAGAACAAGCTATTCTATAACGATCGAGCGCTTCACCTAGCGTGTTACCAGATCATCGTTACTGATAGAGACATTTACAATATTTCCAGCCAGATTTCGGACGCGAACCATTGTCTCATTTGGCCCCGCACTTATCACAACCCCGGGTACCGGGACCAATGTGTAGTTACGGCTGACATCGGGCAAATGCACCAGGACGAGTTGTTGTACTTGAAAAGGTGAGAAGCTAGTTTGTGGCATAAGTTCTACTGTCTGCATCATATCTATATCCTTTCTAAAGCAGGCTAAAGCTCTTAATCATTGAACTAATAATATATAGTCAAGTTAGACGGAGAAGATTTTTATTTCTGTATCATCTATCTCTCTACCCATATAAGTACTTTGCCATACTCTGATGGATAGAGCTATATCAAGCAGCACAATAAGAGGGTGAAATACGAGACAGTATAAAGATGAGATTTATACCAATACAAAATGAGGCTTCCACATTCTCCCTCCATATGGATAGGATGAATAATAAGATCAGCAAAACTTGTCTCCATATATTCCTCCCACTCGTGTAATGGTAAAGTAAAGTTGCACGCAATTTCTATTCTGCTGCATTTAATGCAGAGCTAAAAATACAGGAGCGTACGGGAAATCCTCTTATATGAGAAAATAATACAAAAAATAGTTGAAAACGCTAGAAAATGGATGGATCTGTCAGTTTTCTTTAGTAAGAATATGTGACACAACATGGAAGTGAGAGGCGAATCCGTAATGTCCAAGCGCATTCTCGTTATTAACGACGATGATTCTATACTTGAATTGTTCCAGCTTATTCTTGAGGAGGAAGGATACGAGGTAGATATCTCGTTGGAGACAATAGAAAATATCAGGGATGTTGAGAAGCTTCATCCCGACCTCGTGATCCTGGACTTGAAGATAGGAATGCAGGAAGAGGGATGGATCATGCTGCAGAAGCTGCGCATGTATGCTCCCACGCAAAACATTCCTATCATTTTATGCACGGCGGCCCTAAGCGAGGTTCGCGAACAGGAGTCGACATTGGAGGATAAGGGCATTCCAGTTGTCTATAAACCCTTCAGCGTCGATGAGCTTCTGAGGGCGGTGCGCACCATTTTGCTTGCCACCGATGAGCGGGACCAGAAAAAAAGGAAATAATAGCAGTAAAGAGCCCATTTTATCCGTTTTTATCTTAATTGTTGATCCCGAACTTTTGAAAAATGACGAGCATAATGTTTTCCATTCTATTTTTACTTG
>CAXTXB010000313.1:0-2678 GCA_964247965.1 uncultured Dictyobacter sp. | reverse complement strand
GCAATGCTTTTTTGCCTCCCATTGGAAGAAAAAAGCTATTGTAAAACATTATGCTCGTCATTTTTCAAAAGTTCGGCATGATCCATTATGCAGCTAGTTTTCTGCCTGCCGCAGCTTGCGATAGCGGTCGATCAGTGTATTGGTCGAGCTATCGTGTGTGAGCTTGGGCTCCTCGGCGCTCTCAAGCTCGGGAATGATGCGACTGGCGAGCACTTTTCCGAGCTCGACGCCCCACTGATCAAAGGAATTGATATTCCAGATCGTGCCCTGCACAAAGACTTTGTGTTCGTAGAGGGCGACGAGCTTGCCCAGCATCTCGGGGGTGAGTTTGTCGGCCAGGATTGTGTTGGTCGGGTGATTGCCCTCGAAGGTGCGGTGCGGCACCTGGAAGGCGGCGACACCATCGGCGGCAACCTCTTCGGCCGTCTTGCCAAACGCCAGGGCCTCGGTCTGGGCGAAGAAGTTGGCCATGAGCAGATCGTGATGCGGCTTTAGAGGGTTGACGGTCTGCACAAAACCAATGAAGTCGCACGGGATCAGCTTTGTCCCCTGATGGATAAGCTGGTAGAAGGCATGCTGACCATTTGTACCCGGCTGCCCCCAGATGATGGGTCCCGTCTGATAGTCAACTGGCCGCCCCTCAAGGTCCACATGCTTGCCATCGCTCTCCATGTCAAGCTGCTGCAAGTACGAGCTAAAGCGCCAGAGATATTGATCGTAGGGCAGGATCGCAACCGTCTCGGCCCCGAAGAAGTTGTTGTACCAGATGCCAATCAGGCCCAGCAGGACAGGCAGATTCTGCTCAAACGGCGCGGTTCGGAAGTGCTCATCCATCGAATGGAAGCCGGCGAGCATCTCACGGAACTGATCTGGTCCAATCGCGATCATCAGCGAGAGCCCGATGGCCGAATCATACGAATAGCGACCGCCGACCCAGTCCCAGAAGCCAAACATATTCTCCGTATCGATCCCGAACTTCGCCACCTCTTTCTCGTTCGTCGAGACTGCCACGAAATGCTTTGCCACCGCCTGGTCATCCTTGAGTGTTCTGAGGCTCCAGTCGCGAGCGGAGCGGGCGTTGGTCAGCGTCTCCTGCGTGGTAAACGTTTTCGATGAGATAATAAACAGCGTCTCCTCCGGATCGAGCCCCTCCACCGCCTCGACGAAATCGGTCCCATCCACATTCGAGACGAATCCGCAGTGGATATTGCGGTCGCTATAATGCTTCAAAGCTTCATAGGCCATCGCCGGCCCCAGGTCAGAGCCACCGATACCAATATTAATCACATTACGGATACGCTTCCCCGTAAAGCCCTTCCACTCTCCACTGCGCACACGATTCGAGAAATCCGCCATCCTATCCAGAACCTCATGGACCTCGGGCACCACGTTCTGCCCATCGACATTGATAACCTCATCCTTGGGAGCGCGCAAAGCAACGTGCAGCACCGCCCGCTGCTCAGTCACATTGATCTTATCGCCCCTGAACATAGCATCGATGCGGTTGCGCAAACCCGCGGCCTCCGCGAGCTGTAAGAGCAAGTGGAGGGTAGTATCAGTAATCCGGTTCTTCGAATAGTCTAAATAGATCCCATCCGCCTCAAGCGTAAAGCGCTCGCCCCGCTTAGGATCTTCCGCAAAAAGTGCGCGAAGATGAAGATCACGAGCCTGCTGAAAGTGCTCCGCCAGCGCCTTCCATGCCGGGCTCTGCGTAAGCGTCGTCGTATGTGTAGACATGTCTAACGTCTCCTTTTATATTGTGGAGTAGAGGTATTTCGTATCATCGTGGACCCATCCAGAGTATATCACCATTTTTCACGATGAGGCTCATATGTACGCAAAAAGACAAGATTGCAAAAGCGGAGGACCAACTCGTCTGGGGAGTTTAGCCATTTTGGGCTAAAGAAGAGAAAAAGGGGCGTAAACTTTGGAATTCCGTGAGCGAATTGTTGATAATTATCTAGACAGGTAATATCTGCAAGAATATACAAAATCCTGTAACTCATTGCTGCCTATTGTCTATCTGGCTTTGAAGGAATGGCAAGGGAAGGGAAGAGAACTTGACAAGTTGATTTTTCTTGGCTATTATAGATACATTAAGTCTATAATAGCAGGGTGATGGTTCGAAGTATTCAAAGGCGACGAATTGTGTGCTCCATACAATGCTGTATTTCGTGACTGCTCCTGTAGGCAAGACTATCGGGGGTACTGCTCTGGCACAGCTCTTTTGGCGGCTAGCCGGCTGACTGCGTGTAGCGATCAGCCGGTCTTATGATGTGAGTCGGTCCAGTACAGCCCTGGAGGAGAGAGTAAAGATTTCTCCTATTTTTTTGAGCCTATTAAAGACATTATATATCTTTAATGTCTTTAATCGAAAAGGAAGGATGCAACTGTTATGAGCAATGAGACTGCAAATCCCCATGCGGCGAATCAAGATGATCCGCACAACCACAAACATACAGGAACGCCGGAGATGCTGAGTCTATCCGACCATTTTTTCGCGCCGCTGGATCGGCAAATCGTGGCGGAGCTGCAGCTTGCGTCGGGCAGCCGGGTGCTGGACGCGGGGTGCGGCGGCGGCGGCAGGTGTCGACTGGTGGCGGAGGCGGTGGGGCCGGGTGGTGAAGTGGTCGGGCTGGATATGAACCCTCAATTGCTGGAGTGGGGCCGGGCTGAAG
>CAXTXB010000312.1:4024-7092 GCA_964247965.1 uncultured Dictyobacter sp. | reverse complement strand
GCAGTGCTAAAGCGTGGATTCGGCTGATGCAATCAGCGCGCTCTGCTTCGCAGAGGCGTCGCTGTGACTGGATTTGTTTTGAATAACGTCTTATTTAAACAACATTGACCGCAAGGGATGGTCGCGACGCGGAGTCGGCCGGTTACATGAAGTGGTTTGCCCAGTAATCTCGATTCTGCAATTTCATATGTACTTTCTTGTGTTTCCTTGACAAGTAAAATATTTTGACCTAAACTATCTAAGTAAAGATCTTGCAAGCTGACGAGGATTTGTGCGAGCAAGAAGGAGCGATGAATATGCGTATTGTATGCATTGGGGGTGGCCCTGCGGGTTTGTATTTTTCGCTGCTGACGAAGAAGGCCTGGCCTGAGGCTGAGGTGACGGTTGTGGAGCGCAACCGGCCGCATGATACATTTGGCTGGGGCGTGGTCTTTTCTGACCAGACGCTTGGGAATCTTGCCCGCGCCGATCCTCCGAGCTATGAGGCTATTCTCAGCAGCTTCAAGCACTGGGATGATATTGATGTGCACTTCAAGGGTTCTACTATCACATCGGGCGGCCACGGTTTTGCCGGTATTGCGCGCAGACGTTTATTAAATATCTTACAGGATCGCTGCGCAGAGCTGGGCGTGGAACTGCTCTTCAGGACTGAGGTGCAGGACGATACGCTCTACGCGGGGGCGGACCTGGTGGTGGCGAGCGATGGTGCGAATAGCGCGATGCGCCGTAAGTATGCTGGCTATTTCCAGCCCACGATTGAGAAGCGGCGCGGCAAGTATGTCTGGTTGGGAACGCATCAGCACTTCGATGCCTTCACCTTTGCCTTCGAGGAGACTGAGTGGGGCTGGTTTCAAGCGCACGCCTATCAGTTTGATCCCGATACCAGTACATTTATCGTTGAGACGCCCGAGGAGAACTGGTATCGCGCCGGGCTGGACGGCATGAGCGCCGACGAGTCGGTGGCGTTCTGTGAGCGGCTCTTCGCACCCTATCTCGGCGGCCACGCCCTGCTGAACAATGCCCGCCATATGGCGAATCCCTGGATCAACTTTCAGCACGTGACGAACGCCTGCTGGTCGCACAACAATATTGTCTTGCTGGGAGATGCAGCCCACACGGCCCACTTCTCCATTGGATCAGGTACCAAGCTGGCATTAGAGGATGCAATCGCGCTCTCGCAGTCTCTGCAGCAGGCGACGAGTATTCCCGCCGCCCTGCAGGCGTACGAGGCGGAGCGCAAGATCGAGGTGATCAAGCTGCAGAATAGTGCGCGCAACAGTACCGACTGGTTCGAGAATGTGAAGCGCTACACCTCTCTAGAGGCGGAACAGTTTGCCTATAGCCTGCTGACGCGCAGCCAGCGTGTCTCGCATGAAAATCTGCGCCTGCGCGATAAAAAGTATCTGGAGGGGATGGAGACGTGGTTTGCGCGCCGCAGCGGCCTCTCAGAACAGCCGGTGCCGCCGATGTTCACACCGTTTCGTCTGCGCGAGGTGACGCTGCCCAACCGCGTAGTGGTCTCTCCGATGGCGATGTATTCCTGCGAGGATGGGACGCCGGACGACTTCTACCTGGTGCATCTGGGCAGCCGCGCCCACGGTGGTGCAGGCCTGATCTTCACCGAGATGACCTGTGTGTCGGCGGATGCGCGTATCACTCCAGGCTGCGCGGGGATGTACAGGTCGGAGCATAAGGATGCCTGGCAGCGCATCGTGAATTATGTACATTCGCGCACGCCGGCGAAGGTTGCGCTGCAGCTTGGACACGCCGGCCCAAAGGGTTCGACCCAGCTTGGTTGGGAGGATGCGGATGAGCCGCTTCTCGAAGGGAACTGGCCGCTGATCGCCCCGTCCGCGGTGCCCTATGGTCCGCACAACCAGACGCCACGGCCTATGACGCGCGATGACATGGATCGCGTGCAGGCCGATTTTGTGCGTGCCGCCACCTGGGGACGCGAGTGCGACTTCGATTGGCTAGAGCTGCACTGTGCCCATGGCTACCTGCTCTCCAGCTTCATCTCGCCGCTGACAAATCTGCGCGACGATGAGTACGGCGGCTCGCTAGAGAACCGTTGCCGCTATCCTCTGGAGATCTTCCGCGCCCTCCGCGAAATCTGGCCCGCGCACAAGCCAATGTCGGTGCGCATCTCGGCCCACGACTGGGCTCCCGGTGGCAACACGCCCGACGACGCCGTGCAGATCGCCCAGTTCTTCAAAGATGCCGGCGCGGACCTCATCGATGTCTCCTCCGGCCAGACGACCCGCCAGGCGAAGCCAACCTATGGACGCATGTACCAGACGCCCTTCGCCGACCGCATTCGGAACGAGGTGGAGATCGCGACCATGGCCGTGGGCGCGATCTTCGAGCCCGATCACGTCAATAGCATCATCGCCGCCGGCCGCGCTGACCTGTGCGCCATCGCCCGCCCGCACCTGGCCGACGCCTACTGGACACTGCACGCCGCCGCCCAACTACACTACACTGCCATGCCCTGGCCGCCGCAGTATCTCAACGGCAAAGCCCAACTTGAACGTAATCTCGCAAATCATAAAGAATGATACAACTAAAAGACTAAAGGAGCTTATCCAGACTTATGACTACCAACAGCGTTTCGCCCGAACTGCACGATCAGACATCGAGAACGCTAACAGGAGGATTGGATTCGGAGTACAGCGTACTGCGCGTCTGGCTACGTCTGCTTACCTGCACAACATTGATCGAGCACCAGGTCAGCGGCCGCCTGCGCAGCGATTTTGACACAACCCTGCCCCGCTTTGACTTGATGGCCCAGCTCGCTCGCTTCCCCGACGGACTGGGCATGGGCGAACTATCGGAGCGCCTGATGGTCTCGGGCGGCAATATTACCGGCATCACCGACAACCTGGAGCGCGACGAACTCGTTGAGCGCATCACCCTTCCAGAAGATCGCCGCGCCAGGAAAGTTCGTCTTACTACTAAGGGCCGCGCCGCCTTCGACAAGATGGCCGCCGACCACAAAGCCTGGATCGAAGAACTATTGAGTAGCTTGACCGAGCAGGAGCAGCTACAACTTTATGCCCTGCTAGGCA
>CAXTXB010000312.1:0-4014 GCA_964247965.1 uncultured Dictyobacter sp. | reverse complement strand
AACCCTGCGCGCCCCCCCCCGCGCCCCCCCCCCCCCCCCCCACAAACCCCCCCCCAAAAACACCATGTTATGCATTTTTAAAACATTCGGCATGCGTCATTATTGTCGCCCTGGGGATCTTCTATAGAAAGAAAGGGGTAATTTGCAATGGTGCAGCACTTCTTGTGGCAGGTCACAGGCAAGGTCGCCACAATCACCTTAAACCGTCCGGAGAAGAAAAATCCGATCACTTTTGAGTCATATGCGGAGATGCGCGACCTCTTCCGTGATCTCAACTACAACACTGAAATCAAGGCCGTCGTCATAACCGGTGCGGAAGGTAATTTCAGCTCTGGTGGTGACGTACACGAGATCATCGGCCCGCTTACCCGCATGGCGATGCCCGATCTACTGAAATTCACGCGTATGACGGGCGATCTCGTCAAAGCCATGCGCGCGTGCCCGCAGCCAATCATAGCCGCCGTCGATGGCGTCTGCGCCGGCGCGGGGGCCATGCTCGCCCTATCCGCCGATCTACGCTATGGCACACCCGCGTGTAAGACCGCGTTTCTCTTCACGCGTGTCGGTCTGGCCGGCTGCGATATGGGAGCGTGCACCCTTCTCCCGCGAGTCATCGGCCAGGGACGTGCCGCCGAACTCCTCTACACGGGCCGCAACATGTCGGCGGACGAAGGGCTAAGCTGGGGCTTCTTCAACGCCCTGTATCCCGCTGAAGAGGTGTTGAACCAGGCGGAAGTTCTGGCCGCGCAGCTCGCCGCTGGCCCAACCTTCGCCCACGCCATGACCAAGAAGATGCTGCACCAGGAATGGGCGATGGGGCTGGATGAGGCCATCGAGGCGGAGGCAGAGGCACAGGCTATCTGTATGCAGACGCAGGACTTCCACCGCGCCTATAGCGCATTTGTCGCGAAGCAGCGACCAACCTTCGAAGGAGACTGAGCCATGTCTACTATCTCTACGCACTACGATCTCCCGTTTTTCGATCCTTTACATCGTCAGCTTGCCCAGGACCTGGCGGCATGGTGCAGCGCGAACTCTCTGGAGGACGATGCAAGCGAGTCGAACGACGTGGATGCCCATTGCCGCGCCCTGGTTGCCACGCTGGGCGAGGCTGGCTGGCTGCGTTACTGCGTGCCTGCTTCGGCGGGTGGCATACTGCCTCGCATCGATTCGCGTGCCCTCTGTATCCTGCGCGAGACCCTGGCCTATCATGCCGGACTCGCCGATTTCGCCTTCGCCATGCAGGGTCTGGGCAGCGGAGCAATCACCCTGGCCGGCACTCCTGAGCAGCAAGCGCGTTACCTTCCCAACGTCGCCACCGGCAAAGCGATCGCCGCCTTCGCCCTCTCCGAACCAGATGCAGGCTCGGATGCCGCCGCCCTGACCACCACGGCCACTCGCGACGGCGACGAGTATCGACTCAATGGCGTCAAGACCTGGATCTCTAACGGCGGCATCGCCGATTTCTATACCGTCTTCGCCCGCAGCGAGGACATCCCAGGTCCAAAGGGGATCAGCGCCTTTATCGTTCCCGCCGACACGCCCGGCCTGCACATCGCCGAGCGCATCCAGGTCATCGCCCCGCATCCTCTGGCAACGCTGCAGTTCGACGGCTGTCGGGTGCCTGCGAGCAGCATGCTCGGTGCTCCCGGTACAGGCTTTAAACTAGCGATGCAGACGCTGGATATATTTCGTACCTCGGTGGCCGCCGCCGCGCTGGGCTTTGCCCGCCGCGCGTTGGACGAGGCTTTGCGCCATGTGCAGCAGCGTCAGATGTTTGGACGTACGCTGGCGGATATGCAGATGACGCAGGCGAAACTGGCTACGATGGCCACAGACGTTGAGGCTAGCGCGCTGCTGACCTACCAGGCAGCGTGGCTGCGCGATGTACGGGCGGTGCCGGCGACGCGCGAGGTGGCGATGGCGAAGATGACGGCTACCGAATCGGCGCAGCAGGTGATCGATGCCGCTGTGCAGCTCTTTGGTGGCCTGGGCGTGCGCTCGGGCCAGATTCCTGAGCGCCTGTATCGCGAAATTCGTGCTCTACGTATCTATGAAGGTGCAACTGAGGTGCAACAGTTGATTATTGCTCGCTCGCTACTATCGGAATATCCAAAGTTTATAAAGGAGGGAACCCGATGATTTCAGCTCACGTTGATACATTCGCCCACGATAATCTGCCTCCGCGCGATCAATGGCCCGACCTGATCTATACAATCCCGGAGGTGCAGTTTCCCGATCGATTGAACTGTGCCGTTGAACTGGTGGATTCCTGGGTGAGCAAGGGTCATGGCGAGCATCCTGCGATCTATGGGGCGGACAGTATGTTGACCTATAAGCAGTTGCAAGAGAAGGTTGATCAGGTGGCCCATGTGCTGACGCAAGATATGGGGCTTGTGCCTGGCAATCGTGTGCTCTTGCGCGGAGCGAACAATCCCATGATGGCCATCTGCTGGCTCGCCGTCGCCAGGGCCGGCTTGATCGTCGTTGCGACCATGCCTCTGCTGCGTGAGAAAGAGCTGGTGGATATTATCGATAAGGCCCAGGTTAGCGCGGCCCTATGTGATAAGCGGTTAGATGCCGAACTGCTGGGGGCGCAACAGCGCAGCCCCATCTTAAAACAGATTGTTTATTTCAACGATCCCTCACCCGCCGGCCTCGAAGCGAAGATGTCCGCCTGGCAGGCGCCCTTTCCTGCCGTTGAGACTGCGGCCGACGATACCGTACTGATCGCCTTTACCTCTGGCTCGACTGGCAAGCCCAAAGCCACCATGCACTTCCATCGCGATATCATGGCTGCCTGCGCCTGCTTCCCCATATCAATTGCCCACCTCACCGCCGATGATATTAGCCTTGGAACGCCTCCGCTCGCTTTTACGTTTGGCGTGGGAGGACTGCTGCTCTTCCCGCTCTGCGCGGGGGGTGCGACGGTCCTGCTAGAAAGATTGACGCCTGAAAGCGTGCTGCAGGCGGTGCAGGATTATTCAGTCACGACCACCTGGGCGGCCCCGCTGACCTATCGCCAGATGGCCGCGCTGGCCCCGAAGTTCAATATCTCCACGCTCAAACACTGCGTCTCAGCTGGCGAGGCGTTGCCACCCTCCACACGCAAGCTCTGGCGCGACGCCACGGGCATCGAGATCATCGATGGCATCGGCTCAACCGAGATGCTGCACATCTTTATCTCTGCCTCTGAGGCCGAGGCACGTTCGGGTGCCACGGGCAAACCGATTCCAGGATATGAGGCCGTGATCTTCGACGAGGAGGGCAATCCGCTGCCTGCCGGTACGGTTGGAAGGTTAGGAGTGAAAGGCCCGACTGGTTGTCGTTATCTCGCAGACGAGCGCCAACGTACATATGTACACAATGGCTGGAACCTCACCGGCGATGCCTATCTCCTGGACGAGGACGGCTACTACTGGTTCCAGGCCCGCACCGACGACATCATCGTGACCGCTGGTTATAATGTCGCCGGACCCGAGGTCGAAGGCGCGCTCTTCGAGCATCCCGCCGTCGCGGAATGTGCCGTGGTTGGCGCACCCGATCCCGAGCGTGGCACCATCATCAAGGCCTTCGTCGTCCTCAAGCCCGACTATAAACCAGATGATGCCCTCGCCAAAACCCTGCAAGAGTTTGTTAAGCAGCACATCGCCCCCTATAAATACCCGCGCGCCATCGAGTTCTGCGACAAACTCCCGCGCGCCGACACCGGCAAAGTGCAGCGCTACAAGCTACGTCAATCGTAGTGTTAATAAACAGAGATGTCGATTGATCGTGTACGATACTGCTGTGGCGCAACTCTTTATAGTGGGTAAGGGTTTGTCGCTACGCGGCTTCTCGGGCTGGGGGACGACTACAAGGAATTGTCACGCGGGTTATGATAGGTTCTGATTGATAAGAGAAAAGGACGCCTTTACGATGGCAACGTCTATTCATACGACGACGACAGGTGTAAGTGAGACACACAGCTCTGATTTTTAAATGGTATCCATGTTTTACATTTCGCACACTTTT
>CAXTXB010000311.1:0-7094 GCA_964247965.1 uncultured Dictyobacter sp. | reverse complement strand
TTGTACAATGGAAAAAGAGCAACGATCTTTCTTTTTGCATCCTTTTCCTCTTCATACATCTTTCCTCCTTTCTCAAATTAAATTTGTGTTTATAGCGATGTATCGCAAGGAAACGTACGGACCAGATTGGAAAGCGATCACCACTCATTCTGCCCTCGCCTGTATCGCGTCCGTACCCTCCAATCGCTACTCAGCTCGCCGCGAAATCCACTCAGCTTCCCTTTTCGAGGCGCGCAGCCATACTAAGTTGGAGTCAATGCCGCAAGGGGTTGTCGCTACGCGGCCTTGTGGTAGAGGGAGGACGACAACCGCAAGGGGTTGTCGCTACGCGGGCTGTGTAATTAGAAAAGGCCAGACGGATGTCCGGCCTCCTCTTTACTAAGCGTTACTATTATTTAATTTGTGTGGAGTGAACTAGTTACCTAATTTTATACCTATGCCCAAAAGCTTCTCTAACTCTTGAAGATTGCTCTTGCTATCCCCAAGGGTAAAAGCTTTCTTGCTAGATAGCAGTGATTGCACGCGACTACCATGAAAGGTCATCACGTGACTGGTTGCCCAAGGATTTGGGCTAGCTGCAGCGTGTGCACTCATGGTTGGTAAGAATGCCAACTGAGACGATGCAAACAAAGTACTCATCGCAAAAGTTAAAAGGAATTTCCTTTTCATAATTTTTTCCCTTTCCATTTCCATGAAAATGCTATTTTGTCACTCCACTTTCAGTATACTGATGCAACGAAACTCATGCATATCTCAATGTCACGTCTCTTCGGGTGCTCCTATGCGTTTGAAAAATGATTTTCATCATTTTTCAAACGCATAGTAGCACCCGAAGAGACATGAGGCTACCTTGAGGATTCCTCCATACTATGATACAATCGTTACTACCAAACATTCAGATATACTATGATCATGCCCGACAGGCACTAAATGTATTCCTCGCACCCCTCCGCAGGAATAGAAACGGCACGCCTGATTTGGACAGGACGAAAGAAATAGAGCACTAGCAGGGAGCGCTATTGATGACAACGGAGCCAATCGAACTCTTTTATTCTTATGCGCCCGAAGATGAGGCGTTGCGCACGCAGCTCGATACTCACCTGGCACTTCTCAAGCGGCAGAATCTGATCCATGGCTGGTACCGTAGAGAGGTCCAGGCTGGACAGAATTGGGAGCGAGAGATCGATGTCCATTTGAGGTCCGCACACATCATTCTGCTACTCGTCAGCCCGGCGTTCATTGCCTCCGACTACTGCTACGGCGTTGAAATGCTGCATGCGATGAAGCGCCACACGGCTGGTACAGCCCGCGTGATTCCCCTGATACTACGCCCCTGTGATTGGGAGGCCGCGCCGTTCGGCAAAATTCAGGCTTTACCAAAAGACACAAAACCTGTTACACTATGGGAGAACCTCGACTCCGCGTTTACCGATATCGCGAAGGGTCTGCGCGCTGTGCTCACGGATATCGACGCTCGCGCAGCGGGCACACCAGCAACTTCAAAGGCAGATACGCAGCATAAGAGAAAGAGGATGAAAGAGGGGGTTGGAATGGAGAACATGGCATTCGTACCTGCCAGCGCTGCAAGCACACCCACACCAGCAACGACATTCACCACGGTCGGCACGGCCGCGCTCAAAAGCGCCATCAACACTTACTATAAAGAGCTGAAAGAGTTCGAAGGCGTCAACGTAGACTACGAGTTGGCCGTACGCTCGGCCTTCCAGAATCTGCTGGCGAACACGGCCCGCAACGTCAACTGGACGCTCATACCCGAGCAGACCATCGAGGGCAATATCCGCCCCGACGGCGTCTTGCGCGATCACTTTAACCTCAAGCGCGGCTTCTGGGTGGCCAAGGGTCCCAAAAGCGATCTCGAAAGGGAGATTCAGAAGAAAAAGCAGGACGGCTACCCGCTCACCAACACCATCTTCGAGAACACGAAGCGCGCCATCCTCTTCCAGAACAAGCAGCGCGTGTTTGACTTCGACCTGCAGAACCCGCACGAGGTCGGCGACCTGCTCAAACAATTCTTCGCCTACACCGAGCCCGACATCGTCAACTTCGAGGCCGCCGTCCAGGAATTCAAAGAGCGCATCCCCGAGCTCGCCGGCGCGCTGCTCTCCATCATCGACAAAGAGTACAAGCTCAACAAACGCTTCGTCGCCGCCTTCGACACCTTCGCCGCCCTCTGCCGCTCATCGCTCAACCCGCAGATCAGCACCGCCGCCATCAACGAAATGCTCGTCCAGCACTTGCTCACCAAACGCCTCTTCCGCACCGTCTTCGGCAACTCAGAATTCACCAACCGCAACGTCATCGCCGCCGAGATCGAACGCGTCATCACCGCGCTCACCAGCCGAGAATTCAATCCCGACGACTTCCTCAAGAGCCTGGACCGCTTCTACATCGCCATCGAGGGCGCGGCCAAAGACATTAAAAGCTGGTCCGAGCGCCAGGGATTCCTCAACACCGTCTACGAACGCTTCTTCCAGGGCTTCTCCACCAGGCAGGCCGACACCCACGGCATCGTCTACACCCCCCAGGAGATCGTAGACTTCATGTGCGCCAGCGTCGAAGAAGTCCTCAAAAGCGAATTCAACACCTCCCTCGCCGAACCCGGCATCCAGATCCTCGACCCCGCCACCGGCACCGGCAACTTCATCGTCAACCTCATCGGCCGCATCCCCCGCCCCAAACTAAAACACAAATACCTCCACGACCTCTTCTGCAACGAAATCACCCTCCTCCCCTACTACATAGCCTCGCTCAACATCGAACACGAATACTACGAACGCATGAAAGAGTACGAACCCTTCGAAGGCATCTGCTTCGCCGATACGCTGGAACTGGCAGAGGGGCAGCAGCTACCTCTGTTCGTGGAGGAAAATACAGAGCGGGTGCAGAAGGAAAAAGACGCGAAGATTACCGTAGTGATCGGGAACCCTCCTTATAATGTTGGTCAGGTAAATGAGAACGATAACAACAAAAACCGGAAGTACCCAGTAATTGACCAACGTATACGAGAAACATATGCGAAATCTTCAAACGCAACTCTTAATACGAAACTTTATGACGCATATGTTAAATTCTTTCGTTGGGCAACAGATCGTCTGCAAAACCGTAATGGTATTGTCTGCTTTGTATCTAATAACTCCTTTTTCGAGCAAATAGCATTTGATGGAATGCGCAAGCACCTTTTACAGGATTTCACGCAGATTTATCATCTCGATCTTCATGGTAATATACGTAAAAATCCCAAAATTTCAGGTACAACGCATAATGTTTTTGGGATACAGGTAGGCATAGGAATTACAGTTGCGATAAGGAACTCTCAAAATCCAAGAAAAGGTCTCTATTACTACCGTGTACCGGAATTATGGACTAAAATAGATAAGACCTCTTTTCTTCAAGAGAAAGGTAGTATTCATGGAATTGAATGGCGGGAACTACAACCTGACACACAATTTCATTGGCTTACAGAAAATTTTCGATCTGAATTTTCTACGTTTTTGCCTTTAGGTACACGAGGAGTTAAAAGTACTGAACTACTAGAGGCCAAAGCATTATTTAAAACATATTCACTAGGCATAAACACTTCACGAGATAATGTGGTTTATGATTTCAATGATAAAGTCTTAGAGAATAGAGTTAAACAATTCATCGATGACTACAACAGCGAGGTTGCAAGGTGGGGTAGAGCTGGACATCCTAGTGATATAGATAATTTTGTTCACTATGATAGAATTAAATGGAGTCGTAATCTTAAAAGAGATTTAAAAAATGAACGATATATACAACTTAATATAAACAATATTAAAAGAGCTACTTATCGTCCTTTTACTGCTAAATGGCTGTATTGCGCAGATGTGGTAATTGACGAACAAGGTAAGAACCTTCTATTTTTCCCCAAACAAGGTACTGAGAAAGAAAACGTAGTGATTGCTATTAGCGATCATGGATTTCGGGCACTATTTAGTGTCATGGCAACTAACCTCATTCCTGATTTGCATTTGCTGGCTTCAGCAGATGGATTTCAATGCTTTCCCTATTATATTTATACTGAAGATGGAAATAATCGTCATGAGAATATTACTGATTTAGCACTCAAGCAATTCCAAGCTAAATATGGACATCACATCACTAAACACAATATTTTCTACTACGTTTATGCCATTTTACATCATTCTCAATATCGTGAACGTTATAACGAGAATTTAAAGCAAGATCTACCGCACATTCCCCTACTACACAATATAGAGCAATTCGAGGTATGTGTGCGTATTGGTAGGGAGTTGATGGATTTGCACCTCAATTACGAGCAGGCGAAGGAGTACGATCTGGCTTGGCAGGAGAATGAGGAGGTGAGGTTTGATTGGCGGGTGGAGAAGATGCGCTTGACGGCGGACCGGACGGCGCTGCTGGTGAATGAGAGTTTGACGCTGGCGGGGATACCGCGGGAGTGCTTTGAGTATCGGCTGGGGAATCGTTCGGCGCTGGAGTGGGTGATCGATCAGTACCAGGTGAGCGAGGATAAGCGCAGTGGGATTAAGAGCGATCCGAACAATCTGGAGGATGAGGAGTATATTATCCGCCTGGTGGGCCGGGTGGTGACGGTGAGCGTGGAGACGGTGCGGCTGGTGAACGAGCTGGCAGCGGCGGTGAAGGCGGAGGACTGGCTGGACGAGGAGGTGGATCTGCACGCGGGGGAGCTGGGGCCGGGCGAATAAAGAAAAGACAGCTCAGAATACCTGGTGATTTTCTCTCACAAAACTTGCCTCTTGTCCAGGTTGGGGGTAAACTATCTGCTTGCTATACTTCGATTTTGAAGAGATCAAACGTAGTCATGAAGCGGTTTTTCCCAGATCTGGACAAGAGGGAATTTTGAGACAGATCATCCATAAGTGATCCAGGTACGCGTCATATTTTCCTGGCTGATTCCAGAACGTGCAGGTAGTGTTGATTGTACATGATGCCCAAAATATTCCCAAACGGATCGACCACAGAGGCAGTGACGAACCCCTCGCCACGGTCTGTGCGGGCCTGGTACTCTTTTGCTCCCAGAGACAAAAGCTTCTCAAGAGTTGCTGTAACATCGTCGACGTGCCAGTACACGACAGCGCCCGCCGGGCCGGTCGCCGAGCTAGTGGGCGCGTAGCGGCTATCGATCACGCCCAGTTCGTGCTGGTAGTCGCCGAGGCGAAACTCTATATAGAGGTACCCCCAGGATAACCGCAAAGATAGACAGTAAAGCAATTTGTTATATCTTCACCTCGAAAGTACCGCTCTGAACCTTTCATTTGCTTCAGAGCGGCGCTTGTTCCCTCGCACTACAGATCGAGTTCAAAGGTTAAATCATCGGTCATGGCTTGGGGCAGCTTATTCAGATCAACCTCATAGTTCCCAAAGCGCTTAATGTGTTGGGTTTGGTAAGGAGAAAGCGCGGCGAGGTCCTCTTTGGTCAAGACAAAACCTTCTTGTGCCATCCCATTGAGGACATTGCTTATTTCAACCGTATTATGCAGGACAAGGCAATTGGCAAGCAAATCTTTGTATTTGATGTGTTTTTCCATTTCTTCTGGAGTATGCTCTGCGATCTTGCCTTCTCCGCCAAAATGAATCCACTTGGAAAAGCTATGGAACGGTTCAACTTTATTAGTGGTCGCATGAATAATTTCTCGGAGTTTGACATCCGAAATGTACTGGAGAAGGAACATGGTGCGGATCACGCACCCAAGTTCCCGAAAGGCTTGATACAAGCGATTTTTCCGGCTATAGTTGGTCAACTTGCGCAGGAGCAGGGCAATATAGAGGTCAGAGACATAATGATAGGCAATCCCACCAAATCCACCATAGCGAATATGCTGTTCGGCCACCAGATTTTCCTCGACCAGATCATATTGCGTCCCATCTGCGGCTGCACGTTTCTCATCCCCCCAGCAGCGAGGAAGGGTGCAGCGGTTAAACCGATTAATGACATCTCGCAGGGCGGCGTCTAGCTTTTCACTGGTCATATGACGGCGATTGATATGAGAGAGTTGCTCTGCCGTATACTCGTCTCGGAGATGGCGGGCCATCTGGGTTGGACCTAAGTTCGTACCTAGGGTTACGGGCACCATCGGCTCACTTACCCATACCCCTAAGAACTTATTCGGAAACCCCCGAAAGGAGGTGATACAATAAAGGAAAAAGAAGTGAAGACGAAGAAACAAGGACACAAGAAAGCAAAATGAGCAGAACTAAACCCTGGGCAGTCAGTGATGCGTTGTGGGAGCGCGTGCGCCCCCTCATCCCTGAGCGTCCTGCCAGACCGAAAGGCGGACGACCTGCCGCCGATGACCGGAAGATATTTGCGGCCATTGTGTACCTCTTGCGAACTGGCATTCCCTGGAATGCGATGCCGCCTGAGATGGGAGCCTCGACCACCGTTTATGACCGCTTCCGGCTCTGGCACCAGCAAGGCGTCTTCCTGCGTCTGTGGCAAGCGAGCTTGCAGGACTATGACGAACTGCACGGGCTGGATTGGCACTGGCAGAGCATGGATGGAGCTCACGTCAAGGCTCCGCTGGGCGGACAGGCCACCGGAAAGAACTCGGTTGATCGCGGCAAGCGAGGAACCAAGCGCAGTCAGGTGTGTGAAGGTCATGGCTTGCCGGTCGCCGTGGTGGTCGAAGGAGCCAACCGCAACGACATGATCGTCGCGCAGGCGAGTCTGCAAGCCATCGTCATCGAGCGACCAGATCCAAGCGTCCTTGAGCAACATCTGTGTCTGGATGCTGGCTACGATTATCCTTCGATCATTGCCATGGCCGAGCAGATGGGCTACGTGGTGCATGTGCGGCCCAATTGGTGGAACCGCAATCACAGCCAGCCAGCGACTGTTGAGCAATTGGCCCTGAGTCAGCCCAAGCCCGGCAACAAGCCTCGCCGCTGGGTGGTCGAGCGTTTGCATGCCTGGCTCAACCGTTTCCGACGGCTCCTTGTGCGTTGGGACAAATTCTCTCAGTCGTATCTGGCCTTGCTGTGTTTGGCCAATGCTCTCATTTGCTTTCAACAGTGTGATCGTCTTTGCTCCTTTCCGGTTTCCGAATAAG
>CAXTXB010000310.1:4760-7106 GCA_964247965.1 uncultured Dictyobacter sp. | reverse complement strand
GTTTTCCACAGGAGCAAATTTCGGAATGAGTCATTAGTGTGAGAAAAGAGTGAGGCTAACATGTTCAGCGGGAGTTAGTGCGGAGATCATCGAAAAGGATGGTTTGCAAGTAGCGCTCGGCTGCGCTGGGGAAAATAGTAACAATAACTTTCCCTCTATTCTCTTCTTTATAGGCCTCTTGCAAGGCAGCCCATGCCGCAGCCCCACTACTGATCCCAATCGAGAGGCCTTCGTCCTTCATGATTCGAATGGCTGTTGCCACAGCATCCTGATCGCTGACAGGGATAATTCGGGTGATGAGATCGACGCGTAAGGTGTCGGGAATAAAGCCAGCGCCCAGACCCTCGATGCGATGCGGGCCGGGCCGTCCGCCAGAAAGGACGGCACATGATGCAGGTTCCACGGCAACCACTTCGATTTCCGGCTTACGAGCTCGTAAACCTTCTGCAACCCCGGTCAACGTCCCGCCGGTGCCAACGCCGATGACCACGATATCTACTGTCCCCGCCGTCTGCTCCCAGATTTCGATTGCCGTCCCTTCGCGGTGTGCGCGCGGATTGGCCTGATTATAAAATTGCTGCGGATACCAGCTGTGTGGCAGCGTGGTGCGCAGTTCGATAATCTTGTTGATTGCTCCACGCATCCCCTGGGCGGCTGGTGTAAGCACTACTTCGGCCCCGAAGCGCTGTAGAAGGAGACGACGTTCCAGGCTAATGGTATCTGGCATGGTAAGGATGCACCGATAGCCGCGCGCGGCCGCGATACAGGCCAGAGAGATTCCCATGTTCCCGCTGGTTGGTTCAAGGATGGTGCTCCCCGGTCGCAAAAGACCCTGCGTCTCTGCCTCACAGATCATCTGCAGCGCAACACGATCTTTTGAACTTCCACCTGGGCTGAACATTTCCAACTTGGCGCAGATCTTCGCAATAGCCCCTTCACCCTCACCCGGTCTATCTTCACGCGCAGCGAAACGCTTCAACTCAATAAGAGGAGTGCGCCCGACCAACTCAGTCACGTTTTTTGCCCAGTGGACCATACTTCGCTAGCCTTCCTTCTCCTCCGGCAACAATGCTTGAATAATATCTAACAACTCTTGCATGTTAAACGGTTTTCGTAAGAGGAATCCTTCCTGTAAACCCATTCGATGCAGTTCCCAGTCATGACTGCCTGTGATGACAATCACTGGTGTGTTCTTTGTGCTGCTATGCCCACGTAGTATTTTGTAGAGGGAGCCACCGTCTAGATTCGGTAGTCCTACGTCGAGTAAGATGAGATCCGCCCCTAGCCCTGGCAGTTGGTCTTTTGCAATCTGCCCATCGGAGAATGTGCGTATGCGCCACCGACCGGAAAAATTGAGCATGCTGCAGAACATTTCCGACAACTGTGAATCATCCTCAACGATCGCAATCAATTTATGCCTGTCCAACGCTTCAGTCACGTAGTACCATTCCTCTTCTCGTCCTACTGAACCAACCATCTCAGCCTAGAAGGTTAGCTCCGCGTAGCGACCATCCCTTGCGGTTGTCGTCCTCCCTGGCCTCTATGCTCACCCAACCCTCTAAGAGAGCTATGCCAGAGCAGTGCAGGGTTGGAAGATGATTAAGTTCTTCTTTCACGATCCGCTTCTGAAATACTGCATTATATATAATACATTGTCTCTTCGGTGCTACCCGTCCGGTGCTTTTGGGCCAGTTCTTCTATCGTTGTAGACGTTAAAATTTGCTGTGTAAGTACATCTATCTTCTGCCAGACTTCGCGCAGCGCACAGCCAGGAGAAAGTTTGCAAAAATCTGGATTTGGAAGGCATTCCATAGGCGGAACATATCCCTCAAGGGCTTGCATCACATCAGCCATCGTGATCTGGCTCGGTGCTTTCGCGAGCATATGTCCACCTTTTGGACCTCGCACGCTCTTCACAAGGCCCTCTTTACGTAATACCATCAGAATCTGATCGAGATATTGCTCAGGAACATGCTGACGCGTCGCAATGTCTGCGCTTTCAATCGGCCCTTGCCCGTAGTACGCAGCCATATCAAGCATGGCTCTCAGACCATAATCTCCCTTCATCGTTAGTTTCATTCTCGGGACCTTTCCAGGGGGCAAAGCGACTGATCTAGAAACTCAGCACCCGTAAGCTGGATGCCTTCATACTTAATGTTAGGATATATCAGCAAAGAATGCATGTCAATGGTTTTTATCTGTGCTATCGCTGCTCCCTTCCTCTTTCTGGAAGTTATTTGATCAACAAACTCATATTCATCCTCCTTACAGAAATAGCGAGCCTCTTAAGGTCATTCCGAACTTTTGAAAAATGACGAACATCCTTTTTTACAATAAAATTTTATT
>CAXTXB010000310.1:0-4750 GCA_964247965.1 uncultured Dictyobacter sp. | reverse complement strand
GAGCCTATGCATTCCTCTCTCATTTTCGTGGAACGATATCTCCCTGAAAAGGTTTTATGATTAAATTCTGCTGAGAATGTTTTTAAATAGAAATGTTAGACTTGCTAGTAGACCCGGACGTATTTATAATGAAGCAAGAAACACGAGTGCGCTTTGTCTTTGTACATTATCATGCGCTACGCCGTTTCCTGGTGGATTATAAGGGGAAATAGATTATGCAACAAGGTGCTACGTGGCAGGCAGGTCAGGAGAAGCAACCATCATTAAAGGTTCTTGTCGTTGATGATGAGGACAATATTATAGAGCTGATTCGGCTCGGCTTGCGTTATGAAGGCTTCCAGGTTGAGGTTGCTTCAGATGGTGAACAGGGTATTACGCTTGCTCAGCGTATCAATCCTGACCTGGTGATCCTCGACCTTATGATGCCTGGGATCGATGGGCTGGAGGTGACGCGGCGACTGCGCAGTAATCCTACGACGCGTGATGTACCTATATTGATGTTGACGGCGAAAGATGAGGTGGGCGACCGCATCCTTGGCTTACAAACAGGCGCTGACGACTATCTTACAAAACCATTTGACTTCTATGAATTGCTTGAACGCATCAAGGCTATTCTGCGCCGTCAGAGCCGCGCAAAATCAACTACTGGGGATATGGATGCTAGCGATGCTACGCAGTTGCTCCAATTCGGGGACCTACGCATGAACACCTCGACACGTGAGGTCACGCGCGGAGGCCGACTTATCGAACTGACGGCTACCGAGTATAATCTTTTACACCTGTTTATGAGTCATCCTCGCCAGGTACTCGATCGCCAGACCATTCTCAATCGCGTCTGGGGCTACGATTTTTTAGGTGAGACAAATATTATTGAGGTGTATGTCCGCTACTTACGCGAGAAGATTGAAGATTCACCCAGTTCGCCACGTCTCATAGTGACGGTCCGCGGCGTCGGCTATGTTTTAAAAGGCTAGTGTTTCAAACTCACAAATGGGTTGAGAAATGAAAAAATAGAGCTTTCGCCGCATTTCTTAAAAAATAGTATAGATACGAAAACTCGATACGTCAAGTGAAAGTACAACAGGAGACATTCGTCAACCGGAGTTTTACAACTATGGCAGAGTCAAAAGTTACTGGCACAGATGGGTCCAAAGATGCTCACTATGATATGCAGATTGTTCCCGGTCATCCAGATAAGCCTGATCGGGTTACGCCCTATGGAGAATTGTATATGGTGGGTCCTTCGAAGGAGGAGCCAGCAACCCAACCGTTAATTGAACATGGCTCACAACGTCAGAAGCAAAATACTCCTTCCTGGCTGCGTCCCTTTTTCAGCTTGCGCGTACAACTTACTCTGGCTTATGGCATGATCTTGATTCTTATGATAGCGCTTACCTATCTTTTCTTAAATGACATGTCATCTTCGTTATCTATGATGCTGATCGTGATTGGCCTTGTTGCGCTCGGTACTGCCCTTGCATTTTTTCTGACATCTCTCTTATTACGACCTCTCTGGCGGGTGACGGATGCAGCCCAGGCGATCGCTATTGGTGACCTGGAACAAAAAGGTCGCCTCCCCCTTCGCCTCCCTCCGCAGGATGAGATCGATCGCCTGGCAGGCAGTATTAATGAGATGGTGCTCCGCCTCGAACGTGCGGAAAAGATGCAGATGGATTCTCAGGAGCGTTTCCACCAGTTCTTTTCAGATGCCTCACATCAGCTACGAACTCCGTTGACTTCCATCCGTGGTTTCACTGAGCTATTGATGCGCGGCGCAAAGGACGATCCCGAGAATTCGCAGCGTATCCTCAAGCGGATGAAAAATGAGTCCGAGCGGATGACGCTGCTGATCAATGATCTGCTTACATTGGCTCGCCTGGACGATACTCATCCTTTGAAGCTGCAGTATATCGATCCACTTGAGCTCGCTGTTGAAAGCATAGAACAGACGCGCACGCGCGCAAACGATGAACGTAAAATTCAGCTGGTTATCGCAACGCAGGAGCGCCTGGGTCTACAGGCCGATAAAGACCGCATCAAGCAACTTCTGTTCGTCTTACTTGATAATGCCCTTAAATATGGACGGCCCGCGCCCGATGGTGAGATTACGCTAAAACTTGATAAACAAAACGGCTATCTCGCTATCTTTGTGATCGATAATGGCGAGGGCATTGCTCCCGAGGACCTTGAACATATCTTTGAAACTTTTTATCGCGGCCGCCGCCGTTTATCAACCAATACGACGATTATAGGGACTGGCCTGGGCCTCACTATTGCCTCAGCGATTGTAGGGGCGCATCATGGCTCTATCGCGGTCTGCACTGAGCCGGGACGGACTGAGTTTAAAGTTCTTTTACCATGTGCCGACTGATATCAACGGTAAGCTTTTCTCCTATACTCATTGACCGTTTTTAGTCTAGCGTGTTACACTGCCCACAGATAGACAGTTGGGTTAGATGGTTGTAGGAGCACTCTTATGACCTACCGGATGAAGGTATGATGTAGCTATGTGGACCTCGACGATAGATCTCGATTTCAAAAAAGTGCTGCTGGCGCAACTCATAGGTCGTTTTTATCGCAATATATACTTTTCTTCGTATTCACCACTGCAGGTACAGAACTTGCCGCGCCAATCCCTCCCCAAGACTTCCTGGGTACGCGTGCGCAATCACCTCTCAGGCATCAGTGGTAGCGATCTGCACCTGCTCTACGGAGATGGCGATATACGTACCGCACCATCTGCTGTCCCCGCGTACAAGTATCTTTACCCGGGACACGAGATGATTGGAGAGGTTATCGAAATTGGCGACGATGTGCAACGCCTTCGTGTAGGGGATCGCGTGGCTCTTCAGAGCGGTCCAAATTGCCTCACGGCCGGAATACTACCTCCCTGTCGCTTCTGCATGGCAAACAATTATAATTTGTGTGAGAATGCTATGATGAGCCCACAGCCGATCGGCGGCGGTTGGAGCGAGGAGATGCTTGTCCATGAACAGCAGCTCTTCCAGCTTCCTGATACCCTGACTGACGAGCAAGCTGTGATGCTTGAACCTACCTCGGTGGCACTTCATGCTGTGTTGCGACGTCTCCCTAAGCACGGCGAACGTGTCTTGATCATTGGCGCGGGCTCGATCGGGCTCTCTCTTCTACAGATTGTGCATGCCCTTGCTCCTCAATCAGAGATTAGCGTTCTGGCACGCCATGCGTTTCAGGTGGAACGAGCAACACGCCTGGGCGCTTCACATATCATTTATCCTCGCGATGCTTATGTAGGAGTCAAACGAGCAACGCAAGCAAAACTCTATCAGGGGACACTGGGCAACCAGACGTTGTCCGGCGGCTACGATGTGATCTACGATACAGTAGGTCGGCGCAAAACACTGCACAATGCTCTGCGTTGGACGCGGGCACAGGGGACTATTGTTCTCGTCGGCATCAATCTTCACATGATGAACCTGGATCTTACACCCATCTGGTATCAGGAGATCAATCTGCTCGGCAGCACTTCCCACGGTATGGAGCACTGGCCCATCGATAGTGGTGAACAAAGATCGACCTTTAGCGCGGCTGTCGAACTTATAGAACAGGGCCGCATCGCTCCAGAACAGTTGATCACCCATCACTTCGCCCTGAATAACTATAAACATGCCCTGCTTACCACTACACATAAGGCCGAGAGCCGCGCGATCAAAGTAGTTTTCGACTATTCTCTGCTTCCTGCCTCGGTTGTACCCAATGTACGTGCTTCAGCTCCACGTCGCCGACCCGTTACGGTGAACTTCGACTATCCAGGGCAGGAAGATACAGATAATAGTTTGGAGAAACAGGCGGAGGGCGTGGGAACTCAGCAAACTCCTGTACAAGCTCCCGTATTAGAGAGGAAGCCTTACACGCCCGCGTCGTACGCAGTCCAAGATACACCCCCTATTAGGTCATTTACGAAAGAGATGCCTCAATTCTCCGCTTTACCTGTTGAACCAGAATATATGCACGGCTATAACGAAAGCGAAGATACAGCATCAGCCCTCCCTAGCGTAGGAAAACATACCTCCACTCAACACACGCCTATTCAACATACGTCCCTTGTCAGTGGTGCCGATTTATCGCATATAGACCAGCTTCAGCTGGAGAGTCACCTCTCAACTTCCCCCACAACTTCCAACTTCCCCCCTGAAGACGCTTACGAGGATTCAGACCTCCCAGAGAACTACTTCCCAACACCAAAAGCCCATTCTGAAGATCCTCAAGCAAATAAAGATATCTTATCTGATCAACCTTCACCACTAGACGAAGAGTTTTCCGCAACTCCTCTTAAAGAAGCACTGCATGCAGAAGAAGATCTTACGTCGGGCGAACCAAACTTACTAGATGATAACGAACAGATTATCATAAATAACAGCGCAAGTTCCCTTGAAGATAGAATAGCAACCGAAGACGCGGAGCAAGAATTACGCGTACAAACCTCGTTCAATTCAGCTCCGTCTGATGAAAATAAAGATGAATACGTTGACTGGCAATTCCGGCCATCTGAAGTTGCTCCACAGACCTTCAGCCTTGACGAAGATCAGTCTGGAGCACAAATTCAGCGGTCGCGCTCGTCTTCCCGCAAGCGTAAGCATAGCGGCCGCTAGCAAGTAATTCAGACAGACTTGTAGAGCCTCATAATATTAATGGTTCAGCGCGAATTTTTGAAAAATGAGGACCATTGTGTGTTACCTGCTCTTTTTTTCTGCCGGAGGCAGAAAAAAAG
>CAXTXB010000309.1:0-7115 GCA_964247965.1 uncultured Dictyobacter sp. | reverse complement strand
TGGCGAGAGTGCTCACCGACAGCCACGCACACGTTGATACTCCCCGCTTTAATGATGACCGCGAAGCTGTGATTCAGGCAGCGCTGGCGGGTGGAGTGACGCGCATCATTGATCCAGGTTGTGACTTGCCATCCAGCCGCGACGCGCTTGCTCTGGCAAAGACACATCCAGGCGTAATCTTCGCGGGCATCGGTGTACATCCCCACGAGGCTACAACGTATAATGCAGAGGTGGAGGCTGAGCTACGTGTACTGGCCTCTGAACCTGAGGTTGTGGCGATTGGGGAGTTTGGACTCGACTATTTTCGTATGCTCTCGCCGCGTGAGGTGCAGCTTGACGTTTTCCGTGCCCATCTCCGGCTCGCCCATGAGTATAATCTCCCTTGCATTATCCATGTACGTGATGCTCACGATGATGTTATGAATCTGTTGCGTACCTATGGTCAGGACCTGCGCGGCGTCTTCCATTGCTTCTCTGGCAATGTTGCCCAGGCTGAGGAATGCCTGGCCTTCCCTGGTTTCATGCTCTCATTCGCTGGCCCGCTTACCAAACAGGGCAATGAGCTCCCCTCAGTGGCGCGTATGGTTCCCCTTGACCGCGTCCTGGTTGAGACCGATAGTCCTTACCTGGTTCCTAAACCCGAGCGCGCCAGGCGTAACGAGCCGCTCTTTGTTAGACATACTGCTGAGAAGCTGGCGGAGATTCGTGGCATGACGCTGGAGGAGATTGCTCATATCACTACGGCAAATGCTGCCCGCTTGTTCCTACACCATCAGGAGATATAATGAAGCTATTTAATACGCTCACACAATCGCTACAGGATTTCACGCCCATCGCGGATACTGTCCGCGTTTATGTCTGTGGCGTGACGCCATATGATACAACACATCTAGGCCATGCCTTTACCTATGCCTCTTTTGATACGCTGATGCGCTATTTAAACTATAAGGGCTACCAGGTTAAATATATTCAAAACGTGACTGATATCGATGATGATGTTATTCGTAAGGCACGCGAGTTAGGCATGGAATGGGATGAGTTGGGCAACCGGGAGATTAAGCGCTTCCTGGGGGATATGGATTCTTTGAATATCCGCCGTCCAGAGGTGTACGCGCGCGCAACTGAGGAAATTCCACGTATTATTCAACTCGTTCAGATTCTGATCGAGAAGGGCTATGCCTATGTAAGCGAGGGCTGCGTCTTCTATAGTGTGGAAAAAGATTCCACATTCGGTGACATGGCCCACGCTATCGGCCTCAATGATTATCAATCTATGCTGACTATCGCGAATGAGCGCGGCAACTTCCCAGATGACAAACGTAAGAAGGCAGCGTTGGATTTTGTGCTCTGGCAAGCTCAGGCTCCTGACGAGCCAGCGTGGGCCAGTCCGTGGGGACCTGGTCGTCCCGGCTGGCACATTGAGTGTAGCAGTATGTCGATGCATTACCTGGGCGAGCAGATTGATATTCATGGCGGCGGCGCGGACCTGGCTTTCCCACACCATACCTGCGAAATTGCCCAATCTGAGCATGCCAGTGGCGAAGTTCCATTTGTGCGCACCTGGATGCATACGGGCATGGTCTATCAGGCGGGTGAAAAGATGAGCAAGTCGCTCGGCAATCTTACACTGGTCAGTAACCTGCTCAAAGACTACACCGCCGATGCCATCCGCATCGTTTTACTGAGTCATCACTATCGCTATCCGTGGGAGTGCTTCCCAGAGGACCTGCGCATCGCAGCTGAGCAGGCAGACGTTCTTCAGCAAGTCCGCAAGCTGGTCGGCAGCGAGCTACACGGCGAAGATAGCATGCTGCACAATCGCTTTGTGGCTGTGATGGATGCCGATCTCAACACTCCCGAGGCGGTCCTTCTCTTGCGCCACGCGGCAAAAGAGGCGCTTAAAAATCAGAATCACAACCTTGGCTCAGAGGTGCTCCGCCTGGCACAGGTATTGGGACTACGAGCCTAGAAGGGCTTGCGCAGCTTTGCTGCTCTTTAAAAAACTCATAACACTTTTTACATTTTTTGCGCTCGCGAAAAAAATTTAAAAAGTGTAATTAGTTTTTTAAAGAGCAGCAAAGCTGCGCATTCGCAGAGCGTAGGACCTTTTGCGTGTCCTCCCCGAAAATATTTAAGGCTGGCGTTTTATGTTTAAGAATAGACGACTGTTCTCTATTTCCGAGGGAGATACCTTTTATGTTTAAAAGCTATACGGCAGCACAACGCACAAGACTATTTCTTGTCCTCTTCTGCTTTGTGTTCCTCGCGGGCTGTGCCTTCCCGCACTATAGACACGCAGCCCACCATACCACAGTGACGCTAGCAAAGGGCCAGAAACCAGATACGCAACACCTACTTACAACACTCCAAAAAAACTTTCGTACCGTTACTTCTTTTCATGTCCTGATGCAGGTGCAAAATCCTGGCACCACTGACACGTCTCAGGTGCAGATTCGTGCCGCCAACGGCGATGTAGTCATGCCCGATAAGATTAAGGCTCAGGCCAGCGTCATTCTATCCGGCCAGAGCGTCCAGGTGAATCTTGTGAGCGTGGGGAGTCAGCAGGTGATTACTGATCCTCTCACGGGCCAGTGGCGCGTCATCAAGGGCGTCCTCGATCCACGCACGCTGACGAATCCAGATACAGGCATTATCTCACTGATCAGTAAAGTGCAAAATCTTAGTCAGCCGGTGGCTGACAGTGTTAATACTGCCCCCTGCTGGCGCATTAGCGGCCAGCTAGACGCGAAATATCTTGCCTTCCTGACCGGCGCTGGAGCCCCCACGGGAAGTGTGCTGCAGACGACCGCCTGCATCGGTCAATCTGACGCCTTACCATATCGAATTACAGTAGTGGGGATAGCAGGGGCGGGGGATACGGCTCAGACGACACGTATCTTTGATCTGTCTAATTATAACGAGAATATTACCATTACGATGCCTCAACTATAAACCAGACGAAAAATACTTTTTCTTGTATGCTCTCTATGGTTAACTTAGATGCGTTCAGAAACGCAACTCCTTCTTGGTAGCCGCAAAACAACGCTCTTCTCAGAGCTAGCTTCGCTCAGTTTTGCGCAAGGAAGCGTTGCTAAAAATATGCTGCGGCATATTTTTCATCTGAACGTAAGGAAATGAAACTATTCACATTGTAACTTGTCTTTCCTTTTGTTGGGGGCACTCTTTATGTACACCTTAGAAGACGACAATGAAACCTCCTCACGCTATAAACGTGATTTGATAGATCCTTCGTTGCCTGCCGATTCCGCCTCTGAGCAGACTCTCGTCGATGCTGCTGGCGACGCTGACGACGCTGCCGATAAACCGACCATACCACCCGTCACCGCGCAGACAAAGCAGGCGACGAACTCTTTACAACAACTCGCTAGCCTTGTCGGGCCCGATCCGGCAAGTGCGAATCCCAGGGCGGCTTTGACGGCCCTGACGATTGCCTGTGTCGCGGTTTTCTTCACGGCCCTGGATCAGACGGTTGTTGTGACGGCGCTGCCACAGGTGATTACCGATTTGCAGATTCCTTTTACCAAACTCGATCATGCAGCCTGGATTATCAGTGCTTATCTCCTTGGCTTTGTGGTTGCGATGCCTTTGATGGGACGGGTCTCCGATATTTATGGGCGCAGGCGCATCTTCTTGCTCTGCCTGACGATTTTCGGCCTGGGCTCGATTTTATGCGGCATCGCGCCTATTCTGGGCAAACAGATTGACGTTAGCTTTCTAAGCACGTTTGGCATTGATACAAGCTCACCGGGTTTGATCTGGCTGATTCTTGCGCGCATCTTCCAGGCAATTGGGGGTGGAGCAGTGGTGCCGGTGGCGATGGCAATCGCGGGCGATTTCTATGGGCAGGAGAAGCGTGGGATCGCGTTGGGGATCATCGGGGCGGTGACTGAGGCGGGCGGAGCGGTTGGGCCACTCTACGGAGCCGTGATCGTGCAGCGCCTGGGTTGGCAGTATATCTTCTATCTCAATGTGCCCCTGGTGATTGCGCTAATAGTCGCAGCATGGATATTTATTCCCAGCGGGAAACGCCTGCGTGAGGGTATTGATTGGCCCGGCGCAATTTTGCTGGCTCTGGCGCTGACGTGTCTGAGCCTGGGCCTGGCCCAGCAGGGTACGTCCATGGGACCTATGGCCGCCCATGCGGCGGCTCCACAGAACAATCCCATCGTGCTGATTTTAGCAGCTGTCTTTCTGGCGGCTTTTATTCTAGTGGAACACAAGGTGCGCTGGCCCGTAGTGGAGCTGGCTACGTTCAGGCGCTTTACGTTTAGTGCGGCATCTCTGGTGAGCCTGCTGGTTGGGGCAGCGTTGATCATTGCGATGACGGATATTCCGATCTACGTGGATACGGTGCTGCAGGGTCCGGTGCTGGATAGCGGCCTGGCCCTGCTGCGCCTCACTGTGATGATTCCAGTTGGAGCGCTACTAGGTGGCTGGTTGTGTGGACGCATCTCTTGCCGCATAACGGGTATCCTTGGCCTGCTCTTTACAGCAGGGGGATTCTTTCTGATGAGTCGCTGGCCCGTGCATGTGACCTGGCAGCAGATGACGATCAGTACAATGACGGCTGGCTTTGGCTTTGGGCTGGTGATCGCACCAATTGGCACGACGGCGATCAATTCTGTGCGCCCTACCCAGGCGGGTATGAGTTCGGCGGTGATTACGGCGCTGCGCATGATTGGAATGATGCTGGGCCTGGCCCTGTTGACCTCGTGGGCACTGGCCTATTTCCGTCAGCTTGCCTCGCTCTATCCATCCCTGCCAACTACGGCCACCGCCGCACAGTTTACGGCGTGGTCGAAGGGGTATGCCAATCATTTGATACAGGCGGAGCATACGGTCTATACGACGGTCTTCTTTATATCTATGTTTATCTGTCTGCTTGCGCTTATCCCCGCCCTCTTCCTGTGGGGGCGTCAACAACCTATAGCGGAGCCGGCCATTGATGAGATGCCGACGGCGGCGATTCCAGTGGTGGCGGTGGCAGCTGACGCAGGAGAGCCTGATGTGGTTGCGGAGGTGCCGCTAGAGAGTGCGGGACGGATTTCCTGGTGGGGGCGTATGAAGAAGCGCCGTAAGATGGCGATTACGAGCCTGGCGGTGATCCTCGCACTTGTGGTGGGCGGCTGCCTGGCTGAGTACTTCCTGGTGGAGGATGATTCGCCTGACGGTACTACGATTAATGCGCCCATCTCGGTGTCTAAGACGAATAATAGCCCTACCACCAATCCCATCTCAGGCCCGCGTATGATCCAGTTGGCGATGAACGAGACGGCGCTTACCTCGATCTTTGCTAGCCAGCTAAACCTGCAGCCCGGTACGTTAAGCAATCTAGATGTGGCTCCTACGGAGGGAGACGGCCTGACCTTGAGCTTGAGTCTGCATATCGACGCAAATGGCATTCACCGCGTGCTTCCCGTGGCTCTAGACGCTACTGTTGGGCTGGATCAGCAGCATAATTTACAGCTGACCATCCTGCGCGTGCGGCGCGATGGAATTGATGCGGGGCCGGCTGCGGCGGCAAGTATGCAGACGGCGATGAACCAGATGTTGGCGAGCGCGGTCATGCCCGCCTTGCACGATCACCTGAAGGGGGTTAAACTTATCTCTGTGCATACTAGCAAAAATGTTGCCTGTGGCAAAGATGCGATGATGTTCGTTTTAGAGATAGAGGCACCACCCATTCAAGGTATTGCGGCACAGCCGAAGCCCGTCCCGCTGTGCTTTAGCGAGCCGATCGATCTTAATAATTTGTTACCACAATAGTTATCTATAATTTTAGCATCATTGATCATCTTCTTGAGGATTACTCTATGAAACGTCGAAACTATGCCCGCTATATTAAGCTTGGATGGGTACTTATTCTGCTGCTGCTGGTGGGCATCTTCGCGACTCCTGGTCCGGCGGCGAATGCTTCGGAACTCTCGTTGCAGAATAAGAAAGACACGGTTGCGCTCAATGCGAAGGTCTATCTCACACAATCTACCTTGAAGCCGCTCTTCCAGGATCGCATCAACCAGCAGGTACCAGTCGCGGTCAGTGCCGCAATCAATAGTATTGTGAATAAGCTGCCCGGGACTAACCAGGTCTGGGCGGGCCAGATGGCGCAGGCGCTGCTCCAGCCCTCGGCTATCCTGACACAATTGACGCCGCAGTCAGATGGCCTGAATGCGGGTGTGCGCCTCAGCCTCTATCCAAATGATCCCAAACCAATGGATATGCATATGCTGGTCAAGTTTAGCGTCCTGAATGCCTCAACCATCCAGGTCAGCGCGCAGCCGCTCAATGGTGGCCCGGCACTGGTGAATGGACCACTCACAACCATCAAGGTGCCGGTGGGTCAGCTTAACGCAATCAACGCCACTCCCAATTGCGGCGACGCTAACCTCGCTATCGGCCTGCAAGTTCCCGTCGATTTAGCACAGAGCAACTCGCAGCAGAGCAGTCAGAATAACGCAAGCGGGCAGAACGAGCAGTCGAGCTATGTACAACCTTCTGCACAAGATGCTCCAGCAGCTTCTCCCCTCAAGCGCTCGATGCTAAGTACAATGACTAACTTCTCTTCTTCTAAGAGCTCCATTAAGAGCTCAATGCAAGACAACGTCGTCAACTCTTATATCGAGATCCCGGCCGACTCGCTTGCTACGCTGGGCAATAATGTGGGGAAGATACAGCTCAACCGCAGCCTCTCGGCCCAGAACATACAGCTCAACGTCCAGAATAGTCAGATGGTGGTGACGGCTGACATCATGGGTAGCTTCCTTGGTGCCCCCATCAGGCTCGCCACCGCGACCACAACCATCCTGCCGGCTGCACAGAACGGCAAGCTCGTCCTCAACGTCCAGGACACCCAGGTCACCGTGGCCATCGTCACTTTCTCTCAGAACTCCTACAACAACCAGATCCAACAACTACTTAATGACAAGCTAGGCAATGCCCTTGGCGGCAAATTCAACGTCACCGCCGTCTCCCTCGGCAACAACACTCCCATTAGCTGCGCCGCTGGCGACAGCCTCATGCTCACAGGCACAACGAACCTGCAATAAACATTTTGATTGTTCTTTTGCACGATTTGCCATGTGTTCCGTTTCCAG
>CAXTXB010000308.1:6014-7122 GCA_964247965.1 uncultured Dictyobacter sp. | reverse complement strand
TTCGCCTGCGGGTCCATATCGACAAGCAACACCTTGCGCCCGGTTGCGGCTAGATACGTAGCAAGATTAATTGCTGTGGTCGTTTTGCCGACGCCACCTTTCTGGTTCGCAATTGCATATACTTTTGACACAGGTCGCTCCCGTACCTTTCCTCTCCATGCCATGACCAATAAAGCTGCGCTTCAAGATCATTGTAACAAATGTACCAATAAGAAGCAACACGACCAGGGTGCAACAATTCTTGTGGTCACGCCGCGATCAAGTGTCTTGAAGTAGTTTACTACCCGCTCTACGATCCTTCCGCATGCAACGTTTACATTCCATTGGCATCACCTACAATGTCACTCGATTGCCTCCTGCGGGCATGGTGAAGCGTAAAAAACCGCCTCCCGCCAGCCGCGTACATAACACGGCAATGGTGTAAAATGTGAATAATAGAATTGCGGTCTTTAGCTCGTAGAGACCAAAGTCGAGCAGAGTGAGATGATTGGGGCCAGCGCCCATCAGTCGCATCATTACTGGTCCGCGCTGCACATCAAACATGCTCACGCCCAATCCAAGCACAAGGCTAATGAGCACGTCGATGCCGAGGCAGACCGCGGCCATGCGCAGCCCAAGCAGCCAGAAGCGCTTACTTAGACGCTCGCGCTTTGTGGAGGTCATTCGACGCGCCGCCCATACAGGTGGTAGAATATATTGCATGACCAGGAACAGTAGCGGCACCGCCACGAAAGTCCAGCCGGGAAAGAAGGTCGGGGTAATCGATGCTCCGAGCCGGCCGAGTGCATAGATTACTACCCCTTCTATGACTCCTCGCCGATAGCTCACTTTGTTGAATAGCATAAACTTGTGTTTCTCTGGTGTTTGTTATTTCAATTGCAGCCGCAAGAACCTCCGCCACACCCACAGCTTCCTTCGTCGAACCCTTCGTCCTCGAACGAGCTGTCTTCGTCTCCGCCACGGGCGAGGGCAAAGACTGAAAGCAGCCTGCGTACTTTCTCACTCTGACATTTCATACAGACGATGCCGTCGGCGTGCTTATGGCTCACGATGAGCTCGAACTTGGATTTGCAGTCCGGGCAATAGTACTCGTACAATGGCATAATAA
>CAXTXB010000308.1:0-6004 GCA_964247965.1 uncultured Dictyobacter sp. | reverse complement strand
TAAAGTTACCTCCTGGTTATTTGGGGACTCCTGGATATGTCTTCATCCATTGTAGTGTGTGGTCCGGGTGGCGTCAAGTTGGATATAATCGGATATAATTGGATTTGACGATTTTTGCTCTTTCATCAAAGATTATTATCTTCTACTATAAGGAGTAGTATGGCTCTTACAATAGGAATCATTGGTCTTCCACAAAGTGGGAAAACGACCCTTTTTAATGCTCTGACGAGGGCGGGTGCGCCGATCAGCGGCTATGCTTCGAGTACTGTGCAGGCCAACGTGGGCGTGGTGCAGGTTCCCGATCCGCGCCTGCAGCCTCTGGCCGATATCTTTCAACCGAAGAAAGTGACTCCGACGACGGTGGAGTTTGTGGACGTGGCTGGTATGGGCCAGGCTGTTCAGGCTGGTAAAGATAAACGCGAAGGTCTGAGCGCGGAGTTTCTAGGCCATATCCGCAATGCCGACGCCCTGGCAATCGTGCTGCGTACATTTGCGAACGATAACGTGCCTCATATCTACAACAATATCGATCCCATCCGCGACCTGGACAGCCTGAACGCGGAGATCACTATCACGGATCTGTCTTCAGTTGAGCGTCGCCTTGAGCGTACACAGCGGGCGGCAAAATCGGGCGATAAGAAATATCAGCAAGAGCTGGACTCCCTGCGCCGCTTTCAAGAGGCCCTCAACGAGTTCAAGCTCATCAAAGACCTTGAGCTCTCACAGGCGGACCAGGCTCTGCTCAAAGAATTGTTCTTGCTAACTATGAAGCCGCGTATGTATGTGCTCAACGTGAGCGAGGATGTGCTGGGCGACGCCAACGAGCTGCTCGACAAAATTGCTGCCGGAACTGACGTGAAGGAAGAAAGCCTGAGCGACGAGCTCAAGGGCATCGTCAGGGTCGCGAAGCGTGCGAAGAGCGAGGGGGCGGAGGTGGCCGCAGTCTCTGGCCGCCTGGAGGCCGAGCTCTCGGAGCTTCCCGCTGAGGACGCTCAGGAGTATCTTGAGTCATTGGGCCTACCTAAATTGGGGGCGGACCGCGTGATCCAGGTGGGTTACCGCCTCCTCAACCTCATCACCTTCTTGACCGCCGGCGAAGACGAGGTGCGCGCCTGGACCGTTACCAGCGGATCCAAAGCCCCCGAGGCGGCCGGCAAGATCCACTCCGACATCGAACGCGGCTTCATCCGAGCAGAGGTCGTCCACTTCGACGATTTCATGGACGCCGGATCTTTTGCGGCGGCAACCAAAAAAGGCGTCCTGCGCCTCGAAGGCAAAGAATATGTGGTGAAGGACGGTGATATCGCCCACTTCCGCTTCAACGTCGGGAAATAAACTTTAGGAATCTTTTCTATTGTTATCCATTGTTTCCATTTCTGTACACTGCGCAAAAGTATGCAGTAATGGAAACAATGGATAACAATAGAAAAGAAATGTTGATCAACTCGACAAACAGACTACCAGGGCAAGGGCTTTCCATCCCGGAAGAAACCGCCTGTTGGACCGTCATCGGGCAATAAGGCGGCCCACGCAACACTCGCTGCCCCTTGTTCAACTGGGCGTGCTCCCATGGCCTCCATCCCAGGAGCGGTGGCCGTTAAGCCTGGACAGACAGAGTTGACGAGGATGCCGGTTCCTTCCAGTTCAGCAGCAAGCTTGGACGTGAGGGCATTCAGCGCTGCCTTGGAGATACCGTAGCTGGCGACCGACCCGTGACCAGTAGTTAATCCAAACTGTTGATCGCCGTGAGAGCCTGCTCCACTCGACACATTCACAATCCGACCATGCTTGCTCTCGCGGATGAGAGGCAGCAATGCTTGACTAACACGCCACGTACCATACACATTTGTCTCTAGCACGGCAAGTGACGCCTTCAGATCGGCTGTGGTCGCCTTCTCCGACCAATCAACGAAGGCAGCAGCGTTATTCACAAGCACATCTATCCTCCCAAAATCTCGCTTCAGCGCAGCGGCAAGTTGGTGGACACTTTCGTCCCACATGACATCCAGCGCATAGGGACGAATATCAAGCTTCTCTTCTATCAACAACTGCTGTACAGCAACCTCAGCTTTCACGAGTTCGCGAGCCGTGAGAATTACAGTCAGACTCCGCCTTGCAAGCTGGCGGCACACCTCAAGCCCAATACCATGGCTGGAACCGGTGACCAGTACAATCTCTGAAGCAGGTCTTTCATAAGCACTCATTGAAATCTCCATAGCTTTCTTTTCTCAATTCGCATTACAATGATCTTGCTCATCAGAGTATACAGATACTGGAGTATGAAGTGATAACCCAAAGGTCTGTAGAAATGATCAATTTCTACGCTAATACTAAACTACCTTGATCCATAGATCACTCGATCCACGTAGCAACAATCCTTCGGTTGTTGTGGCTCACGCACCGCTCGACCCTCTCGCATCGCTCAAGTTCTCTGAACCAAGCTGCTCATCTTCCGGAGTGAGACGGCGATACTCAAGCGGCGTGAGTGCAAGCTTACGCTTAAAGAAGCGTCCAAAATGCGTAGGTTCCCCGAATCCCAGGTAATTCGCGACCTCCGCAATAGTCAGATCACTGTAACGCAACAGTTTCTTCGCTTCTAGCAGCAAGCGATCGGTTATCAGTGCATGCGCCCCTTTTCCAAATGTAGTTGAGATGGCTTGACTCAAATGATTAGGTGTCACATTCAATAGCTCTGCGTAAGCCTGCACACTTTGTCGCGTGAGGTAGTGCTGTTCTAACGCTTGCTGAAAACGAAGGGCAAGTGAGGGTTTTATAGATGTGTGTTCTTGATGCAGCCGGTAGTCTTCGTACAAGCCCTTACAATCGAATAAGAATGCTAGCAGCAAGGCCTGCAGCATAGACACACGATAACGATGCTTGCTCTTAAACGTACGCTCCAGGCGCGCGAAGTGATCACGCAATGCATCTTTCTCTTTGGGTGCAAGGGGAAGTATCGTGTTCTCAACTGGATGTAAGAATGGAAACTCCTCTGCCAGCGAGCGCGGATGATGGCTCAGAAATTCCGGCTGGAAGTATACGAGAAAGCCACGTTGTGCCTCACCCCGTATCCATGTAGACACGTGTCCTGGCGGCTGGAAAGAGACTGTGTTGCTTGGCCCCTGCAAACGCTCAGTGTTGAGCTCTATCACCGCATCGTGCGACTGCTCTTCCAGCAGCATCACACAGTAAAAACGCAGAGTATACGGCGGCATAACCTTTATCGTAGAAGGATAGGTTTCTTCGAGTGTATAGACATGAAAGTCCGGCAAGTCGGTGCGCCCAGAGAAGCCCATCGCTTCATGACTCTGATTGATATCGTCGAAATGCAGAATCTGCCTTCGGTGTTGCATCGCTAGCACCCTTCCGCTTCGCTGCTTGCTCCACTTCTTTTCCTTTCTTTTGCTTTTTATGCATAAAAAGCAAAAGAAGTGCGCAGACCTGTACTGTGGTTAACTTCACATTCCCTTTGTGATTTCCATCCTACTAACTTGCCCTCGTCCCGGCTATACTATGATCATTGAGAGCGAACAACACACACTTCTCTCACAACGACAAAAGATTCGAAATATTATAAAAAATAATCACAAAGCAAAAGAAAGGTCAAAACATCATGAAAAACATTTTTAGCGTATTTAGTACTCAGAGCGCAACGTCTATCGAGCAGCCCGCCGCCTTCGATCTCAATGAGCAGGATCTGGAGCTGGTTAATGGCGCATGTGGCGCCCACTACTATGACAATGACGACTGTGACAATGATTGCGACGACGATGATTGGGACTATGATCACAGCTGCTCCTGGAACCATCGCCACCATCGCCATCACCACAACTACTAATATTCATAAATCACTCTATACAGGGCTTTCCTCAATTTCAAGGAATGCCCTGTATTTTTTATAAGATAGCTTTTAAGCCCGTAGCGTTCATCCTACTTCTCCTCTACTCCCACCAGCACCTCCGCAACCTGCACCCCCTCCTGCCTTCGCCCCAGAGCCCGCTCGTACAGCTCCAGCATCTGCTCCGTCACTCTTGTCAACAGGTAGTCGCGCTTGATGGTCTCCAGGCCTTTTTCGGCCAGCCCTTGAGCAAATTTTGTATCCTCGATGACTCTTCTCAATGCCACAGCGAGTTCCGCTGGCTGCTCGGGCTCAACTAGCAGCCCGTTGACTCCGTTCTCAATGATATCTTCGCTGCCGCTTACACGGGTTGAGATGCAGGGGACTTCGCAGGCCATGGCTTCAAGCAGGGCGTTGGGCATACCCTCCCAGCGCGAGGGGAGCACAAAGCCCCATGCACCTTGCACTAAAGGGATTACGTTCTTTGTCAGGCCCAGAAATACTACGCTGTCCTCGATCCCCAGTTCGTGCGCGATACGCTTGATCTGCTCCTCCAACTCGCCTCCGCCGGCGATGAGCAGCCTGGGTTTCAATTGCGCACGCCACTCGCCAGGCTCACTCATCATGCGGTACCAGCTATGTAGTAAAACATCAATCCCTTTCGGGAAGGACATACGGGCAACGCACACGATGTCTCGCTCAGCCTTGGCCGGGTCCGGCCTCTTCTCTGGTGCTGGATAGAATTTATTGATATCAATACCGTTGGGTATGCGGAAGATCTTGTCGGCGCGAAAACCACGGGAGGTGAGATATGCACGACTTCGGTTGCTGAGGATGTGATAAAACGCATCAGATTTCTTGATATAATTTAGTATTAGTCGGCCACCGATGGCCGTTTTCTCCAAAGAGTCGAGGCCGCTGGCAACGATGTCGTCAAACGGAATTTTGAGGAAGCTTAGATCGCTTACCTTGTCGGCGAGGGTGTCTGCCATCAGGGTGGCATCCTCTTTGGTCTGGACTTTGCCGGGGCCAGAACTGGCTACGCTGATAATCAATGGTTTGCCGGTCAACTTGCTAATCAGGGCTGCTGCTCCACTTAATGTTGAGATCTGGAGCGAATGCAAAATATCATACTGCTTGCGCAATTGCCAGAGCTTTAAAAATGTTAACAGGTCAAGTGGAAAATGCCCGAGTCTGCCCAGTCGTAGTGTGTCCTGTCGAGTATAGATGCCACCAATGCGGATGATACTTATTCCATCCATATTCTCCAACTTGTCCCACTCTTTTTGATGCCTCAGCGTAATTACTGTTACCTCATGTCCCAATTCTCGCAGTTGATATGCCTGCTTGATAGCTCGTGATTCCGCCCCTCCCACTACTGGATAAAATTGGAATGCGACCATACAAATACGCAGTCGATTTTTCATATATAGTCTCCTATTACTCTTAATACTGTTTCATTAGCTTTTGGACTGGATTTCTCTATCTCATGCAAAATTAGAAGATAGGGGATAGAGACTATTGAATCTATTGAGCGTCTGCACGCCTTCGGCATACCCAATTCTCTTTCTCTCTATTTTTCTTTTTCTTTCTTTTTGCTTTTCGCATACTTCGGGCGGAGCCCGAAGTATGCGAAAAGCAAAAAGAAAAAATAGAGAGAAAGAGAATTAGGCACTGCATCAACTCGTTAGCTATGAACATGATGGTAACGAGTATTAAACATTCTCAAATAGTGTGCTATTCGTACTTCTTGACTATCCTCTCGACCAGAGTTCCCATCTCGTGCCACAGGCTATGCTGATAATCGAGCATTCGCGACTGGTTGAGGTCGAACTCGCGGTTCGCTGGATCCTTCTTAGCATTCTCTGCAAATTGCTGCGAGAGTGCCCGCGTCTTTTCTCCTCGCCCATGTAAATAAACTTCTAGCTCTTGCAGATCCTTAAGCAAGGCCTCGTATTTTTCCTGGTTCATCGGCATGGCACTCACGCTCCTTGTTTTTATTTCTATCCATACTATCAGACCTGGTGTGTATTATCTTTACCCTATTACTAACTACCTACCCAACGCTTTATCAAACTTCATCGCTGCCCCGCATCCCAACACGATCAGCGGCGAAGCCGCGTAGCGACAATCCCTTGCGGTTGTCGTGCTCGCTCCGTCTCCCAGGCC
>CAXTXB010000307.1:0-7152 GCA_964247965.1 uncultured Dictyobacter sp. | reverse complement strand
TATGTCGGAGGTCAACCGTCTTCAGCAAGCTATCCTGCTTTTGCATGAGCAGTTAAGCCTCTATAGAGAACATGGGCAAGGCCTGGCTGCACAACTGGGAAGCGGGACGATGCTGGATCGAGTCTATGATGAGATTTTGTCTCTCCTTAATGCCTCAAGTAGGCCTCTCAGAAGTCCACGCGAGATAAAGCTAGATCGTTAGCAGTAATTGCTAGAAAAATAATGAAAGGGGTAGTGGTTATGAGACAGTTTCCTATACAGCTTGACACGACTTCACTTCGTTTCCTTATTCAAGGTGCACGCTATACCCGCGCGGTGCATGTCGCAGTATTCCTTTCTCTCGCAGATCATCTTTCAGAAGGCCCCAGGCAACTCAATGTCCTTGCGAGAGAAACGCAGACACATGCCCCTTCTCTCAAGCGACTCCTCCGCGCCCTGGTAAGCATAGGCATTTTTTCCGAGCAGGACGATGGATTGTTTGCCAACTCTGAGCTTTCCGAACTGCTTCGACGCGATCATCCACATTCGATGCATGACCTCGCCCTTCTAAGTGGCGCTGACTGGGAGTGGGAAAGCTGGCAGGATCTCCTCTATAGTGTTAAGACAGGTTATTCTGCTTTTGCTCATCGCTATCATATGACGCTCTGGGAGTATTTTGATGCTGTTGACCAGAAAAGCGGGCAAATATTCGACCGGGGTATGGCCAACTCAACGAAACGTGCCTGTCAGAGCATCGCCCAGGCCTGCACATTCTCAGTTGGTGAAACCTGTGTTGATGTTGGAGGCGGAAAGGGCTATCTCCTGGAGGAGATTTTGCGACTGCACCCGACCATCAAAGGGGTGCTTATAGACCGTCCTCAGGTCGCCGAACAGGCCAGGGCGTATCTTACTGAGCAAGGGCTCATCGACCGTTGTGAAATTATCGGCGGGGATATTTTTGAGGAAGTGCAGCCGGGAGCAGATGTCTATCTTCTGAAAAATATTCTCCATAATTGGGATGATGCTCATTGTATTCAAATTCTTACCAATTGCCAGAAAGCCCTGCCACCTCATGGAAGAGTTGTGCTTGCTGAGTATCTTGTTCGCCCAGGAATGACGGGCTATCATGAGAAATTCCTCGATCTCCAAATGTTAGTAGCGCTGGAAGGTCGAGAACGTGAGGAAGAGGAGTATCGAACTCTCTACGCAGCAAGCGGCCTTGCTGTCACACGTGTTCTTCCTACTTCCTCCGGCCTCTACCTGATTGAAGGCATCGTGGCATCTAATGCTCCATAAGAGGGGGAAACAGGGCGAACTCATTCCGCTAAAAGTGGTAGAGTAAAGGAAAAGGTTGAGCCCTCTCCCTCGATAGACTCAAACCAGATGCGTCCACCGAGTCGCTCGACCAGTTCTCGACAGAGATACAGTCCGAGGCCCGTGCCACCTATTCCATACTTCTGGGCATTCTCTGCTCGTGCAAAACGGCTGAAGATGCGCGCCTGCTGCTGAGAAGGAATACCGATGCCATGATCGGTGATCTGTATAAGTGCCAGATTCGTCTTCTCGTCTTGATCGATGACCACCTCAATCGAACCACCTTCTGGACTATATTTGATGGCATTGTTGAGCAGATTGCTGAAGATCTGCTCGATACGTCGAGGGTCAACAGAGACAACGAGATACGAGAGCGACGTGGAAATGGAGAGCTGGTGATGCTCCGTTGTCATTTGAATGCGAGTTACCAAACGTCGAATCAATGGAATGAGATCAATTGGGATCATGTGCAGTTCTAGTCTCCCTGCCTGCAAGCGGGTTACGTCCAGCACGTCTTCCGTCAGTTCGGTCAGGCGCACCACTGCCTGGTCTATTCCTTGCAGTGCCTCGCTTTGCCACTCCGCCAGTTCCGGTCCTTTCCCACGTGCTGTCTGAACAATGAGGGTTTGCGCAAAGCCTTTCAAGGTGGCAAGTGGGTTCCTCAGCTCATGGGCGGCGATGCCAATAAAATCGTCCTTGAGCTGTTCAGCTTCCTTGAGTGCAGTTACATCCTGATGAACCACCAGGGCTGCGGGCTCTAATCCCTCAGCAAGATGGTTTGTGATATCCAATGGCGATATGTAGAGCTCATGAACATTAAGGGGGACTGCATTCACCAGAACTGGTAAGGTAGTGCCATCTGCATGACGGATGATTTCCTGATGCTGTCGAACGGTCTCACCCCGCTGGACTGTGCGCAAAGTAGCAAGTCGATCTGGCGGAAGAGGTAAACCATCAATTCCAGAGATGCGTATTTCATGTTCCTTAAGGAACTCTCGCATTGGCTGTCCCACAGGCCAATGCGCTCCCCATACTGCAGCAGCGGCATGATTTGCAAGGACCAGACGAGCGTCATGCCCTCGAACTAAATAGACGCTGCTCGGCAGTTCATCCAGAACCATTTGTAGCACCGCTCGACGTGCCTCTGTCTCGGCATGCACACGGCGTTCGATCAACAGGCGACGCGCTTCTGTGACATCATGCCAGACGACGACCGCACCGGAGATGGGCTTGCGAACACTGCTACCGGTACATGCGTCCTGCGGTGGTAAGTCAGATGAAGCGGCTGGAAGAAGCAGCGGCGAAGCATTGACCACATAATCCCGCGTCTCTTCGTCATTGTCAGTGACAGAAACCTCGACATCCTGGACTGCCTCATCTTTCAATGCGCGTTGAGCAGGTCTATAGAGCAAAGCTTCGAGAGCATGCTCCCCAGCGGGATAGTGCTGAAGGCGTTCACGCAGCCGGCGTGCGCTGCTATTTTCACGGAGGATGTGCTCGTGAGTATCAATAAGGGTAACTCCATCAACAATCGTTTCAAAGATCGCATCAAGCTCCTGGACACGCATCTGAACGCTGCGATAGAGCCGCGCGTTCTCCAGTGCAACGGCTGCCTGGCTGGCAAGGCCAACCAGTAGTGCCTCATCTTCTTGCGTAAATTGGTTCGGTTCTGAATGTCCCAGGAGGAGGCCGCCACGCACCAGCCTCTCATGATCAAGCAGTGGCGCACCAAGGAAACTGCGCACAAGGGGGTGACCACGAGGAACGCCCATTGAACGGAGAGCTTCTGCAGGAAGTTGTCCATGTGCATAGGCAACTGCAATATCTCTCGCTGTATCTCGCATGCCTGACATCTGTGTATCTCCAGCGTGAGCAATCTGGGTTAAAGCGTCTGGAATGAGGACAGGTATTCCATGTCGAAAGATAGGTGCGAGAAGACCCTCTCCGCCAAGTGGCATGCGACGAAACAGTGCTTCCTGCTCTTCTGTGACACCCACCACGGAGGCGAGATGAAACAGGTTGCCTTCCGAAGGAACCAGAGGTTGTCCTCCCTCATTCATGGGTCGTAAGCTGAAAGCAGCAAAAGTCGCCCCGGTAAGGCTACAAGCGGTTTCTGCGATCAGGTGCAACAACCGGGTCTCATCCAATTCACTCATGAGTGCTGTACCCACACGGCTTAAAGCCGCAAAGCGCTCTGCCATCGAGAGGCCCTTGTTTGACTCACTGGTGTTCATCTATACATTTGGGTGCGAGAAAACTCCTATCGCCTTCTGCATCGAAAGGAAATGCGCCCGTTCCTTTCTTTCTCATTTTTCTCAAACTTTGTGACACGATTGTGATGTCTCTGCTCTATTTGTGCTTTCACTGTGAACACGTCCCCCGTATAATAAGGTACAAAGGTGAAGCATTGCAAGCTTATCAAGAAGGATAGTCAAAAGCAGACGACAAGGAAGACGATGGCAGAACAGGCTTCGTCGAGAGATCACCCGCTCAAAAGAGGAGAGAACAATGCCTATCAGGAAAACAACGATCTTAACCGCTGACGATGATCCTCAGCTCCTGCGTCTGATTGCGCGCAACCTTGAATTTGAGGATTACGAGGTTGTAACGGCAAACGATGGCAAGCAGGCTCTTGAATTGATAGAGGCACATGCACCTGATGCCATTCTCCTCGATGTGATGATGCCTGAGCTTGATGGCTTTACGCTCTGCCAACGGGTGCGCGAATTCTCTTCAGTCCCGATCATTCTTATTACTGCACGCGGACAGGATCAGGACAAGGTGCGAGGTCTTGACTTCGGGGCAGATGATTATCTTACCAAGCCCTTTAGTGTGGAGGAACTCCTTGCACGAGTGCGGGCGGTGCTGCGGCGTGCGCAATTCGCGTCCAACGATCACACGCATATACAGCATTCCAAGACAACGCTTGGGGCATTGACCATCGACTACGCTCAGCGACTGGTTACAATGGAGGGCCGAGAAGTACTATTGACTCCTATCGAGTATCGGCTTCTCTCCTATCTAGCACAAAATACTGGACGCGTTGTGACACAAGACCTCCTGCTCGAACACGTTTGGGGCACAGATTATGTTGGAGAGAGCCATATGCTTCAGGTCAATGTCAACCGCCTACGCCGCAAGGTGGAACCTGATCCTGTTCATCCACGCTATATCCTTACCAGGGTCGGTATCGGCTATCTTCTCTCTGCTTCTCCTGAAAAGCTGGAGGCATAGTAACTACAACAAGACCAGGACCATATTCTTTGACACTCCAATAAGTCATCCCGACCTTGATACCATTGGGAAACTTTTTTTTTTGGCTATTATTTCCCGCCCCCCCAAAAAAAAACCCCACCAAAAAATGTTTCCAAATGGTATCAAGGTCGGGATGACTTATTAAGAGAGAGATTAGGAGTGCCGAACTACTGTAGCTGTTTCTTGTGCACTAAACCATGTTCCTGGTTTCCAGGGCAACCCTAATGCAGGCAGTAACCAGCGATCAAGGCCAATCCATCCGCACACTCTCCATGAGAGGCACAGAAATAGCCCCAGCATTCCCAGAATAGGATTTGTACTGACTGTACCGGCGAGCAGGTAATTCATGTTCATCAACACTCCAAAACCTGCTGCTATCCCAGTCAATATGCCCAGGAGGATTCCTACGCCAACAGCCAGTTCTCCTAAGCTCACCAGGAGCGAGAAAAACCCCGCACTGGGAAGGACGGCATGCTGCAAAAACCATGCATACCATCCCTGTACGGCTGGATTGGCTCCAGAAGCTTTTGCTAAAGCACCAGCGACAAATCCGCTTAACGCTTTTCCGCTTGTTCCCCAGGCAGGCGAGGTGATCTTTTCCCATCCAGCAAGAAACCACTCCGTACCAACATACATGCGGATGACGAACCACAAAGGAGATGCGTTCTCTGAACCGAGAAAAAACTTTGAGATTGCGGGTTCAGGAAATCGCTCCTTCGAAGCAGTGGTTGCTAAAGCAGGCCGCTCTTGTGTATAAGAAACAAAAGCCAGGATCAGTGCGAGAAAAAACAGGATAAGTAAAGCTACACTCCAATAATCATTCACAATGGCTCCAGTAACACTTAGTACGATATGAATAAGTGTCCATAGTGCCGCAATAACGACAATAGGCATATCCCATCTGAAAGATGCATTCCTTTGCTTGAACATCGTCTCTTTTTTCCTTTTCATTGAATTGACGGCAGCATGATTAAAACAAAGGCGTCATATATGGTGTGACTGGCTGATGATCCTGCTGCATCTTCTCTTTAGCTGGTCGCACAATCAACATGGGTAGGGTCGTTGTGCTAAGGACACGCTCGGCGATACTTCCCATGACCCAGTAAGCCAGACCGCTCCGTCCATGCGTCGACATTACAACCATCTGACTGCCCTGGGTAGCTTTTTGACTGTCTGCGATATGCCCATCCTTAGCCATCTTCAGGAGAACAGTCGCAGCGTCAACACCTGGTACTGTCTCAGATGCGACGGTGAGGTGGAAGGGAGCGAATGCGCCCTCTTTCAGCTGCTGCTCCTTCTGCTTCAAGTAGTTTTCCGCCTGCAGCATAAGTTCCTGGTTCGATTCGGCCATAGCTCCAGTCATATCTCCCATGACCGCGATAGGCTCCACGACCTGCACCAGGTGGAGCGATCCTGATTGTGGTGCGGCAAGGGCCGCAGTTATCTGCGCGGCTGGAAGCAAAGCAGATTCTGCAAGGGAAGAGCCATCAAGCGGAACAAGAACCCGGAACGGCTTATCACCCTGCTGCTCCATCGAAAGCTCGTGTCCTTCTCGCACAACGAGCACGGGCACCGGGCTTGTATGAGCTATTTTCTGCGCAACACTGCCTAAGAGCCAGCGCTTGAGACCAGTTGTTCCGTGGCTACACATGACAACGAGATCGTTCTGATGCTCTTCCACATACTGAAGTATTTGTTGTACGACAATACCCGTACGAACCTCTGTAGTGATACCGATCCCCTCAAGCGTACTCGTCTCCAGAATATGCAAAAGATAAGCCTTCGCCCGAGTGACTTCGGCCTCCAGTAGCTCATCAGAATATTCTGGCGGTACTATAGTGTATTCATCAAACCGGGTTGGCGGCTCCACGACGAAGAGCAGCGTGAGCGATGCACCTGTGGCACGAGCAATGCGTACTGCCACAGGAAAGGCTTGCTCGGCGCGTGCCGATCCATCAAGCGGAATCAGGATACGTTGAAACATGAGATGCCTCCTTTCGTACTATCATCTATCCCTACATAGCATAGAAAAGAAACATCACACGTATATCACATCCAGTTTCTCTTCCCTCTCATATTCATCACAGTAAGAGGTAAATAGAACGAAGAAAAGAAAGCCTTATCGTCATTAGTGGCCGCCCTTGCCGATACTATATTGCAAATGGTCGTCGGACGCATTACTTCAGAAAACGTCTACTTCCACATTACCCTCTAACGAGGAGCCAGGCGTCTACATTCAGGTGTCGGTAAGAGTTAAGTTCCCAAAGTTTTTTCTCTTTCTTCCACCCTCCTTTTCAACTTACACCCTGCTAATGTGAGGAGTTACAAGTGCTGACAATGATTAGAAAAGTAGTGTTAATGACAAAGTTGGGAAACTTTTTGCGATGCTTCAGATGTGTATCAAAGATGTATACCAAAGAAGAGTACAAAATTATCTTGGCACATTGAGCCAAAACTAATGTATATTTAATAGAACTGATTTACTATTCTTTCGTAGACAACGAATATATAACATTCTATGCAACTTAGTAATCTCTCTCTCCGTTTTAAACGTAGATATATGCATAATGGCAATATAACTAATAGGAATATTCAGTCCTATTA
>CAXTXB010000306.1:0-7164 GCA_964247965.1 uncultured Dictyobacter sp. | reverse complement strand
ACACATGCTGTTCCTCATTTTTTAAACATTCGGGATGAGCCATTATACTTCGATGATCAACTTATCTAAATGTTGATCTTAATTTCTGTTACTCTTTCTCCTCTTGATCTGGTATTATAATGAGAAGAGGATTGGTTATCTTCTCTTTATTTACTATCATCAACTATTCTATGATAAATCATTGTGTAGCGAGGACGAAACAGTCATGGACCAGCCAGAACACAAGCCTGGAAAGGATACTTCTAAGCAAGAGACTTACAACGCTACTCCCGCCGTAAGCGATACAGATGATTTTGATCTCTCCCAGCCGGTGATGGAGGAGTTGACGGGTGCCTTGCCGGGCAATAATCGCGTGCGAGTTATTCGACCTGAGCATTCAGTCTTTCGACGTATCAGTGAAGGGACGTTGCAGGCCACCGATCTTTCTTATATACCCCAAAGTGGCGTGGATAAGCTTATTTATCGCATCAAGCGGATTTTGATTGGTTCACCTATTCCAACCATTCAGGCCGGGCAAGAACGCCTCACGAGGTTTAAGGCCCTGGCCGTTCTCTCCTCAGATGCTATCTCTTCCGTAGCCTATGCAACCGAGGCTATTCTGATAAACCTGGTGGCTGCTGGCTCGGGTCATCTGTCACTCACCTTCCCAATTAGTATGGTTATCATTGCTTTGCTAGCGGTGGTAGCTATCTCCTATCGCCAGACTATTCCCGCCTATCCAAATGGTGGTGGATCATACATTGTTGCTAAAGACAATCTGGGAACGAATGTAGGGTTGGTGGCGGCCGCTGCGCTACTCATCGATTATGTGCTCAATGTTGCCGTGAGCGTCTCTGCTGGTGTGCTGAACCTGGTCTCGCTCTTTGGTGCGCTTAGCCCTTATGTCGTCCTCATTGATGTCGTTCTAGTCGTTTTGATCACCCTTGTCAATCTACGTGGAGTGCGCGAGTCGGGGACATTCTTTGCCTTCCCTACCTATTTCTTTGTGGTCACGGCGATGCTGATGATTATTGTGGGGGTGGTTAAAGCTTTTGTCTTTCAACACCAGCCCTTCATCGCTGATTTTACACCGCAGGTGCAGGCCATTGAACCGTTATCTATTTTCTTGATCTTACGCTCGTTTGCGACTGGCTGCTCTGCCATGACGGGTGTGGAGGCGATCTCAAATGGTATTCCGGCTTTTAAGAAGCCTGAGACGCACAACGCCGCCATTACATTGACCTGGATGGCCGTGATCCTGGGAACGCTCTTCTTTGGCATCACAGTGCTGGCTATGACCTATGGCGTGGAGGCCAATGCGAATAGTAATCCTACGGTTGTGGCGCAGATCGCGATGAAGGTGTTTACCGGGCCGCTCGTCTTTATGTTTCCAGTCTTTCAAATTGCGACTCTGGGTATTCTGACCCTGTCGGCTGAAACGAGTTACTCTGATTTCCCTCGCCTGGCTTCGCTCCTGGCTCGTGACAGGTTTTTGCCCAGCCAGTTTGCCTTTCGTGGGGATCGTTTAGCGTTCTCTGTCGGCATTGTTTTCCTTGCAGTGCTGGCTGCCCTGCTGCTTGTCGTATTCCGGGGCAATACAGATCAGCTGATCAACCTCTTTGCCATTGGCGTCTTTATCTCATTTACGCTCTCTCAAGCTGGTATGGTGCGCCACTGGTACCGCTTGCGTGCGGAAGATAAGACCTGGCGCCGTAGTATGCTCATCAATGGTGCCGGTGCGGTAACGACTGCACTGGTTGCGATCGTGATTTCTGTAACGAAGTTTGTTGAGGGAGCCTGGATCGTCGTCTTGCTCATTCCGATTATTGTGTTTACTTTTAAGTCTATTAATAAACATTATGAGCACTACGAGCGCGAGCGCACATCAGATATTCCTCTGCATCCTGGAGATATCCACCACCGCATCATTGTGCCTGTTGATCGGCTGGATCGTGCCTCCTTGCAAAGCCTATCGTACGCCCGCTCAATCTCGCCTCATGTAACAGTAGTTCATATAGCTGTTGATGATGAAGAGGTTGACCGCGTAAAAGCAAGCTGGGAGCATTGGCAGAAGCGGCTGCTCGATGATGATGAGACGCATCTTCTGATTATTGAGTCGCCCTATCGCTCTCTTCTGCGCCCCTTGCTGGCATATATCGATACGATTAAGCTGCGCCATCCAGAGGATACGATAACGGTGATTCTGCCGGAGTACGTAGTGATCCATTGGTGGGAGTATTTCTTACATAACCAGACAGGCTTCCGGCTAAAAGCTGCCCTGCTTTTCCGCCCGGGTATCGTGGTTATCGACATTCCCGAACACCTGCGCGATCGCCATGCCGGTGACCTTGTCCAGCCGGCAAATAAAGTCTAATAGTGATGAATCGTCCTGTAGCCTCATAGAAGAGGAGAGGTTAATTATGCTCGAACAAGAATCAACAACGCAGCCAGTTATCCAGCAGGGGACTCTCTTTGATGCTGCTGAGCTTGCACGTCTCCAGGTTGCGCAAACCCAATGGGAGCAGACAACCGTCCAGAAATCGGTTCAGCGTATTCCGGAGCGCGAGCATCTGCAAACCACTTCGAGTGTGCCCATACAGCGACTCTACACGCCCCAGGACAATAGTGAACTGGACTATACTCACGACCTCGGCTTCCCCGGCGAGTACCCCTATACGCGTGGTGTGCAACCTACGATGTATCGCGCCCGCCCATGGACAATGCGTATGTTTGCCGGCTTCGGCACAGCTGAGGACACGAATGCGCGTTTCAAATATCTGCTTGAGCAGGGGCAGACTGGTCTCTCGACAGCTTTTGATATGGCAACCCTCTATGGCTACGATACCGATCATCCTCTTGCTGCTGGTGAGTTTGGCAAGTGCGGTGTGGCCATCTCATCCCTGGCTGATATGGAGATTCTCTTCGCTGACCTGCCCCTCGATAAGATCACGACGTCAATGACTATCAATAGCCCCGCCCCGGTCATCTGGGCGATGTATATCGTTAATGCTGAGAAGCGTGGCTTTCCCATGGCCGCTCTGGGTGGCACGCTGCAAAACGATATCCTCAAAGAGTACACCGCACAGAAAGAATTTATCTTTCCACCTGAGCCATCTTTGCGCCTGGTTATCGATACTATTGAGTTTGGCTCCCGTTACATGCCGCGTTGGAATACTATTAGTATCAGCGGTTACCATATTCGCGAGGCGGGGGCGACGGCGGTGCAGGAACTGGCCTTCACCATCGCCGATGGCCTGGCATACGTCGATGCTGCCCTGGAACGTGGCCTGTCGATCGATGATTTTGCGCCGCGTCTCTCTTTCTTCTTTGATGTTCACAACGACTTCTTTGAAGAGGTTGCCAAGTTTCGTGCTGGCCGTCGCATCTGGGCACGCCTGATGCGTGAGCGCTATGGGGCGAAAGACCCACGCTCCTGGATGATGCGTTGCCATGCTCAAACTGCCGGTGTCTCTCTGACCGCCCAGCAGGCGGAAAACAATATTGTGCGCACCACCATTCAGGCGCTGGCGGCTGTGCTGGGCGGCTCCAACTCCCTGCACACCAATTCGTTGGATGAAGCCCTGGCACTGCCAACCGAGAAAGCCGCCCTGATCGCTTTGCGCACCCAGCAAATCATCGCCAGCGAGAGCGGCGTGATCAATACTGTCGATCCCCTGGCCGGCTCCTACTTCGTCGAGTCCCTCACTGATGAGACAGAGCATGCGGCCATGGATTACTTGAAGCGCATAGACGCGCTTGGTGGAGTGCTTCCTTGCATCCAGAATGGCTTTTTCCAGCGTGAGATTGCCGAGTCAGCCTATCGCTATCAACAGGAGATTGATACACATCGCCGCTCTATCGTCGGCGTTAACGATTATGTCATGAAAGAGCATGTCAAAGTCCCCACTCTCTACGTTGATTATGTGGGTCAGGAGAAGCACCTGGCCCGTCTCGAACGTGTGCGCCGTGAGCGTGATCAGTCTCAGGTCAGGCGCGCCCTGGATGATCTGCAGCGTGTCTGTGAGAGTACCGAGAATACGATGCCAGCTATCATCGAGGCTGTCAGGGCCTATGCCACGCTCGGTGAAATCATGGATGTCTTCCGCTCAGTCTTCGGCAACTACATGGAGCCAGCCGTGTTTTAATTCAGTCATCGCTCGATCTTCTATAGAAGATGCTCATAACGGTTGCCGAATGTAGAAGGGAATATCCTATATGTCAGACAATCAGCTACAAGGACTCTTCAAAAAGCCCATCTTGACCGAACCTGAGGTGCTGCAGATCGAACGCCTGGCAGAATTGTGCGAAGCCTATGAAGACCTGCATATCTCCATTCCGTGGTCAAATCTACTCAGGCGGCCTGGTAATACAATCAACGATTTCCTCTATTACATAGATGGTGAAATTGTAGGCTATCTTTCTTTAAATGATATAGACCCCGTTATAAACGAAGTAAGCGGCATGGTCCATCCTGCTTACCGCCATCGGGGTATATTTCGGCAACTTCTGAACGTCGCCCTGGAAGAGTGTCTGCTTCGTGGTGAAAGACAGCTTGTTTTAACCTGTGAGCATTCATCTCATTCTGGCCATGCCTTTATACAAACTCTCGCCGCCAGGCCCATCGTGTCCGAGTACGAGATGGTCCTCAGCAACTTTCAAGGGCGTCAGGCCTTTGACGAGCGCCTGACCTTCCGCAAAGCCGAGAGCAGCGACCTATCCACAATCATCAAAATACAGTCCGCCAGCTTTCGGACGCCCGAAGACATCACCGCACGCCGCGTCATCTACCATGCCCAGGACCCTCATCGCTCATACTACCTCTTTATCTACGGCGAAGAAGACACAGGCTGCCAGGAGCCTGTCGGCAGCATGCGCCTGGATCATGGAGACGAAACCGTCGGCATCTTCGCCGTTGGTATCCTCCCTGACTACCAGGGGCGAGGGTATGGCCGTCAGATGCTAGAAGAGGCCATTCACATCATCCGTTCTTATAGCCAAAAAACCATCTACCTCTTCGTCAATATTGAGAACAAGCGGGCAGTGAAGCTCTATCGTTCCTGTGGCTTCGCCATCAAAACGACATACGATTACTACCTCCTGAATTTGTAGTGCTTTGTTAGTAGTATAGGTCTGGCGCGCTCTGCTCTTAAAGAACTTTTTGCAGTGTGTACATTTTAAAGTTTTTTGCGCATTGCGCAAAAACTGTAAAATGTACACACTGCAAAAAGTTCTTTAAGAGCAGAGCGCGCCAGACGCTGAGATAGCAAGACAAAGATCGAGTCTCATGATATGCTAGGGGACAAATACGAGAATGATAACTCATATACTGTTCTGTCAACGTTCGAAAGGACCACGCCGCGTAGCGACACTCCCTTGCGGTTGTCGTTCTCGATCTACTTCAGAGGCCAGCTCCCACGACAACCGCAAGGGAGTGTCGCTACGCGGCGTGGTCCTTTCGAACATTGATAGAGCAATACGGGTTGAAAGGTAGAAGTTGTTTTCATGCAATGGTTAGAATTAAGCGTACAATCACATCCTGAGGCGGTCGAGTCCGTGTGTGAACTGTTCAGCCGCTATTCCTCCGATGGAGTGGTGATTGAGGAACCCTATGAGCTAAGTGATGATGGGCAGGAGTATCATATCCTGACAGGCAAGCCCGTCCAGGTTCATGCTTACCTGCCCCTGGATGGCACTGAAGGGGCCAAGCAGCAGCAGATTGCCGAAGGTTTATGGCACTTCTCAAGTCTGGGTGCGCATTTCGTCGGTGAGTTACACACGCGCGTGGTCGATGAACAGGATTGGGCTAACGCGTGGAAAGACTATTATCATGTAACGCCTATCGGCAAGCGCCTGGTCATTCGTCCTTCGTGGCGCGAATATACCCCTAAGAATGGTGAGGTCGTCCTGACCCTTGATCCAGGTATGGCCTTCGGAACCGGCGTGCATCCCACGACGCGCATGTGCCTGGAGCAGGTCGAGCAGCGGGTGCAGCCCGGTATGCGCGTCATGGATGTCGGCACCGGCTCCGGTATCCTGGCCCTTGCCGCCGCTAAACTAGGTGCAACTAGCGTCTACACTATTGATAACAGTAGCGTCGCCGTCGAGAGCGCAAAGGCCAATGCGGCGATGAACGATTTGAGTGAAAAGATCACGGTGGTGCTGGGCATCCTGGATGAGGCGGAGGCCACACGGCACGCCGGTCAATATGACCTTGTGCTGGCGAATATTATCGCGCACGTTATTGGTTCGATCGCCCCCGAGCTTGCGCAAGTTCTGGCGCCCACCGGTCTCTTGATTGTGAGCGGCATTATCGAGGCTCGCCGCCCCGATGCTGAAGGGCCTCTGCTGGCTGCGGGCCTGGAACTGATCGATGAGGTAAAGATAGATGATTGGCTGGCATTGATTCTACGCAAACGAGGGTAATCGCATGCATCGATTTTTTGTTGAGGCCTTACGTGGCATGGATGCCGGCGCTACCCTGGCATTGCCTGAAGCCGTAGCCCGCCAGATGCGCAGCGTGCTGCGTATCGCCGTCGGTGAGCAAGTAGTCCTGTTTGATAATAGCGGAGATGAGCTAGTTGCGACTGTGGCTGCCATTGCCCGTACTGGCGTGGAAGTACAGATTGACGAACGTCGTGCCGGGAAGAAAGAGTCAGCAGTTCGCATCGTGCTGTGTCAGGGCCTGCTTAAATCGGCACGCTTCGAATGGATATTGGAGAAGGGAACCGAGTTGGGGATAAGTACCTTTGCACCCGTCCTCTGCCGCCGCTCCATGGCCGGTCTTGAGGAGGCCGGGTCGGCCAAGATACAACGCTGGCAGCGTATTATTCAGGAGGCAACCGAGCAATGTGATCGTTCACGCGTGCCAGAACTGCTTCCCATTCGCCCTTTGATGCATGCACTCAACGATATTCCTCCCGGGGCGCTCGCCCTTATGCCCTGGGAGGAGGAGCATACTCAGACCTTATATGCAGCCTTACAAACTGCTCGTGCCCGGCTTACTCCCATTCTAGCGGAGACCGTCACCGTCGTACTCTTTATTGGACCCGAAGGCGGCTTAATGGCCGAGGAGGTGACACTGGCGCAAAGACACGGCGTAACGCCCGTTACTCTGGGCAGCCGGATTTTGCGCGCCGAAACAGCCGCGCTCGCAACCGTTGCTAACGTCATCTACGAGCTTGAGCC
>CAXTXB010000305.1:0-7170 GCA_964247965.1 uncultured Dictyobacter sp. | reverse complement strand
CAGTGCTCAAGCGTGGCTGTGGCTGATGCAATCAGCACGCTCTGCTTCGCAGAGGCGAGAGAGGCCCTGCCGCACCTGTTCTCACCTCTCCTGCTTGACACCATGCTCGTTCGTTCTCTGTTTTTCTCCGTGTTTCAACAGCATTGATCCCTTGCGGTTGTCGTCGTAGCTAGCCTCGGTGCTCCTCTAGCACGACAACCGCAAGGGATTGTCGCTACGCGCAGGGAGCCCGTCTCATGATGAGGGTCAAAGCAGTATGGAGGAAGCGACATCTATTGTACGGAAGCCCGTTATATCTAGGGGAGGAAGGGGTGTCTGTTGTACAATAGAGTTTGTCTCTGCCATCTATCAAGAAAACTGCTTGATAACAACTTCTTGCGGATATCTGCTAGATCATGCTATCGGGCAAAGTGCTAGAACTACGTAACGTGTGTACTGAGGAGGTTGCGCGATGTTTCGTTTTTTGACTGCCGGTGAATCGCATGGACCCTGCTTAACGATGGTTGTTGAAGGTTTACCGGCGGGGTTAACAGTGGAAAAGGCTGGAGTAGATGCTGATCTACACCGCCGCCAGGGGGGCTATGGACGTGGAGGGCGTATGAAGATTGAAAAAGACGCAGTACGCATCCTCTCAGGAGTGCGTCATGGGAAGACGCTCGGCTCTCCAATCACTCTGCAAATCGAGAATCTAGACTGGGTAAATTGGGAAGAGCGCATGAACCCAGCGCCCGTTGAGACCTCGATAGAGCCAGTGACACGTGTGCGCCCAGGTCATGCTGATTTCACCGGTGCAATAAAATATGGTCATGACGACGTGCGCAACGCAATTGAGCGCTCTAGTTCGCGGGAAACTGCTTCGCGCGTAGCCGTAGGAGGCCTCTGCCGTCAATTTCTGGCAGTATTTGGCATTGAGGTCCACAGCCATGTCCTCTCTATCGTCGACATTAGCTACGATCAACACAGCTCAATGACACCGGGTGCCTATTCTGAAGAGATGTGGCAGGCTGTTGAAGCTTCTCCTATGCGTTGTGCTGACGCGGCCCTGACCGAGAGGATGATAGCACGCATTGTAGAAGCGAAGCGAGATGGTGATACCTGTGGAGGTATCTTTGAGGTAGTTGCCACTGGTGTGCCCATCGGCCTGGGTTCATACAGCCAGTGGGATCGTCGTCTGGGCGCGCGTCTAGGTATGGCCATGATGAGTATTCCCTCTGTGAAGGCAATGGAGATTGGCGCTGGTTTCGATGCTGCGCGTACAACTGGTTCGCACGTTCATGATGTCTTGCGTCATGCTCAAGATGGCGGCTGGTTTCATCTTACGAACAATGCAGGTGGCATCGAGGGTGGCATTACTGACGGAGAACCAGTAGTTATACGTGTCGGTGTGAAGCCCATTCCGACCCTGGCCCACCCCCTTCCTTCAGTAGACCTGGCGACGGGCGAGAATATCGATCAGAGCCGCTACGAACGCAGTGATGTCTGTGTTGTTCCTGCCGCTGGTGTTGTGGGTGAAGCTATGATGGCGATTGTGTTAACTGAAGCCTTACTTGAAAAGTTTGGTGGCGATAGCATTGCGGAAACCCTGCGTAATTATCAGGCGTCAAGGTAGTGGTATAGTATGTGATGTGTTTCACTTGCCATGGATACAGGTCAATGATAAAATCTACTCGCAACGATCGACTTCAATCCGATGCTATATTAATAGAGACCCGGAGTTATTAGTGCAAAGGCTACTTGTATATGAATATTAGCTCTAGCATACGTAGATTAACGCAATTTTTTTTAGTTCTATTCCTTGCGCTAAGTGGCGGACTTGTTTATTGGCAGGTCGTGGTTGCCCAACAGGTCACTTCAAACCCACATAACAATCGCCGCTGCCTCTTTGAAAATGCTCCTGTACGCGGAACCATTTATGACCGCAACGGTGTGAAATTAGCCTGGAGTTCGCCGGATAAGAACGCGCGTTGTGGATATGTTCGTCACTATGCTGAACCATCCCTGGCGGGCTTGATTGGCTACTACGTCTATGGCTATCAGAGCACAGGGCTTGAAGCTCAGTACGATAGTATTCTCAGTGGCCGTGATGGTCTAACTTCGCTCGATAATCTTGTGAATCAGACGCTGCATCGTCCTCCCATCGGAAATGACATTTACCTTACCATTGATGTGAGGGTGCAAAAGGTGATTGATAAAGATTTTGATGCATATAATCACGTCGATAACAACAACGTGTTTGACAGTAATCGCGGCTCTGTAGTGGTCTCTGACCCCCATAATGGTCAGATACTGGGTATGTTGAGCCGCCCCTACTTTGATCCTAACAAGATGGTGCAGACGCTGACACAGGGCGATCTATTATATTATAACCAGCTGGTGGCTGATAAAGATCGACCTCTCTCGGAGCGGCCCTTACAAGAGGTATACACTCCCGGTTCTACTTACAAAACACTGACTTTGATGGCGGGGCTCGACTCTGGTAGTACACAATTGAATCAACAATTCGATGAGCAGCAAGCTCTAGGGCCCGTCTACTATAATGGTCACCCAATTGGACCCGAGGGTAACAACCTGGGCTTCGGTCGGTACACGTTCCGTTTTCCTGTAACAACTGAATATGGATATGAAAACTCGGATAACGTAATTTTTGCCCAAATAGGTGTAAAGACGGGGCTGGACAAGTGGCTTGAATATAATAAGCGACTCTATGTAGGACAAAAGATTCCTTTTGATCTGCCTGTGGTGCCGAGCGAGGTGACAAATCCTAATGGTGACCCTTTAGCAACCGTTGATCTAGCCGCGAACTCCTTTGGACAAGGTTTTGTGCGTGTCACTCCTTTAGAGATGTCTTTAATAGATAATACAGTTGCTAATAATGGAACATTGATGCGTCCGATGCTGGTTTCAAAGGTCACTGATCATAACAACAACCTTGTTCAGAGCTTTGGGGCGCAACAGTTGAGCGTGCCCATAAGCACGCGAGCAGCGACGGATGTACGCCAGGCTATGACTGCTGTGATGCGCTGCGGAGGGGGTTTCCCTATTACAGACCTGCGGAATTCGCCATGGGGTATTATCGGTAAAACCGGTACAGGGCAGGTTGATAGTACTGGTACCACTCCAGCCCAGGCCTGGCTTATTACTCAAGCTCCTTATTCGCTTGATAATCCCAACCAGCTACCCGCACTCTCGATAATTGCGATGAAAGAAAATGCTGGTGAGGGGGCGTACGCGGTTGGGCCAATGATTGCACATATGTATGATGACATTTTTAGCCAGGGCTTTGTACAGGTTCAACGTCCTATCGTTCCCGATCCATATACTTTCTGCCCCTCACGAAATCTATGGCAGAATCGTTGACCGCTGCTCAGCCCCGGGCCCGCGTAGCGACCATCGCTACACGGGATCGATTGAGTTGAAGATTGTGAAAGTAGGTCCGATTATGTAGTCTGAGGAAAAGGGAAGGAAAGAAGATGGCGCTCTCAAGTTCCTGGCGCTCTCCGCTTGATCCAGAGCGTGTCATGCGTGTGGAGATTACCCACTGGCAAGAGGATGCGCCGGTACAGCGCGAAGATCAGTTGACGATTGAAGAACCCTTCGAAGTACGTATTGGTCATCAGAGCCTGGCTGTCATTATGCGTACTCCCGGTAATGATGCTGAACTGGCTCTTGGTTTTCTCCTAACGGAAGGGGTTATTCAGCAGTCTACTGATGTGCTTGCCGTCGAGACTGATGTCGATGAAGATGGTCTGCCGCTAGCTAATGTGTTGAATATAACGCTGAGTAGTCAGCTCCAGCAAGATTCGATGCGTGCACAGCCGACAAAGTTTGAGCGCCACTTCGCGGTCTCCGCGAGCTGCGGCCTCTGTGGTAAGAACAGTATTGCCGACCTTATGCTTTCGGTTCCTCTCCTAGAGCTAGAGGACACCGTGCGTATCAAAGCTACAACCTTTTACGAACTGGCGGCACAGCTACGCTCGCGGCAGAAGGTCTTTCAATACACGGGCGGCTTGCATGCTGCTGGACTTTTCAACGTCGATGGCGAACTACAATTGTTGCGTGAGGACATTGGACGCCACAATGCCGTCGATAAGCTGATTGGTCATGGCCTTTTTCATGGTCCTTTTCCCTACAATAAACACATTCTGATGGTCAGTGGGCGTACCTCCTTCGAGATTATTCAGAAGGCGCTGTTGGCTCGCATTCCCTGTGTCGCAGCCATTTCAGCCCCTTCCAGCCTTGCTGTTGAGCTGGCGGAACAAGGGGGCATTACGCTAGTTGGCTTCTTGCGCGACCATTCAATGAACGTGTATACACATCCGGAACGTATTATCTAGTTCGTTTCTTTTGCTGAACGTTTTACCTATTGTACATACACCAAAGATACGTTATAATCGAGCCATGCAAAACGATACTATAGCAGCAATTGCAACGCCCACCGGGGTTGGTGGTATAGGGGTAGTCAGGATAAGCGGAGGCAGCTCGTTTTCGTTAGTGCTGCCGCTCTTGCGTCGTCCTGGTAATTCCACCTCACTTCCCCCTTCCCACCAGCTAACGTACGGGCATATCGTCGATCCGAACACTCAGGAAGTGCTCGACGAGGTCCTGGTTGCCTTTATGCAAGCACCGCATACTTATACGCGTGAGGATGTCGTAGAGATCCAGGGTCATGGTGGCCCCCTTATCCTCCGCCGTATCTTACGGGCCGTTCTTGCACAGGGGGCGCGTATGGCAAATCCGGGTGAGTTTACCTTGCGCGCCTTCTTAAATGGACGGCTGGATCTTGCCCAGGCTGAGGCTGTGATGGATCTGATCGCGTCAGAGACCGAAGCTGGTCAACGTCTTGCCATGCAGCAGCTACGTGGACGCCTTTCAGAACAGATACAGCAAGCACGGTATGCGTTGCTTGGCGCTATTGCCCGTATTGAGGCAAGCATAGATTTTCCTGAAGAAGATGTACCGACTCCCCGCCCTGAAGATCTCTATCCCCTGATTCAGGCTGCGCAGGAGCAGGTCGTTGCATTGCTCGCAGGCTCGGAACAAGGCCGGCTCTACCGCCAGGGCTTACGTACCGCGATTATTGGCCGTCCAAACGTAGGCAAGTCAAGCTTGCTTAATGCGCTACTGCGCACAGAGCGCGCGATTGTCACGCCAATTGCCGGCACAACGCGTGATACCGTTGAAGAGGTTGCGAATCTGCGTGGCATTCCTCTCCACTTAATTGACACTGCTGGCATCACACCAACTGAAGATCCCGTGGAGCAGATAGGCGTTCAGCGCAGCCGGGCGGCAGCCGAAAGTGCAGATATTATTCTACTCGTCTTTGACAGCTCTGAGCCGTTAACCGAATTAGATTGGCGCGTCTCTGCCGATGTTCATGCTATGGGCTTTACTTCCTTATCCGATGCAGAAAGTGCCTCTATTTCCAGAGATAGGCCAGTTCTACTCGTGCTAAATAAGTCGGATCGTGAGCAATGCGTCTCTATAGATGAGCTACAACATATGTGGCCTCATTCTTCGTTTATCGCCACCTCTACGCGGACGGACGCTGGTCTGGCGCGGCTTGAGGAAGCTATTGCCAATGTGGCACTCGCCGGCAATACAGTGCATGCTGAGAGTGTACTTGTTACAAATACACGTCACCAGGAAGCATTGCGCCATGCTGCTGAGCATATTCATGCTTCCGTCGCCTCTCTGGAGCAAGCACTTCCCCTCGATTTTGTTTCTATTGACCTGCGTGCAGCGCACGACGCTCTTGGAGAGGTCACGGGTGAGACTGCAACTGATGATCTACTAGATGAGATCTTCAGTGAATTTTGTATTGGGAAGTAAAGGTAAGATGAGATATGAATGTTTTGAAAAATGCTTTACAGGTCCTAAAGAAGCCTTCTAGCATTATCCTTGTTGTGGTGGTAGTTGCTTGTGCTGCGTTGGCAACCCTCTCATACCGCTTTGTAGGGCAATCGCCAGTACATGCCGATACCCCTATTGCTAAAGCAGTAACCCCAACACCGATGCCAACTCCAACTCCGACCCCTATTCTGAAAGCCACTCCTTCACCTACACCCGTGCCAATTGTATTGCCTGTACAAGATCATGCGAAAATCCTGGGAGTGGATGCTGGAGATATAAATACCCAGTATAAAGACATTCCCTGGCTGCGCCTGGGCTATCCCACCTGTGGTTGGGGTAATTTGCGCGGTGATATGCTCAAAAAGACAATACAAACATATCATAGCCAGGGTATCCGCATCCTCCTCACCGTCTGCCAGCCGGATAGCGCAAAGCTCTTCGACACAAGCCTGGTTAACGATGCAGCCCAGGGAAATCCCGATGCCGTACAATGTGGCAATGAGCAGATGAAGCAGGATGCCGCCGTCTCCTTTCTCTATGTTGCACCGGATAGATTTGCTAAATTCTACGACCTCTGTGAGCATGCAGTTCATAGCGTTCGCTCTGATATTCCAGTACTTCTTGGCTCTCTTGATCCTCACGTAGCGGGACCCGACTATCAGCTTATGGTGAATCAAGCAAACTACCTGGATCAGATGCAGAATGCTATGAACTCTTCAGTACATCCTGGTGGAAATTGGGATTGGCATAATCAGACACTTGGTGTAATTGATAGCTGGCATAATGGTTACCTTGGGGCAAACAATCTCTATGGAGTTTTTGCCTTCTGGGCTCAGCAGTTTCATGTTGATTTGAATAGTGGAGAGCTAGGCAAGCATTTGTGGGTCGTAGAAGGCACTGGTTGCTTTCGCGGCTGTGGCGTCAACTCGGATAGTGCTTACGATGTGGCAGTCTCTCACATCCTGACCCTTATCACCGATGTACAAACGGCGCAGCAGTATCGTGTGCCTTTCTTCTACTTTAGTGGAAAAGACTTTCAGGATCAAGGTATTAACTGGCCCATCGGCATTTTGGATCAAGGTGGGAAGACAAAACCGATACGCCAGGACCTCCCTATGGGCGCACGTACCCTCTCTCTCTCTTGCCCTGGTGGAGGAGCCTCAGTCGCTGACCAGGAACAACTTCTAGCCAGGCTATACAAAGGCTGTACCCTTCCCGCTAACTATCTAACCGTTCTTACCAGCTAACGAGCTGAATCATGTGGAATTTTTGAAAAATGAGGAATATCGTGTTTTTTTTGTGTGTTTTTGAGGTTGTGGG
>CAXTXB010000304.1:4323-7170 GCA_964247965.1 uncultured Dictyobacter sp. | reverse complement strand
GCGCAGAAGTGTGGACTGGAAAAATATATACTGACTAAAAAGAAACAGTACAGAAATTATGCTATGATCGAGGGTAGCAGGATGAATAGAAGATGGAAAGAGATTGTTAGATGGATGATTTTGTTTTGAGGCTCTGGCGTTCGCTGCGTGGAGTATCGCAATGGTACGTTCTATGGTTTTTGCACGACAAGTTTATGGTCGGTGTTTCAGGCGTGATCGAGGATGGAGAGGGACGCATACTGTTGCTGCGACATCGCTTCTGGAAAGAGGGCTCGTGGGGCCTGCCGGGCGGGTATGCGAACAAGGGAGAGAGGCTGGAGGAGACAGTAAAACGAGAGGTAAGGGAAGAGACAGGCTATGAGGTAGAGGTCATGGGACTGCTCCGGGTCGTGAGCGGATACCGTTTGAGAGTAGAGGCAAGCTACCGAGGAAAGTTCGTAGGCGGCGTGGAACACCTGGATGGGCGAGAGGTGCTGGAGGCCCGCTTCTTCAAGCGAGACGAGTTGCCAGCCAGCATTTTGCCATCACACAGAGAGCTCATACGGCTGACTTTTGCCGACGGTGGGTAAGGGGATGAAGATTGGTGATGTGGGTGCTTGACAGGGTGCGGTGGGAATTGTTATTATGAGCATGGCCTTGAGAATATACGCGCTCATAGCTCAGTTGGATAGAGCAAGCGACTTCTAATCGCTAGGTCGCAGGTTCGAGCCCTGCTGGGCGCGCCAGTGAATCCAGGTAGGTAGGGGAAATTTCCCTCCTCCCTGCTCCATCATATTCTAGTTTTTATCTTACTCCCCGTCTTCTTTTGGACGCCAGGCGCGGCCGATTGCTTTTCTTGCCCAATTTAGCCTGTTTTCGTAAAAGATACAGTGTCTCGTACATCTCTCTTATTTCTACTGTACGGGAATGGCTTGCACCAAGAGTTTGCTCAAACATTACCAGCGCTTGCTCAAACATTGCCTGAGATTGTGCATATTTGCCTTGATCGTAGTAGAGGCGAGCTAAATTAGAGAGCATGCCAGCCACAAAAGGATGTTCAGAACCTAACCTTTGCTTTGCAAGACGCAGAGCTCGCTGATAGAGTAGTTCCGCTTGCTCATACTTCCCTTGATTCTTATAGAGAACAGCTAGGTTATTAAGCGGCTCAACTAGATTAGGATGCTCAGGATTCACTTGCTCATAGATCGAGATGGCCCGCTGGTAAAGCGGCTCCGCTTGCTCATCTTTGCTCTGATTCGTGTAGAGAACAGCCAGGTTTGCAAGTGAGCGAGCTACATCAGGATGTACAGCACCAGGTTGTTGCTCGTAAATTGAGATAGATCGTTTATAAAGTGTCTCTGCTTGCTCATGCTTCCCTTGAGCATAATAGGTGCCAGCCAGACCCATGAGCGGAAGTGCCACAATGAGATGATCAGAACCCATAGTTCGCTGCAAGGTATGTAGAGCTTGCTGAAAAAGTGACTCTGCTTGCGACTTTCATTTATGTATGCTCCTGCCTGATCTAATGCTAGAGGTAGTCCTCCTAGCTCCTCACTAATCTCGCGCGCTGTAACAATGTTGGCCACAGCAGCATCTTCTAACGGAGCCGTGGGAGCAATTAGTTTGGCACGGCGGAGCAAAAGCTGTGCTCCAACATCTTGCGACATGCTTTCAACCTCTACATGATGGGCACGTTTACCTGTTGCCTGCGCTCGCGTTGTCAGTAAGAGATGCCCTCCAATAGTTGGAGGAAGGAATTCTTCATATACTAATGCCAGATCATCAGCATTATCAAGGATAAGCAGCCACTCAGTATGAGTGGCAAGCCAGTGTAGAACAGCCGCAACTGCGATATTTTGATCTTGCTCGTCCTTCTCTGGCAGCTTTAATGATCTTGCAATTGCGACATAGCCGGAGACGAGCGACTCGCGGGTATTAGCCAATGACCAGAGCACAACCTGGTAGTCCTGCTGGTGCCGATAGGCATATTTGAGAGCAATCTGCGTCTTCCCGATGCCACCCAATCCATTGATCGCCTGTGGTTGGGAAAGCGCGGCCATCTGACCTATCTTGAACGCGTTGGCAAGTTCAGTCAGTACATTTTCCTGCCCGGTGAAGAATAAATTATCAGGATATGGAATGTTCCAGACTCGTGGGAGTTTAGTAGAAGGGGTACTTACAGCAAGAGACTTAATATCCTCAAGCACTAATCTAATACCCTTTGCAACATCTGCAAGAGCAGCATCGCGGTTACGCCACTCTGTGATAGGTGTTCTATTGCCTGGTAGTGGCTGGAGATTTCCAAACTGCGAGCTTTCCCAATCCGTTGGGCGTAATAGAATGGGAATAACACGAGCTTCGTTCTTTTCATACCGCTCCATGGCACGCTGCATCTCCGTGCCATAGCAGTAGTCGGATGCCAAAAAGTCCGAGCTAATTAACAGCAGGATGATCGAGGAAGTATTAAGATGGCGATCCACAACCTCTTTCCAATCCATTCCAGGTATAATTAGACGCCGATGCCAGGTAGTAATGAGGCCTTCACGTTTTAACGAGGCTAGATGATTATCCAGTTTGTCACAGAACGGCTCATCGACATAAGCATATGAGTAGAACACTTCAACGGGTTCAGGCTGGGCACTCATGCTTTTTATCCCTCTTTAGCTCTCCATAGCCTATCGTAGATGAAGTATATATTTGTGATTATACTACAAGCAACTATACTTTCAGCCAGGACTATTAAAAGGTCTTTTTGGGTTGCCTTTGCAGGGAGAGGAAAGAGACGGGGTATGTCTAGCAAGTACAGTTGAGGTGGAATTTAAGTTTCATCTACATGTAATATGAATGTATAAACTTTTTTATTTGGTA
>CAXTXB010000304.1:0-4313 GCA_964247965.1 uncultured Dictyobacter sp. | reverse complement strand
TTACTATTCAGATATATTATAAACACAGCAATTGTGTATTTTGATAGTTGATTGATCATTCTGAAGCAGGGTGATATACTTAGGCTGCCGTGAAATTTGCTGTCCGTGTATGTACGTTACCTGATTAGCGAGTTGTGGATTAGCGCTACACTGTAGGTGATACACCGATGTATCATCGATGTATCATAGAATGGATGCGTGATCTCCTCTGAGAGAGGGAGAAAAGCTATGGTAGAACATTCTACATCCGTAACGGTTAAGGCACCAGTGCATCAAGTATACACACTGTTTACCCACTTCAATGATTTTCCGAAGTTCATGAGCTTTGTGAAGGAAGTTACATACTACGATGAGCAGCGCAGCCACTGGGTGGTGCAGGTGGGGAGGGAGTATGAGTGGGATGCGGTGAATGAGGATTGGATTGCCGATAAGCAGGTGGGCTGGCGATCAACCAGTGGACTGAGAAATGCCGGTCGAGTGAAGTTTCGCACACTGGGTCCTGGGCGTACCAGTGTGGATGTATACATACGCTACACGCCTCCGACGGGGACGCTTGGGGGATTGGGTGAGGCATTAGGGGGAGGAGCTTTCTTTGAGTCGGTGCTGCAGAAGGATCTGACGCACTTTGCGCGCATGGTGGAAGAGGCGCCGGCGGGGGCGCTCGATCCTATGTCGTCGCATTACCTGTTTCACGATGAGAGCGCGGCCAAGAAGGGTCAGATCACCAGCCGGCAGAAGAATGCGATGGAGCAGGACCCGATGATGCGGCCAGAGACGCTGGCTGAGCGGCGCGAGAGGATTGCCCGTGAGGCGGAGCTCCGCCGCCAGAGGGAAGCAGAACAAGCGGAGATCACGAGACGGCAAAGGGAGCTTGAGCATACCACGCGTCAACAACGGCAGGTCCTGCTAGAGGAAGAGACGATTAAAAGGAGACAGGAGCAGCGCGCCCGCGCAGAGGCACAGCGCCAGAGCGAGCTGGTTCCGCTTGATCCTCGCCATGTCTATGCGGCTTCAGCGCGAGGTCTGGGTGATAAGGACGGTCGACGCACACGTATTCCCGATTTTGCACAGGACCCGATGACTTCGCGGCGTCTCACGCCAGAGAAGCGAGGGGATCAACCACCTGCCAAGGCAGACTAAAGTATTCGTCCCTTATAAATATGGGTCATCCCGACCTTTTTAAAAATGAGTAACAGCATGTTTTCTCATTTTTCAAAAGGTCGGGATGACCCATATTTATAAGGGGAAATAAAGAGGAACAGAATTATGACATCCACACCGCAGGCAAACGGTCGCCCTATACGAGCAGCCATCATCGGCTATGGGCTGGCCGGATCAGTTTTCCACGCTCCACTTATCGCGACCACGCCGGGAATGCAGGTAACAGCAATAGTTACAAGCAACCCTGAGCGACAGTACAGCGCACGTGAACGTTATCCAGACGCCAGGATCTATGCGCACGCAGATCAGCTCTGGCAGGAGGCGGCACAGTATGATCTCGCGGTGATAGCGACCTCAAACAAGGCGCATGCAGTACTGGGCATAGCAGCCATGCGGGCCGGCCTACCCGTCGTGATCGACAAACCGATGGCGGCAACGCCATCTGATGCAGAACGACTCATCACAGTGAGCAAAGAAACGGGCAAGCTGCTCACAGTATTCCAGAACCGGCGCTGGGACAATGACTTCTTGACCGTACAGAAGCTCCTCGCGGCCAACCTGCTGGGTCCGATTCTCCGCTACGAATCGCGCTTCGAACGATACAGGGCGCAGCCACGGCAAGGAGCGTGGCGGGAATCAGCAGATCCGGCAGATGCAGGTGGCCAGCTTTACGACCTGGGCAGCCATCTCATTGACCAGGCTTTATTTCTTTTTGGACAGCCTGAATATGTCTACGCAGAGGTAGAGCAGCGGCGCGCAAACGTGCGGGTGGACGACGACGCATTTGTCGCGCTACAGTTCAGCGGCGGCATCAAGGCACATTTGTGGATGAGCCAGGTTGCACGCATTGCAGGAGCTAGAGTGCGGATAAGTGGGCTACGCGGCAGCTATGAAAAATGGGGGCTTGACCCCCAGGAAGACATGCTAAAGGCTGGGAAACGACCGGGGGAGCCCGGCTGGGGACTAGAGCCACGCGAGCAGTGGGGGCGGCTCTCCACTGATATCAGCGAGGGCGGCGTCCATATTGATGGACCGATCGAAACCATGCCTGGGGCTTACGAGCAATATTATGCTCAGGTCCACCACGCACTTACGCAGGGCGGCAAGCCACCAGTAGCACCAGAGCAGGCCATGCAGGTCATACATATTATTGAGGCCGCCCAACGTAGTGCGCGCGAGAAGATTATAATCAGATTGTAAGCAAGAGTCTACAGTAATCTCAAGAATTATCGTTACTAATGGCTCATCCCAACTTTTTCAAAAATGAGGAACAGCCTGTTTTACACGCTGTTCCTCATTTTTGAAAAAGTTGGGATGAGCCATTGTACTTCACCTATCTGCTTGAGCTGCGTAACACTCAGGAAATGTCATTACGTAGGTTATCTGCTCACTAAGCAAAAGAGGTTGCGAGATTATGTATGCGCGGCTCGTCCTTCCATTTGTTGCGAAGCGTCTCGTAGATCGTACACACTTCGTTATAGCGCAGCTGATTACTGACCTCTACAGAAGCATGCAGGGCGGTCTCTACATAGAAGCAAGATTGTTCTAGATCACCGAGGCCAGCGGAGGTGGCGGCCTGGCGCACAGCCAGTTCAACGCGGTTAGGCACTAACGCCCTGGGAACTATATTGTCTATCTGCTCAAACAATTCCCATGCACGTCTATACTGCCCCAGATTCAGATACATTTGACCTTCAAAAGATGTCAGGGACCAGCGATTGAAGTGGGTATACACAAAGCTGGGATCGGTATCACATTGAGTAGGGAAGACCTGGTGAGCAAGCGAGAGAAAGCGTAGAGATTCCTGTTCCTGTCCAAGCTGGCTATAGGTCTCGGTCAAGCCTATATAGACGCGACCCTGCAGCAGGGGAGAGACGTTATTGCTATACTCAAGCGCCTGCTCGTAAGCCTGAAGACGCGGCCTCGTGCGCTGGAGATAGAAATGCACCTGCGCCTGGCGGATTAACGAGGTTGTGAGCAGATGAGGGCTCTGCACCTGCTCGGCATAAGTAAAAGCGCGTTGAGCATGGGTCAGGGCCATTCCAAAGTTCTGGTGCTGCAATGCAATAAGAGATGCGAGTTGATAGCCCTGCGAAGCTAGAGCAGCCGCTTGCTCGCGCTGAGGCCCGGAAGGCTGAATGAGCGCATCAAGTTGTGAAAGATAGCCGGGCAGCAAGCGTTCAACTTCGAGTATGCCCCCCTCAAAGAAGAGTTGCCAGGAAAGAGGAATGGATGCTTCACAGAGAGATAATACCTCTGTTGGATGCAACGTAGGCGCGAGAGCATTGGGAGATAATCCAAGAACAGCGGCCGGTGCACAGAGCAAAGCGGCAAGTGCGTGCCTGCGAGAGACGTGCTTAGTCTCTTCGCTATCGTGTTTGTGCCATGACTGATGCATATCTGTCAGGTTCCTTCTTGTCTGTTCAAAGTGAGCTTGACCAACGGAGAACGGTGATTGATTTGACCCAGGACATCCTATTGATAGAACGTCATAAGGGCTTGACGAAATAAGAGGAGAGAAAGTAGATGGAAGGGTGTTTGAAGATGAATTAGGGGACAAGGAAGCGTCGGATTGCGCTGGGAAGCAAGAAGAAACAGCCGATTGGCGCTTCGCAATAACAGCCATCTCAAAGCCCAAATCTTCAGGAGATAAGGCGAAAGCTTTACATAACTGATCAAGCGTGCCTAATTGAGGAACCTGTAGACCTCGTTCCCAGCGATTGAACGTATTAACGCTCACACCCACTTTTTCACTCGCGATAGCCACACTCCAACGCTTATTCATTCTTGCAGCTTCTAACTTTTCATTTGACCTGATCATAGCTACACAACCTTCTTCATCAAAAACACTATTCTAGACGCGAACCGGCTGGAAACGCAGTTTTCCCAACTGATTAGAATGGTGGTGCTATACATCCACGCATGTACGCATTTATACTGAGGTATTGTAAAGAAGGAGGGAAAGCAAAGTCAATGAAATATGATGATGCATGATAAAGCGACAGAGAACGATATATTAGCACCAGGAAAGCTCGATCCAATACGCATCAACGTAAGGGTGCAGTAGCTCAAATCTTTTCGCGGGGAAGAGAGACTGGCTCACTGCGCGTAGAGTCAAAAACAGTAGGGTGGAGTAGGTAAGAGGTTTTGTT
>CAXTXB010000303.1:5095-7220 GCA_964247965.1 uncultured Dictyobacter sp. | reverse complement strand
GAGCAGGGAAAACACCATTTTCATCATTTTCAAACGTTTATCATGACCTATAACGACGAGCTGCTAAGATATGGTCGCTGCAGCTACACCATTGGTTGTGCCAACAAAAACGCTGTTGCCAGAGAGCGTCGGTGACACGAAGCGGGGCGTATGGGCCAGGGACACTTTGGCACGGACCGCGCCAGTATCGAGATTGAGGGCGTAGAGGGTACCGTTAGAGCCCATGCCATAGACGGTGTGGCCGCCGACGACGGGGGATAGTTGCAGATCAGGCGACTGCCAACCCACAGTCAAGCTTGAACCAGAGCCGATAGAGACGTGACGGATGCCTTCTTCACAAGGGACGAGCACTACGGAACCAGCGACCGCCCCTCCACCCATTGCCTTCCCATTACAGACCTGGGCCGTGGCAATCTGACCGCCGATGCCGCCGAGCGCATTTGCATGCAGTAAGTAACCACTGCCAGATTTGCCAGCTATAAATGCCAGGCCGTTTGGTAATAGAAGCGGACCCGTGGAACCGAGATCGGTATCACTACTGTTCTCATCGGCCCAGTTTTGTGGTGCGAAGCCATCCTGCAACTGAAGCGTGGGCGAGAAGCGCAGCACAGAATCGCTATGATCCCAATTGCCGCTCGTTTGCGCACCATTGCCCACGGAGCTGTAGATTCGACCGCTGCTATCAGAAGCCAGGCCAGAGGCCGCCCACATGCCACCTTCACGGGGAGTGGGAACGCGGTAGGAGAGCAGATCGCCCGTGCCGCTGGTCTGCGAGGCGACGATGGTACCACGATAATCGCTGCAATCGCCATCCAGGCCACCGTACGCAATATAAACACGATTATTAGCCAGCAACAAGGCCCCACGTTGCTGATGAGCAGCCGGGTCCATACCTGGAATGTCCACACCACGCTTGACACGCACACTACCGGTGTTTGCATCCACGCCGACCAGGACATGCTGCGGTCCGCTTACCTCAGCCACAGCAAAAACCAGGCCAGTTGCGGGATCATAAACTGGCGTTCCCGTAATACCCAGAGGATCAATATCACCACAAGGCAGGCTAGATTGGGGTACGGGTTGGCCTACATTTGTATGCCAGAGCACAGTGCCGGTCTTTGGATCGAGCGAGTAGACGCTGTCACCTTCCGTTACCACAATAAGATGCCCCTTCACCATGAGAGGCTGCGCGTATACAGCACCATCCAGATTAGCGGACCAGCTTTTTGCAAGCTTGCTGGGATCAGGCATATTTGGCAGGTAGCCCGTACGAGCGTTATCGTGATGATAGGTAAGCCAATCATTCCACGTAATAGAGGTTGATGATGTCGCTTGCGGAGTAGACGCTGGGACAGTAGGGATGGAATGAGTAGGAGCGGAAGGAGCTGCCGAGGCTCCAGGCTGCTGCTGGCCACAGGCAGAGAGCAGCAAGAGAGGCAGGCAAGCTCCGCCCAAGAACAGAGGTGACAATTTCCGGCGTGAGCCAACACAATAGGCAATAAAACAAAGGAATAACAACAGAAAAAGACAGAAGAGCAGCTCAAACATCACACAATTCTCCTTTATTAAAGGTACAAAGACCTATTCAGGCATAGAGGACGAACGTGACTTTTTGCGTAGACTATCAAGACGCTTACTCGTCAAGCGCCGCTCACGGCTGGCATAGGTAGGGCGAGTTTTCGTTCGCGGCCGACGCACACGCTGTCGCTCCTGCAGACGCTCGGCCATACGCTCAAAAGCCACATCGCGATTCGCATGCTGCGAACGGCGTTCAGTTGCCGTCACAGTGATACCAGTCGGACGATGAGTAAGACGCACACCAGACTCAACTTTGTTACGATGCTGGCCTCCGGGGCCACTACCTATAAAAAACTCTAGATCACAATCGCGCTCTAAAGACTCACGATCGGTTGCATACTGTTCAGCCATATCTAGACCCCCAATAAATTCGCTGTATGTATATAGTATAGTCCTGATACTACCATCAGATAAAGATAGATACGGTGGTATTGAACTGACTACTCACATGGCGACAATCCCTCTCAGTTACTTTATAAGGCATGCCTTATAAGTCATGCCTTGGCGGGGGTTATTATTATAAAACACAAAGTGGTGATTTTGTTGG
>CAXTXB010000303.1:1385-5085 GCA_964247965.1 uncultured Dictyobacter sp. | reverse complement strand
CAGAAAAAAGAGCAGGGAAAACACGATGGTCGTCATTTTTCAAAAGCGAAGGCAGAAGATTGGATAAAATCGGGTGTAGGACTCACTTGACAGTTTATAGCTCACTCTTCTAGAATCTATTAACAACGATGTTCCTGTAAGAAGAAGCATGGAGATACCAGGAAGTTATTACATGTCCGACCGCATAGGCCAGCAGTTAGGAAACTATCGACTCATTCATCTCTTGGGGCATGGTGGCTTCGCAGATGTTTATCTAGGTGAGCATATCTACCTTGGGACGCATGCCGCCATCAAAGTACTCGATACTCAACTGGCCCAAGATGAAATCACTGCCTTTCAACGTGAGGCGCGCACAATAGCTCGGCTAGAGCATCCTCATATTGTGCGCATCCTCGACTTTGGAGTTGAAGAGAAGCTTCCGTTTCTTGTCATGAGCTATGCACCTCATGGCACGCTTCGTCAACGTCATCCAAAGGGTACGTGCCTGGCTTTAAGTACTGTCATTGACTATGTGAAACAAATCGCCGCTGCCTTGCAATACGCCCACCACGAAAAGGTGATCCACCGGGATGTCAAACCCGAAAATATGCTGCTAGGACGCAGTGAAGAAGTGCTACTCAGCGATTTTGGGCTTGCAGTCGTCGCGCAAAGCTCATCCAGGAACAGGACACGCGATATCTCTGGCACTATCGTCTATATGGCACCGGAGCAGGCAAAAGGCAATCCACAGCCCGCGAGCGATCAATACTCGCTTGCCGTGATTGTCTACGAATGGCTCTGTGGTACTCGTCCATTCAATGGCACCTACGAAGAAGTCGTTGTCCAACATGCATTTAGCCAGCCATCATCGTTGTATGAACGTGGAGTCCCCCTGACATCCGAGCTTGAAGCAGTTATCATGCGAGCACTGAATAAGGACCCGAGACAGCGATTTGGAAGTATACAGGACTTCGCCCACACCCTCGAACAAGCCTACCTCAACAATCAAGCAGCACAGAAGGCGTCCACTCGGCAGTTAGTAACGGCTCCACCACCATCCACCAGCACGGAAACTATCGCGCTATCGCCGCAAGAGAGTGCATACAGTACAGAGAAATCTGTCAATGAGTCTATTTATGCTCTTGCATGGTCGCCAGACAGAAGGCGCATTGCTTATGGAGGACATGAGCGGGTCGTAGAAGTACGTGGAACGACGACAGGAGCGAGTACGCTTAGTTATCATGGGCACGCAGGCAGCGTAACAACCATTGCCTGGTCTCCCGACGGACAAAGCATTGCCTCAGCCAGCCTTGACAGAACCATCCAGGTTTGGAACGCTATAACGGGGGAGAGGATCACCAGCTATGAAGAACATACGGGTATGATATCAGCCCTAGAGTGGTCGCCAGATAGCAAATACCTGGCCTCAACCAGCAGTGGAACAGATCACAGCATCCATATCTGGGACCCATTGAGCGGGGAAAATCAATATATTTATCGCGGACATAGCTATTGGGTACGTGCCTTGACATGGTCGCCAAACGGAAAGGCGCTGGCCTCCGGTTCCTGGCATGAAATTCAGGTCTGGGACTGGACCACAGGCAAAAAACATTTCACCTATCGTGGACACAATAGCTGGATACGAGCAATCGCGTGGTCTCCACTAGGTGTACGACTTGCCTCAGTCGGCGAAGACAGCATTGTCCACATCTGGGAGCCCTTAAATAAAGGACATCTGGTAGCTACTTATGACAATCATAATGATCTGGTACAGACACTACTCTGGTCACCTGATGGAAACAGGCTGGCCTCAACCAGTAAAGACAAAACTTTACACCTCTGGGACGTAGAGAACGCGGGTCACGCCTCCCTTCATCATGTCCGCGCCACTTCAATCTACGCCATCGCATGGCTGGCTGATAGCAGGCATATCGTTGCCGCAAGTGGCAATGGTGCAGTGCAGGTCTGGCAAGCCGAATAGAGGTAAAAAAGGGTCATTCCAAGCATTTGAAACATGATGTTCCTCATGTTTCAAAAGCTTGGAATGACCCTTTTAAGGCAGACATTAAGAGAGGGTTATTGTATCAAGCGGGCCAGCAGCGCATCTGTAATTGGCGATCCCCAACCAGTCACTGCGTCCCAGCCGGGAGTGGCCTGATATCCAGGTATTGAGCCTTGCGCATTGTTACCACTGGTAATATCATGGAAGACTGGCCCGGTCGCAGGTTGATGGGCTCCGAGCTGGTAAAGCTTCTGATTCAAGAACCCAAGAGGATGACCTGCCAGCTGATTAGCATCTGCAATCATCCCCGCCCACTGTGGCGTCCCTGCACTTGTGCCTCCAAACAAGTAGTAATCAGGATTTGGCAAGAAGCCAAGGTAGACCGGAATACTGGTGGAAGGATCAGCATTGTAGGCAACGTCAGGGAGTCCACGATAGCCGCGAGAAGTAGCCTGCACAGCAGAGGGAAGCGTCTTTTTCTGATAATTTGGAGTTTTAAAGTACAGACTATAGCCACCCCCACTCGCACTGCCAACACCATCATTCCAGGCAGTTTCTGACTGATAGCTTCCATTAGCATCGGCATAGAGGCTCGTACCACCGATAGCCGTCACCCACGGTGAAGACGCCGGGAAACCAACAGTCGGGAATGGATAATTATTATTATTTACATCTGGATTAACAGAGCCGGTATCGCCGGCCGAAGCTAAAAAGGTTATATGTTGAGCGCTAGATTGTTGATAGAAATCATTAAAGCCATTGAGAATTTTCTTGCCTGCGGGCGTAAAGAGCGTCTCCTCTGTTGTGCCCCAACTTTGCGAGAAGATTTTCCCCAAATGATGGTCCAACGCATATCGCTCCAACTTCAAAAACTCTGGCATACCCTGCACGCCCTGAGTCTCGGCAACCGGGCTGGTCAACAGCACAATACCAGCACCAGGAGCCATTGCATGCGCCCATTGAACATCCAGGTCGGTCTCTTGAGCCCACCCGACCTGGTCAGAGTTCTGGGCATCGAAAGGGACTGTGCCCAGAGGAGCAATGACGCGAAACGAGGGAGGGTCAGGCAAGCCATAATCGGCATCAAACTTTTTCAGGTCGGCAGCAGCAGTTGGGCTACCGAACGAATCGATGATAACAATAGTTTGCCCTACTCCAGTATAACCAGCATTTAGTAGAGAGGTTAGGCTGTAGGCATTACGCATTTGCTGAGGACTATAGCAGCGTATACCGAGCTGTTGCAGGCATTCACTGTAAGAAGGGGGAACTCTGCGTCCCCAGCGCTCCGCATGAATTCCACCAGGAAACATAGTGAGTGCGCCCAGATGATGATTATCATTGAGAGATGATGTACCCGTCGCAGAAGTCATACTACAAAAAAGCATAAGCAGGATTACAAAAGAAACACGCATACGAAAAAGAGAGTAGATAGAGTCTTGCACTCCACACATCCTTTCTACCACAAAACGCACAAGGGGTCGTGCAAATAAGCGAGCAAAGAGCCAATGGGCTCAGGGCCAGAGAAATTTCCCCTCGTATTCATTATAGGAAATGATCCCTATCATGTATCCAAGTAGACGGACTCTTCGTCTTAATATGTTAGAATGCGTCGGACTCCTTTCGCCCTAGCGTTCTCGTGTCTTCGTTACAGTTTTCCCACATTGCTGCTTTTGGTACATTTTCGGACAGAGCCTGAAAATGTACCAAAAGCAGCAATGT
>CAXTXB010000303.1:0-1375 GCA_964247965.1 uncultured Dictyobacter sp. | reverse complement strand
ACCCAAACTCAACCACCCCCCACCCACCCCCCGCGCCCCCAAAAACTTAACCCAAGACATGATGTAGCAATAGTTTTAGAAACAAGTTCTATACTTACCCTTTGAAAAACGTTTTACTATACGCATATCAGGATGGCAAACAACATTGAATACAGATCAAACACTTCTATCACATTTGGATAGCCAGAGCGACGAGCTAGAGCAAGCACATTTTACATCTGAAGAGCAGATTATTCTTAAAGGCACTGTATTAACAGAATTTGAGTTCGGAGCAAGCATGCGACTACGCCATGCTGAAGAAAAGAAAAGTTCAGCATTTGGCATTCTGCTGCAGTATGCGACACAAGAAAAACTTCGGATACAGTTCATCAAGCAGGATGAGAGTTGGAAGCTGACAATTATCAGTGAAGGCATTGCGCCAGTCGTCAATCATGTCCTGACACTGTCAAACGGCTTTAAGCCAGAGCACTGGCATACATTAAGCATCACACAACAGGAAGAGCAGATCCAGCTCTTCCTGGATGAGGAATATATACTCGCGATATCCGAAACAGCACGAATAGCACAGCCAGGGTTGATAATTCAGCATGCAGCCGCTGATTTTGCAGGCATCTGGCAGAAGGATCTACGTTCATAATTTTTAAATTTTTACATCTTGTACATTTCTACACCCTTTGCGCGATGCGCAAAGGGTGTAGAAATGTACAAGATGTAAAAATTTAAAAATTGATGCCTACTTCACAGTTGCCCCTTTATTAGCAAAGCGCTCAGCATAATCACTTACAAAAGGAAGTCTTGTATATTTGCCGCTCAAAGCTCCAAAGAGTCCTACCAGCCAGGCAACCGTTGCAATAATATTCACCAGGACAAAAGCCAGGATAGCAAAGCCTTGAAAAAAGTGGAACACAAAGAAATGGCGCGAGAACATGCTTATCAAGGCAACAAAGAGTACATTGACCGCTCCAAAGAAGAGCAGGGACTGCATCGCATGAAAGCGAATAAACTTGTTATCCCGCACAAAAAGGACGAATAGAAGTCCAGTCAGCCAGAAGCCTATATAACATAGGGCGGCAGCGAGTTTGCCGTCGACGCCCGCTTCACTATGTCCAGAAGGAGAGTAGAAGAAAGGGGCGGAATGCTGATCGGACGCATGTTCCGTTCGAGGCGGAGTAAATTGTGTATCAGGCGTGCCAGGCTGAGCGAGGTGATAATACTGCTGCTCATGCTGCTGTGAATTGTATGGAGATGACGCATGTCCTGTTTCATATACAGGGACGTAAGCCTGTTCCTGTTGATAGCCAGCTTGATTTCTATTGTAAGGCATGAAAGATATCCTTTCCAGTAGCATTTTTTACCCTTTCGTTAGAGTATAGAT
>CAXTXB010000302.1:1143-7222 GCA_964247965.1 uncultured Dictyobacter sp. | reverse complement strand
CCAGTGCGCCATGACGATTTGTTAGAGCATCCCTTTTAGAGAAAGGACAGGCCCGTAGCAGCAGCCTGAAGGTCAACGGCTAACCTAGAGGCGAAAGCCAAAGGGAACAATAGCATGCTGTTAACGTAAGGAGCCAACCGAAGGCATTTAGGGGGGCTGCCTTGCAAGACCTGCGCGATATGGCAAAGCTAATATGCTGAACCTGAGACACCAGTGGTGCAATCGTTCACCACCTGACTATACAATGCCTAACGCAGGTTCTCTGATATACATCGCGGAATGGGTGAGCGATGGAACGCTACGATCAGAGAACGATGAGTAATGAACTCATTGAAGGTGTAGAAAAGGTGCCTACAGTCGCGCTAGAGACGTGCCTAACAGATAATCATGGGATGGCCTACGGGGGGAGACCCCTATGGTCACGGAGCCACCGTAGTAGTCCGAGCTAGAGAAAGTCTAGTACATGGCAAAGGGTGGCAGGTTCTACAGAGGAATGGGAAAGAAAGGTATGCGAAATGCAAACAGCCGATGTTTACCTAAACCTCATCGGTGAAAGAGGCCAAAAGAATATGCCTCTGGAACGAGTCTACAGGCAATTGTTTAATAGAGACCTGTATCTAAGGGCCTACGGCAAAATCTATCGCAACAATGGAGCAATGACCAAAGGAGCGACAGAAGAAACCGTAGACGCGATGACCCTAGCAAAGATCGATGCAATTATCGAACGACTACGCTGGGAAACCTACCGATGGACCCCGGTAAGGCGAACGTACATTGAGAAGAAACACTCAATGAAGAAACGCCCACTTGGGATACCCACTTGGTCTGACAAACTGTTGCAAGAAGCTATCAGGATCATACTTGAAAGCTATTACGAGCCACAGTTTAGCCAATGCTCTCACGGGTTTCGACCAGAGAGAGGATGTCACACAGCCCTTAGAGAAATCTACCAAACGTGGAACGGGAGCACGTGGTTCATTGAGGGAGATATCAAAGCCTGCTTCGATAGCCTCGACCATGAGGTACTCTTAGCAATACTGGCCGAGAACATTCACGATGGGCGATTTCTTCGACTCATCAAAGGACTCCTTCAGGCAGGATACCTAGAAGATTGGAAGTATCATGCCACTCATAGCGGAAGTCCGCAAGGGGGGATTGTAAGTCCGATCTTGGCGAACATCTACCTGAACAAACTCGATGAATATGTAGAGGAAAAACTCATTCCAGAATATACCAAAGGCAAGAAAAAGAAGGCCAGTCCGCAATACAAACGTCTTTGCTACCAGGCTAAACAGCTTGAGAGCAAAGGCCAGCTTGAAGCAGCGCGGGAAAAGCGAAGGGAGATGAGACAGACTCCCAGTGTCCAAACGTCCGACCCAGACTACAGAAGGCTGAAATATATACGATATGCGGATGACTTCCTATTAGGAGTCATAGGCCCGAAACAGGAAGCGGAAGACATTAAGCAAAAGCTAAAAGAGTTCATACATCAGGAACTACACCTGGAACTGTCGGAGGGAAAGACCCTCATAACGCATGCCAAGACAGCAAAAGCCAAGTTCTTGGGGTATGAAATCTCAGAACATCAAAGCGATCACACACTCACACGCGACAAAGCCGGAAGGGTCAGGCGCAGAGTGAACGGCGTAATGATGTTAAGCGCCCCATCCGAAATTATCCGCAAAAAATGCCAAGAGTATATGCAAAAGGGAAAACCTGTACACCGCCCGGAACTGGAGAAAAATACTCCGTTCAGCATCGTAGCTGAGTATCAAGCGGAATACAGGGGGCTTGTGGAGTACTACAAATTAGCCCACAACCTGAGTCGGTTCAACAATCTGAAATGGGTGATGGAAACATCTCTCACCAAGACACTGGCATCCAAACTCAAGATATCAGTGAGCGAAGTGTACAGAAAGTTTGCAACCACTCAGAAAACAGAAAAGGGAACCATCAAAATCCTCCAGGTAGTCGTACCTAGAGGGGAGAAGAAACCGTTGATAGCCAAATGGGGTGGTATCTCACTGACAAGGGATACGAAAGCTCCCCTGAAGGAAAAGAAGGCGCACATTTGGAGCCAACGGAGTGAATTGGAAGAGAGGCTACTCGCACAGCAATGCGAACTGTGTGGATCTCCCGACCACATTGAAGTACACCACATACGAGCCCTAAAAGATCTTAAGCAGCATGGACAAAAGCCAAAACCGGCATGGGTAGAATGGATGGCAGCCAGACACCGGAAAACTCTGGTAGTCTGCCAAAAATGTCACCAGGATATTCACGCTGGAAGATCAAAATACCCAACACCGAAAAAGTAGAACTGGAGAGCCGTGTGCGGGAAAACTCGCAAGCACGGTTCGGAGGGGAGGTGACAGAAAAGTGCTGAAAGGTAACTCGCTGGCACCTTACCCTACTTTTAGCGCATTGCTTTATAACGACGCAGCTGATCGGCAGGGGGAGCTATGATGCTTCCCCATTACGAGGAAACAACACATGCGGCCAGATATTTTGCGTCTTCTCTCTCCAGGAGAGAAAGGGGTATGCAGAATACATACCCGTTGGACACGTTAGAGGAGGAAGAGCATGGAGGAGGACTCTAGGAATGGCAACCAGCAGTCATTAGAGCCGGTGCTACAAGAAGACATCCCTTTTCGGGGGCATACTATCACGGCCGTTCGCCTGATAGATGGAAGAATAGCTGTTGTGCTTCGCTGGATATGCGAAATACTCAGTTTAGACCCCCAGGGCCAGGTCCAGCGTATACAAAGGACCGCAGCCATAGCCGACGAACTGCTACGAGTGAAGGTGCAACCGCGAGTGGGAGGAGAAAAACCCAGGCGAGGTGGTGGTCCGCAAGTCATGCCCGTTCTCACCTTGCGTGGCTTTTCGCCTTGGATACTTGGGATTAATCCCAACGAGGTAGAGGAAGATTCCAACAATCGGGGGCAGGCCGAGCGCATCCGCGAGATGATTATAGCCTACCAAGTTGAGGCCATAGACGTACTCTACTCTCATTTTATGCAGAAGGCCGCGAGGATCTCAGCAGCCCCATCAGAGTCGCGCACTATCATTATCCCTGCAACTAAACCACAGGAGCCGGGACCAGAGGCCGACGATCAGGAGCTCACCGCCTATTATGAAGACGTGGCAATATGGGCACAGTGGAAGGCCAGTCAGCACGCTCAGAAGTGGCGTAGCCAGGTACAGGGACAGCTAGAGAGTTTACAAATTCAATTAGAGAGCGAGAAGGCTGTCACTGATATTATCCCCGATATTTTAGCGAGACTCGGCCCGCCGAGGATCAGCACCGAGCAGCAAAAGAACATACGAGGCATGGTAAAGCGGCTGACAGAGGTGAGCGGCATCCGTTACCAAACCATTTACTGGGAGCTTGCACAAGCATTCCAAGTTCCCAGGTACGACGAGATTTTAGCAAGTCAGTACCCCGCCGTGTGTGGATGGTTTAAGCATCGGATGGATGCGAAGGAGTCTCGTCAGGAATAATTACTCATTCTGGGATAGCGAGAGCTGCAGATACAAGAACAGGGAGCAAAGGAGTGAGGATGATACCAGCGTGGTGGTACAGAGAGGTGGTCAATGCCTGTGTGAAGAGTCAGGCCCTTGACGAGCTAGTGATGCAAGCGTTGCTCACTGGCATACCAGCAAGTATACAAGCAGATCTACCAATACATACCAATCTGCGAGTTCAAGCGCTGATCTGGCTACAGCACCTTGCATCGCTTGATACGACAGCCATATGCGGGAATGATCTTTATCTATCTGTCTTTTTGCAGAACGCGATCCTAATAGCGCCTGAAGGCCAGGCAAGAGCGCGTCTTGAGTCCTGCTGGCAATTCTATCAATCATATGTTGAACGAGCCAGGAGCTGAAATCATCACTGATATGATGCAAACCAGGCGAGAGGAAAGCCTGAGAGACACAATTGTAACTGGTAGCAGCTCGCCGCCAAGCATCACGATTGCATCTCTCAAGTACAAGAGCAGAAAGGGACTATTGATGATCAACTGGGACAAAGAAACGATGAAGAGCTCTCTTCCCATGCTTTATGCGAGAGAGGATCTGCAATACTTAGCATCCTGCACGAAGTACCTTGATATTGCGCCGGTAGAGATCAGGCAAACACAAGAGATCCATAGGATACTCAACGTCGATCGTCTTGATCGCGTGCTCTTGCTCATGAGTGTCGATTTGCTCCACTTCTTGGTGTTTGATGTCCCAGACATCTACAAACGGTTGATACGTCTTGCAGCAGAGGATGTGGTCATCATTATTCGGCTTCGGGCATGCGCCTGGCCAGATCATTTTGCACGCTGTACCGCATTACCTCGCTGTTCACAAACATTGATAGAATTTCGTGGTCAGCAGCGCAAGGACATCTGGCAGCAGATCACAGCAGAGATTCATCACCTAACCTAAGGAGAAGGCTCGATGAGTGTAAATGAGAACGATCGTGAGCTACAGGAGTTGCTCGCAGCTCATGAGTTGACCCAGGATGATCCTTGCCCGCGATGTGGGTACGATATTTATCAGCATAGACTTAGGAGCCCAGCCTGCGTTCGCTGCTTACCACCGCACGGCTTCCACTTTTACAGTGATCAGCTCGACGCTATCCATTCGTGGCGGCAGCAGCGTATTCGAGAGCTATGAGCATTCTATAGGCAAAGATTGATCAATCGTAACAGGAAACGTGAGACGATCTCCGGAGTATGAGCGTTACGATTGGTTTCTAGGAGAGCATGTATGGAGGCAGAAGTATCACAGTGCCACAATCGCCGCTGCGGTGCCTTGATCGCAATCAAACGGGGTCATCGACGACGGAAATATTGTGACGACACTTGCAAACAAGCAGAGCATCGTGCCCGCGATGCAGACACACAACGGGCCAAGGAAGAAGCTGCACGTGAAGCCGATCTACTCCGTGCGCGAGATCAGCTCAGGAAAAAGTATGGCAATTTGCTCTCAGAGACATTTGACCTCCTCCTAGCACTACCGGAGAGTGCAAGTCAGATTGCGAAAGTGATTATCGCGGAACGCGAACATGCACAACAGAACCAGACGCAAGAACGCAACGCACTCGTTGAGGAGATATTGCTCACTGGCGAAAAACTTGGCTTCCCGTTACTCAAAAATGATGACTTTCTTCTTAAAGCTGATCTAGACAATTGGTTGATTCTTTGCGAAGATGCTGATATCGCAACGCTTTACCAGACAAGAGATATCGTCTCTATCAAGCTACAGGCTCAGGAAGCTCGTAAGCGATTAAAAGAACTTGCACCATATTCGTAACACTCTACAAATGAAGACTTGATGTGGAAAAGGTAGGTATGCTAACAGAAAAAGACCAATTCGAGGTCTGTATAGGTAACTGTATAGGTAGTGTATACCCTCTGTACCTTCCAAACTTCCTAAAAATGATGAATACTGAATAGTAGGATACACTTTCTAAATATCAATTTAAAATAGTGAACTCTTGCTTAGAATGCAGAAGAGATATCAGCCAAAGGAGGCCACATAAAACGAGAAAAGCCAGCAGTTAGCACCTGCTGACTCCCATAGCAAATATACTTATCATGCATGGATAGCACATCTCAATACAAAGAAATCATATTACAATAGTATGCATTTGTGTAGATGTGGGTACCGTTTGGTTCTCGTACATAGAAGCTATCCATGCGCTCTCGGCGACCGTTAACAAATAACCAGGAGTTGTAGCGTATGGCATCCCGTAAGAAAGAGCATCAACAGCTTTCTTTAGAGGTGGATCTACCTCCACAGCAAAAGAAGCCTGGATTGTTGATCAACGCATCAACAATCGATATATCTGAGCGGCAAGAACGGCTTGAGATGCTTGCTCGGATTCCAAATGATATGGAAACAACACATCTAAGCAGTACTAACTATCAGGTAGATAAATCAATTCGGGAGGCAACTTTGGCAGGCCATGATCAATGGCAGGAGGAAGAAGAAACCCTCGTGTTTACTAGCTCAAACCGGCTCAAGGTGTATCTAGGAACGATAAAAGACCCTCTTGAAATACCCGAAGCACTCAAGTGCATAC
>CAXTXB010000302.1:0-1133 GCA_964247965.1 uncultured Dictyobacter sp. | reverse complement strand
CTGGGGGAAACTACTGCTCTTACAGCACGAATCGTTTTAGGCATTTGGAATCTGAGACGAGCCAACAACCAACTTGCTAAAAATGGCAGTATTGCAATGCGCTTGGAAGAAGTTCTAGAATGGCGTGGTCTTAAAAAACATAGCAATACTGCCTACTCTGGCACTGATATACGTTATACCAATGGCTACAGACCTGAGCAGAAAGAGCAGGTCTTGAAGGACTTGGACTTGCTTGCCTCTTGTTGCGTACGAGGAAAAGTTGCTGTAACGTTTAAGGGCAAAGTAACCAACATCGGCATCAACAGTCCCTATCTGCGCTATGCTGTTGTTACCCATGAAACCCTGTGGGCAGAGGAAGCTATCGCAGGCACTTTCGTGGCACCTGGCGACTGGATCAACATCTACACAGAACAAGATAACTATTTCTTCGCCGAAATAGATCGCCGTATATTCCAACTTAATCCGCAAAATGAACAGCATGAGCTTCGGCTCGCTCTTTTTCTCACAGAGCGATGGAGAGCGCAAGGGAAGAGAAGCAATAACGACGAGCCAGTAGTGATGGCAGATCTACTTGCAGCTAGTATGATCCGAGTTGACAAGAAAAATCTTACCACTCGATTTGCACCCCGCATTCATGAGGCACTGCACAGCCTCTGGGAAAAGGGAATTATTGGTGCTGAACCTATCTGCTTGACTCCTCTTGATACAACAAAATCACGTTGGGGGAACGACTGGCTTTCATCAAAATGGTGCATTGTTCCTCCGCCTGAAATACAACAGTTTTATGAGACAACTCTAAGACCGGCAATCATCCCAAAGCGCATTCCATCGCGCAAGAAAGGTAAAAAGAACGATAAAGCATAAGGCATATAAATCGCAACATCATTACCGTACCGTGGTCGGTGGAAAACAGTACCGTGGTCGGTGGAAAACAGTACCGTGGTCGGTGGAGAATTTGAGCTCAAAAGGTTGCTAGTAATAAGTAATTACCGACAAACGTATAAGCTAGCGCAGTATGCCGCAGTACGCTATCATAATCCTGACAGAAAAATAGCCAAGAAAGGCTTTCCCTTTCTATCACCGCAAATGTAGAGTGGCAAGTTTGCTTTCCTTAGCCGTCGTTGCCAATTCTG
>CAXTXB010000301.1:6678-7256 GCA_964247965.1 uncultured Dictyobacter sp. | reverse complement strand
CCGCCTCAAAAGAAACCTCTGAGCGAGTGGCGATCTCTTCGAAGTGGTGTTTCACCTCATCTGCACCAGAATTCCCTTTTTCTTGCCTGGTTTCTTGAGCGCCACGGTTCCCACCAAACCGAAGAAGCAAGCTCCCGAAGAAGCCGCTGAGTCTTCAGCTCGGCGGTAGTTTACCTCGTGAGAGATTGTCATTGAGTACATATGGGTGTGAGCTAATAGTCTATGTACAGATGGTAGCTCAGAGAGAAGACGTGCGGAGGATGAAAACATGGTAGAAGTTTGCGGGCACGCCTTTACGTTCACCAGGGACTGAGCCACTTTACTGTAAGTTGCCCCGATGAACGTAAAGACAGGTACAAGTATGTATTGTGACGTGTGTTCTGAACACAATTTTCTCCAACATAGCGAGAGTAGGTCTCTTTGCAATAAGTATAACACATCTGCCAAAAGCGGTATAGGTGTTTTCTCATATCTCAGAGAGTTTTTGATCCTCATCTCCTCCACGTTCTCCCCGCCAAAAGGGACATAATTTTAATAATTTATTTTTTTTTATAAATATTTAGGGGGCGAGCCAAAAG
>CAXTXB010000301.1:0-6668 GCA_964247965.1 uncultured Dictyobacter sp. | reverse complement strand
AATTTTGCTCCCCCAAAACAAAAATTTAAAAAAAAAAAAAATAAAAAAAATTTTTGTGTGTTGGGGCGATAACGTGGACGTGAAAAAACATGAAAGAAAGTAGATAAAGTTGTGTTGAATCGGGGTAGTAGTTGTGTTATAACTCTTGCTTGTACGGAGAGTGCGAATCCTGTGCATGTCTGCGTATTCCAAAGAGAAAGGGAGGGGAAAGTGATGAGACTGGGAATACCATCTGAATACAAAGATAACGACCAGGCACCTGAAGAGTCCGAGCCGCCTATTCTGGTGGGTCCAAACGATAACGACGATTGAGCAACGCAGCTCTTAGCACAAAGAGAGAGAAAACCTTTTCCCTCTTTGTGCTCATCGAACTTCTTATAGACATTTTTGTATATGAACCAGAGCTTATACACCAGCGACCTCAGCGGCCGATGTTGCGTGAACCGAGAAGTAGATTGCCTGCTGGTGATGAACGACAATCGCGGCCGTAGATTGCTCGGGTACGAACTGATAGGCCTCAGTAATATCCACGCCGATAGTATCCCTGGCGGGGAGGAGTTGAAAGAGCCTGGCGTGATCTTCAAGATCGGGAATGGCCGAGTAGCCCCAGCTATAGCGTTTGCCACGCGCACCCTCGATGCCGAGTTCACGCTGAATTATCCGGTTTGAGTAGTCGGCCAGCGCCTCCGCCATCTGGACCGAGAGGCCGTGCGTAAAGTAGGCCTCAGAGTAGTTGCCCGCCTGTTGCAGCCGTTCGATAGCCTCGCTTGCAGCCTTGCCCATCGTGACAATCTGGAAGGCCACGACATCTACCTGCTTGCTTTCAACCGAAGTAAAGTAGTCGGCGAGGCAGAGCCGGTCACGTTCGCCCTGGCGTGGAAAGTTAAAGCGCACAAGTTCGGCGAGAGTTGGTGTTGGCTGCTGGAACTTCTGAGGATCGTAGACGATCAGCTCGTTGCCGCTGGACTGGCAGGGGAAGTAGCCGTACATGATTTTGGGCTGCAGATAGCGCTGCTGGCGGGCCTCCCGCAGCATCCGTTCCAGGCGCGGGCGAAACTCCTCTTCTACAAGCTGGTCGAACGCCGCCCCATGCGCCTTGCCGCCCCAGCGCCCGCGATAGAGCGCATTGAGATCCAGGCAGGCCGCAACATCTTCCAACCCAATGCGTTCCAGTACCCGTGGACCCCAGAAGGGAGGGGTAGGAATCGACAGGGCAGGCTGAACGCTGGGCGATGGAGTAGAGTTCGCCTGTTTTGTAGCATCCAAAGGCGTCTCAACGGGCCGCTCAGCCTTCTTCAAGCGTTCTTTAAGAGCCTCTTGCTTGATAGTCTGCACCAGCGTCGTCCGTGTTTCTGCTGTATTTGTCAGCTTATCAATGATATCCAGGCCCTCAAAGGCGTCGCGCGCATAGAAAACGCCTGGATCATAAGCAAGGGGAGTCGCGCCCGGAGCTTGATCATCCACGAAGAGAATGCGCCGGCCGAACGAACGATTGATTGCCGCGCCACCAATAATCACCGGAAAGTCGAGGTTGCGTTTGTGCAACTCTTTCACACACAGAGGCATCTGCTTCGACGTACTCACCAGCAGGGCAGAGAGGCCAATGGCATCCGCCTTCACCTCGATCGCCTTCTCCAGAATCGTATTGAGCGGCACCTGCTTCCCCAGATCGTAGACCGTATAGCCATTATTGCTCAGAATCGTATTCACCAGATTCTTACCGATATCGTGGACATCCCCGAAGACCGTAGCCAGCACCACCTTGCCCTTCGTATAGCCTTCCTGCTTCTCCAGATACTGCTCAAGATGGGCCACCGCGCGCTTCATGACCTCAGCCGACTGCAGCACAAAGGGCAGAATCAGCTCGCCAGCGCCGAAGCGGTCGCCCACATCTTTCATGGCCGGCAACAGAACTGTATTGAGCACATCGACTGCGGCCTCGCTGCGTGTGACACCCTGGCTGCTAGCACGGATAGAGATCACCTCGTCTATAAGCGGCTCAATACCTTCTTTACGGCGATGGAGCACCTGCCAGTGAATGCGCTCTGCCGGGTCCATACCCTCAGTGGGATCAGCTTTTGGCGTACTATCATCCTTCTGGGGACCATGCTCCTCAAAGTACGTAATGTAGCGCGTCAAAGCCTCAGGACGATTGAAGAGCAGATCATCGGCCAGCTGACGCTGTTCTGTATCGACCTCAGCATAAGGAGTAATGTGCAAAGGATTCACAATCGCCATATCCAGGCCAGCCTTCACAGCATGATAGAGGAAAACACTATTGAGCACCGCACGGGCATGCTGCTTCAAGCCAAACGACACGTTGCTCACGCCCAGGATCGTCATCACACCCGGTAGCTCCGCCTTAATACGTGTAATCGCATCCAGCGTCTCGATAGCCGACGTCTGCAGCTCCTCCTGACCTGTGGTAATTGTAAAGGTCAAAGGATCAAAGATCAGCGCGTTGGGAGGGAGACCGTATTCATTGACACAGATATCATAGATCTTCCGAGCGATTTCCACCTTGCGCGCGGTATCCTTGCCCATGCCCACCTCATCGATGGTCAGCGCAATCACAGCCGCCCCATGTTCCAGGGCCAGGGGAAGAACGTTTTCGATACGCTGGCGGCCCGACTCCATATTGATCGAATTAATAATCACACGTCCGGGCGCGATCTCCAGTGCCGCCTTGAGCACATCCGCCTCGGTAGAATCCACGACCAGGGGTGCCTCGATCCCCATCGAAAGCTTCTTGACCAGGGTAGCCATCTGCTCAGCCTCGTCGGTCCGTTCCGTCGTCGCCACCTGCACATCCAGAACGTGAGCACCACCCTCGACCTGCTCGCGACCCATGACAAGCAGAGTATCATAATCGTCGGTAAGCAGAGCCTGCTTGGCCTTGCGACTGCCCACAGCGTTCAAGCGTTCGCCGACCAGAAGAGGAGGAGGGTCCTGGTGCATGGCGGTTGAGCGAATACCGCTAGAGACGAAGGGCGTCGTAATCTGCTGGAAGTTCTTCTGCTCAAAATTGTTGTCGGCAATAGGGCGCGGGTGACGAGGAGCGTTGCGACAGGCCTGTACGATAGCGCGCATATGCTCATGACTGTTGCCGCAGCAGCCACCGATAACGTTCACGCCAAACTCGGTAACGAACTCGCGCAGCGCCTGCGCCATCTGCTCAGGCTCCATCGGATAGACCGCCTGCCCATTTACATTAAGTGGAATGCCGGCGTTGGGAATCGTCGAGATGGGCAAAGGACAATTCTCCGCCAGAAAGCGCACCGGCTCACGCATATAATCGGGACCAGTCGAGCAGTTCAGCCCAACGATATCCACACGTAGGGCTGTTAAAGTCGTCATAACCGCCGCGATATCCGTGCCGAGTAGCATACGTCCGCTGGTATCCAGCGAAACCTGGGCTTGAATGGGAACTGTGCGACCAACATCCTGCATTGCGCGACGAATGCCCGTAATCGCAGCCCGCACCTCCAGGATATCCTGGCTTGTCTCGATCAGCAAGAGATCCACGCCACCGCGCAGAAGACTCGTAGCTTGCTCACAAAAGAGGTCGACCAATTGCTGGTACGTAATGTTGCTTAAAACAGGATCATCGGACGAGGGAAGCATACCGGTGGGGCCGATAGAGCCAGCAACGAAGCGAGGCTGCTCAGGTGTGCTGTAGCGATCGGCCACCCGGCGAGCGATCTGTGCCGCCGCAAAGTTAATCTCGTGAGTCAGATAGCCCAGGCCATACTCATCAAGCTTCAAACGGCTGGCCGTAAAAGAATCAGTCTCCAGGACATCGCAGCCCGCCTCCATAAAGCCCGCGTGGATCTCCTCGATCACGCCAGGTTTCGTCAAGACCAGGTACTCGTTGCAGCCTTCAGTCGCCTCGCTGCCGTAATCCTCAGCAGTCAACTGATAGCGCTGAATATTGGTACCCATCGCCCCATCAAAGATCAGTACGCGTTGTGCTAACGTCGCGAGAAATTGGCTCATAGTCCCTCCCATCCTCCTCAGGATGCAGTATGCTTAAAAACAACGTCCAAAAGAGGTAGTGGCTGTGTTTAAAAGATGTTACGCTTGCAGCGCTTTGACGTGTTCGTCCAGCAAAGTAGTAACGTGTGTGATGTTGGAACAGAGATTGACAGTGCTTATAATTCTTTTTTGTTTTGACCTTTTTGCTCTGTCACTCTTCCGCGAGTGCCGCCACCAGTTCGCGGCAAAAGGCGGGAATGTCCTCAACCACGCGGCCCCAGACGAGATTGCCTTCGCGGAATGCCGCTTCATCCACCCAGCTGCCTCCGGCGTTTGTGATGTCGTCTTTGATACCCTTTGAGCCAGTCGCTTTATGTCCGCGCATAATACCAGCGGAGATGGGCACCCAGCCACCGTGACAGATCGTGCCAATGATTTTATTGGATGCATGCATATCGCGCACAAGCTGCAGAATTGCCTGATTTCTGCGCAGCTTATCGGGAGCCCAGCCACCGGGAATGACGAGTCCGTCAAGGGCTGCAGCAGCCGGAGCCTCAGCAATGCTCACGTCAGGAGTCATTTCCAGGCCATGTTTGCCACGAACAGTTTTCGTGTCGAGCCCAATCACAATCACTTTCGCGCCCTCTTCGCGCAGACGCATCACCGGAACCCAGAACTCCAGATCTTCCACCTCTTGTGCCACAAAGTAGCCAATGGTTTTGCCTTGCAAGCGCATGCTGTGTGCCTCCCTGATGTATTCTCTACTATCATTATACCACGACATCTAAATCTATTGAAGCAATTGGAGCAAGGCCAGAGCTAACTGGCAATGAAGTTGCTTCAACAAAGGAGTAATCTCTTATTTTTGACGTATTATAGGTGTATGAATGTTTCGGCTAAGGAAGGAACACACATGTGATCAATTCGGAAAATCAGGAAAGTCCTTTTCCTAAAACGTCCAGAAAGGCAATTATAAGTTTTGTATTAGGATCTTGTAGCCTGTTATCACTAGTACCTTTTGCCTTCCTACTCAATCTTATCCTTTCTTATCCATTTTCTTCGATGCAATATTTCCAGACTGTTTTTCCATATTCCCTTTTGTTTTTAATAGCACTATGGATGATGTTGCCAATCTTAACTATAGTCTCCGCTACGCAAGCAAAAAAGATTTTGGTTGATCAAACCAGTTATCGCTTAGTTGCGGCTAGTCTAGTTCTTGGGTATATTTCACTTCTATTTATTGGTAGCATTTTCTGTATGATTGCTGCACTAATTAGCGGAATGTTTGGACATTTTTCCTAGTATATTAAGCTATGCATGTTCCTCTTACTTCATAGGAATGCTGCTATGACAACTATAGTGAAGATGTCGCTACGCGGGTAGAAACTCTGCACCCCTTTTGTGCGTAAAACAGATAAGTAAAAATGGAGTATGTGCAGGATTTGTGTGAGGAGTTGAAAATGACGAACCGCTTTACGCTGGGCATCGAGGAAGAATTCCAACTGGTGAGTCGTGATAGTGGAGAGCTCTGTTCATGTGCACAAGGTATTTTAGATAAGGGGACGCCGATCTTCGAAGAGCAGATCAAGCCGGAGATGCTGCAATCGACGATAGAATATGTCTCCTCTGTTTTGCCAGATATCAATGCTGCGAGGATAGAACTCTACTCTTCCCGCGCGATTCTGGCGCGGCTGGTGGCGCAAGAGGGGCTGGCACTGGTGAGCGCGGGCACCCATCCCAGTGCGTCCTGGCGTGGGCAGGAGAGGACGGAGGATGCGCGTTACGAGGATCTGGAGGAAGAATACCAGGACGTTGGCCGTTCTATTTTGATCTTCGGGCTGCATGTGCACGTTGCCATAGAGTCGAAGGAAGTGGCAATCAAGGTCATGAACCAGGTACGCACGTGGCTGCCTCATATCCTGGCCATATCGTCCAATTCTCCATTCTGGAGTGGGCGGATGACCGGAATCAAGTCGTTTCGGTCGGTCGTCTGGAAGCGATTTCCGCGCAGTGGCATGCCAGATGTATTTGAAACGCGGGGCCACTTCGATCGCTTCGTGCAGGACCTGGTGGATGCCAAATGTATCGACAACGGCAAAAAGATCTGGTGGGACATCCGCCCCCATCCATTTTTTGACACCATCGAATTCCGCATCTGCGACATGCCCGCCACCATAGAAGATACCCTGGCGATAGCCGCACTCTGCCAGGCACTGGTCGCGAAATTAACACGGCTGGATGAGCGCGGAGAGAACGTACCGGTATTGGGGCGCAGCTACATTGAAGAGAACAAATGGCGAGCCATGCGCTATGGACTAGATGCCGAGCTCGTGGACTTCATTGGGCGGCGGCCCGTGAGCAGGCGCGACTCTATCCGCGAAACGCTGGATTTCGTGGACGAGGTCGTAGATGAACTGGGAAGCAGGCGCGAGATGAACTATATTCGCTCGCTACTTGACGATCCACGCGGCACCGGAGCGGACCGGCAGATAGCCGTCTACCAGCAGAACAACGACCTGCAGGAAGTCAACAAGTTCTTAATTGAGCAGACCCTGCGAAATGTAGACCTGGACGACGCCATGTTCAGCGAAAGGTTTTTACGCTTCTTGCCCTATGTAGCAACTGGAGTGTAGTGCTGCACTTAAACTCCAGGTCATCCTGAACTTTTGAAAGATGACAAACATCGTGTTTTA
>CAXTXB010000300.1:1579-7272 GCA_964247965.1 uncultured Dictyobacter sp. | reverse complement strand
GCCATGAGCATAATAAAAGCCATATTGGCACCAATGCTCTGGAAGTTGAAAAGATCGAAGAAGCCCGGCCCGGCCAGCGAAAAAAAGAGCACAATCAGGAGCAAGAAAAGCCAGGACCAGTAGCGACCAACCAGCGCTAGTGGAGTCCGGGGCGTCGAACGTGACTTAGCATCAGCTAATTGCATAAAATAACCGCTTTCTTATATTCCTCTCCAGTCCCCAGCCTTCCAATCCCAATGAGCTTACACATCAAGCTATCCTCCCTGGAATGCATCAGGGAGGATATTCCCCTTGCAGCTCTAATTAGCTTTTATAGACAGCAGCCTGTGCCTCAGGCGTGTTTACGTTCTCTTTAGTAATGATCACGTAGCCTGTGGGAACACGCTTCTGAATACCGCTCGTCTTCCCGTTTAAGGCATCGACCGCGTATTGAACCGCCGTGCTACCCATATCGGCAGGCTTCTGCGCGATCACGATATCCACGACGCCATTTTTTAAGTCTGTGATAGCTTGTTCAGGAGCGTCGAAGTTCGCAATTTTGATGCTGCCCTGCTTGTTCGCGTTCTTAACCGCCTGCGCCGCACCCTCAGCGCCAAACAGATTCGTTCCGAAGATACCAGCAATAGGCTTGCCGCGTTGCAGGACAGCAGCCGTCTGCTGCGCCGCGTTGGCCGAACTATCATTATTGTAGTCGACGCTGGCGAGTGTCACTGCCCCATTGCTTGCATCGATGGCGGCCTTACAGCCCTGCTCACGCTGATCAGTTGTGCTCACGCCCGGCTTTACGTTTTGAATGTAAATAGAGCCTTTGCCTCCAATAGCTTTAATCAACGCATCGCCGGCGATTTTCCCGCCCTGCAGGTTATCGGAACCGATGTACGAAAGAGGGAATTTTACTGGCCCATTAGCGTAGTCGCCGTCGCCCAGGTAGGTATCAACAGAAATAACTTTGATGCCGGCATCATTAGCGCGCTGCAGTGGAGCGATCATAGCCTGTTTATCGCAGGCAGCGATGATCATCGCATCGACCTTCTTTGCAATCAGGGCGTCGACGATAGGCGCTTGCAGTGAGGCGTCGAACTGGGCAGGGCCGTCTACAACCAGGGTTGCGCCCAGCTTATCCGCCATCGTCTGCGCACCCCTTTGCATTGTCACGTAGAAAGGATCTCCCTTTACGCCCTGCACCAGAGCCAGCGTATACTTCTTTGAACTGGAGCCCGAGCCGGAGTTGGAACTGCCCGTAGAGCTAGCGGGAGCACTCTGTCCACCGCAGGCTGCGAGAAATACTCCGCCTGCTACAGCAGCGGCGCTAGCCAGAAATGCGCGGCGGCCGAGCTGCTTTTGGACCATGTCGCGGGCATTCATACTAAGAATGTTGTTGGTATGCAGGATGTCAATGATGCCGGTTTCATCGGTGATATCGGTTTTGTTGGTGCTGTTGACCAAGTCTATGTCCAAGCTGTTTCTCCCTTGTTATGTGCAACGATGTACATTGTATTGATGTCATTGATTACGATTGGCAACCTTGCCTATGTATACTACGACACTTCCTCCTCTTTTTTCACTGTTTCGTAGAGAATCTCTGAAATTCCCTAAGCTCTGATATAGGACAGTATAATAATGCTTAACTTTTCAATCCGACCATACTGCTCTATCAAGCTACATTGCAGCCTTGCATCCCGACACAGACAGCGGCTCACTGCGCGTAGCGACACTCCCTTTCTCTACTTCCAAAGATGATGGAGTTGGAATTGATGCCGCAAGGGAGTGTCGCTACGCGGAGTTCGTCACCCACCTGTCGCTCAATCATCAGGGGATCGGTCCGATCCCCTGATGATTGAGTTACAAGCGGGCAGATAAGTTTGTGTGTACACAGTATTGTAAGTCTCTACTGCCCGCGCATTGGGCTCAAAGGTCTGGACGGTATGTTGAACTGAGGAAGCGGCCTCTGTGCTTGAACGGAATATATTGGCCCCCATGCCCGCTAGCAGGGCTGCGCCAGTCGCGGCAGCCTCTGTGATCTGGGGTGCTTTGATAGGACTGCCCGTAATATCCGCCTTGATCTGCAGGAATGGAGTAGCCTGGGCTGTGCCACCGACCACGATGATCTCTGGTGTGGATGGCGCGAGTCCCAGGCTGCAAAGCTTCACGATGTTATCGCGCAGCCAGAATGCCAGCCCTTCCATGAGTGCGCGTACAAGTTCGGGCCGACCGTGATTTGGCGTCAAGCCAAGGATCGTTCCAAGTGCCGGACTGTGTTTATATGGCGTGCCCGCGCCAAGAAAATAGGGTAAAATAGTGGCACCGTGCGAACCAGGCGGAATCTCGGCCGCCTCGCGTAGAGCCTGGGCGTAGACTGCGCTAGAAACGTTCTCCTGTTGCCCCTGCCCATAGAGCAGCTTTACGATCCATTCAAGCGAGCCTCCAGCGAAGTTGAGCATGCCCATGGTTGCATAGGTAGACGGAATGACATACGCATAGCTTGTACAGCCAGCGTCCAATAATTCGGGGCCTGGCTCAAACATATCGCTCAGCGTCAGGAGAACGCTTGCTGTGCCCATCGATTCGAGCAGCTGGCCCGAATGCGTTACGCCTGCCGCCAGCGAGCCACAGAAGTGATCGTGTCCACCTGTACAGACAAGCGTCTGTAGTGGTAGCCCTGTCTGCGCAGCCACATCTTTGCGGATCATCCCGACTGAAGTTCCGCTGGGCAGGGCACGAGGAAACCAGTCTCTGGGCAGGCTGGAGTGCCGCAGGAGTGGCACGGACCATTCAAGCGTTCGCTGATCAAAGAGCATCGTGCGCGAGGCGATGCTGTAATCAGTTGCGAAGGAGCCACTTAACTTCCAGAGCACGAAGTCTTCAATGCTCAACCAGTGCTGGATGCGTTCAAATATCTGGGGCTCATGGTTGCGCAGCCAGAGCAGCTTGTTGACGCCAAACATTGGAAGTGGGAGCTGGCCCGTTATATCGAAAACGCGCTTAGTACCAAGAGTGTCCTTCCACCATTGAGCCTCTGCGTTTGTGCGCTGATCGTGCCAGGCGATGGCGGGATATAATACGTTTCCCTTAGCATCCAGTGGAAATCCCGATTCTCCCATACTCGCAACCGAGATCGCGCGAATGCGGTCAGGTTGATCACATTGCTGGATCGCCGCATGAATACTCTCCAGAACCGTTTGCCATAGATCGTCCGCGTCAAACTCGCTCCACTCCATAATTGGATGGCGTGTAATCGTGCGGCTGCTGCCTATGGCACGTACCTGGCCGGTATCTACATCGAAGATGACCGCCTTCGTATTTGTTGTACCAACATCGATGCCAACGAGATACATTGTAAACCTCTTGGTTCCGCGACTCTCCATAGAGCCGAATGGATAGGTGCCGTCTTTGCACCATTTCTATTCTTTCTAAATAAATAGCTCATCCTGAATCTTTAAAAAATAGGTAGCACACAATGTTCCGCATTTTTCAAAGATTCAGGATGAATCATTTATTTACCGGCCAGCGTGCAAGATCTGTAAGGCCTCGTCCGCGCTTGCGTCATGATGGAAAAGGGCGACCAGGGCTCGTGTCATGGCGGCTGGGGATGGAGATTGCCAGACGTTGCGGCCAATCACTACGCCGACCGCACCAGCGTCCCTGGCATCGCGCAGCGACTCAAGAAATTCTTTATCGCTATGTGTCTTCGGGCCACCCAGCACCAATACCGGTGTGAAGCACGAGCGGACAACCTTCTTAAAGCTCTCACGCTCACCCGTATACACCGTCTTTACGATGTCCGCCCCATTCTCTGCAGCCATGCGGCAGGCGTTGGCAACTGTATCCACGGCGCGCGCATTGGGGTGAGACTCGAAGCCATAGGGCAAGGCTTCGGCCATTACGGGGATGTTCCAGCGATGTGCCTCGCTTGCCAGGTGAGGGAAATAGAGCGTCGAGGTGTGATCGTGCGTACCCGGAATATACATCGCCGCAGCGGCGTCGGCTCCGCTTGAGAGTACATCATCGATGCCAACAACAATCTCCCGAGGACTTTCCAGGATGGGAGATGTCGCACCATCGCAGCGTATCAGCAAGCCAACATCTTTAAGCTGCTTACTAAAGTGGCGTGCAATACCAATACTTGTCAGGATAGCATCAGCGCCGCCCGCTATTACCTCCTCTAAGACCTGTGCAGGATCTTCAAATCCCGCCAGCACTCCATCCGTCGAACCATGATCCATCGCAATCGTCACAGATCGCCCGGCTGCACTGAAGAGCCGGTGAAAGCGTCTACCTAGAAGCTCGCTCATATGCTGAGATACCCCTATAGTCTTTCTGAAGATTGTGCAAAAACAGACCGTCCATCGCCAGGCTTCCCTTTTGACATCAGGCCTACTCGACAATCAATTAAATCTCAAAATCAACAAGTGTCCTATATATGAACACAGATCATATATAGAATGGAAAGAGAGAATGTGTTATGTGGTACGCAGATAATAAATATGGATGAGTGTGAATGGACGTGTATACTTTGATTGTAACGATTTTGGGGCAATTGTCAAGAGAAATTTCACCTGCAACGATTGCTCGACACGTCCCTGATGGTTAGGTATAATAGGAGCACAGCAGATCTATGATTCACAACTTCGCAATCAGTCATTACTGCCTGTTATCGATCAAAAAGGAGCACAAAGAGAAGAGATGCCACGAGAACAACCCGACCCCTCAAAGAGAGAGCATCCCAGCACGTATATGGTGCAGGACCGCGCCAATAAGGAGGAACTTGCTCGGTTGCGTCTCCAGGATACGATGTTGACCGCCGACATGGGTGGTCTTCTTCCTGAACAACCAGATCCAGTTTCCTTTCATCAGGTGATTGATGTTGGCTGTGGCACAGGAAACTGGCTCATTGAATGTGCACACGCCTTTCCACAGATGCGCTTGCTTGCTGGTATTGATGTCAGTCGCAGCATGATCGAGGCCGCGAAAGCGCAGGCAATGGAAGCAGGAGTTGGCAATCGCGTCGAGTTTCGCGTCATGGATGCACTCCTGATGATCCAGTACCCTAAAAATACATTTGACATAGTAAACCACCGCCTAAATTTTAGCTATCTTCGCAAGTGGGATTGGCCGAACATTTTACAAGAATACCAGCGGATTGCGAAGATTGGGGGTATTGTTCGCATTACAGAGCCAAATATTTTTTCAGAAAGTAATAGCGAGGCATTCAATCAACTCGCGGACTTAGTGCTTGATGCCTTCTGGCACGCGGGACATCTCTTTACGCCTGACCGTGATGGGGTGATTAACGTCCTTCCTGACATGCTTCATCAACAAGGACTCACCAATGTCCAGAGTCGCCTGATCACAGTGGAGTATACAGCGCCGCGTCCCAGTTTTTCGTCATTCGTGGAAAGCAATCGGTTGGTTTTCCGCACGATCCGTCCCTTTCTTCAGAAATGGACGAAACTGCCTGATAATTATGAGCAGCTTATGCAGCAGGCGGTTGCTGATATGGCCCATCCAGGCTTTGAGGCCAACTTCCAGCTCCTCACCGTCTGGGGAACCAATACGCAGGTCAATGACAAGTTGCCCATCGCCCTGGAGTACCACTGATGCTGTGGACACAGCACACTCTTGTGAAAGAAGGAAAGCTGCACCGCTGTACACCTTGTAAGCAGCCTTGGACAGGTAAGATCCCGATTGAGCGT
>CAXTXB010000300.1:0-1569 GCA_964247965.1 uncultured Dictyobacter sp. | reverse complement strand
GTATACTATGAAAACACGAAGTGGTATAATGAAGGCCAGACTGGCATGTTTTATGACTGGCGGAGAGAGGAAAAAGCACTTATATGGCAATGTTTGAGAACTTATCAAAACGTCTTGAAGGAATATTCAGCAATCTTAGTGGGCAGGGCAAGCTAACAGAAGAAGATGTCAACACCGCGTTACGCGAGGTACGCCTGGCGCTAATTGAAGCCGACGTTAACCTGAAGGTAGCGCGTCAATTTGTTGATCGTGTCAAAGAGAAAGCGCTTGGTGCGGACGTTATGGGGAGTCTCTCTCCGGCTCAGCAGGTGCTCTCGATTGTAAACGAAGAGCTAGTCGAGGTTCTGGGCGGGACAGACGGTAACAATAAGCTGGACCTGGGTGGCACGCCGCCAGGTATCATCATGCTCGTGGGCCTGCAAGGCTCTGGTAAAACCACCTCCGCCGCCAAGCTGGCAAACTACCTGCGCAAGCAGGGCCAGCGTCCGCTACTCGTCGCCGCCGACATGTACCGTCCCGCCGCCGTCAACCAGCTAAAGACTCTAGGCAAGCAGCTCGCCATCCCCGTCTACTCCGAGCCGACAGGGGCAGACCCCGTCGAGATCTGCGTCAACTCCGTGGACTACGCACGCGAGCATGCCAACACCGTCATCATCCTCGACACTGCCGGTCGCTTGAACATCGACGAGCGTATGATGAATGAGGTCATAAATATTCGCCAGCGCGTCCAGCCGCGTGAAGTACTGCTCGTCGCCGACGCAATGACCGGTCAGGAAGCGGTTCGTGTGGCCGAAGACTTCAACAAGGCGGTCTCGCTCACCGGCATGATCCTGACAAAGATGGACGGTGATGCCCGTGGTGGTGCCGCGCTCTCCATTCGAACTGTCACCGGCGTGCCCGTAAAGTTCATGGGCGTCGGCGAAAAGACGGATGCCCTGGAACCCTTCTATCCCGACCGGCTCGCCTCGCGTATACTCGGCATGGGCGACGTGCTCTCCCTGATCCAGCTCGCACAAGAGACCATCGACGAGGAAGAGGCCCTTAAGGCACAGCAAAAATTGCAGCAAGGAAAATTCGACCTCGAAGATTTCCTCAATGCCATGCGCCAGTTGAAGCGCATGGGACCGCTACGCAACGTCATGGAGATGCTGCCAGGTTTCAACAAGCTCGCCGCCACCCCTGAGATGGAAGAGGCCCTCGAAGGCGATCAACTAAAATATGTTGAGGCCATGATCCTTTCCATGACTATGGAAGAACGAAAAAATCCCGATATTATGAATGGAAGCAGACGCAAACGTGTCGCGCGTGGTAGCGGTACCACGGTGCAAGAAGTCAACCAGTTACTAGAGCAATTTGGCGAGATGCGCACAATGATCCGCCAAATGAGTAGCGGTAAAGGTCCATTTGCACAGATGGCGCGTCAGTATGCTGGCGGCGCAGGTGTGCCGGGGATGCCAGCCCTACCAAAATCTGCAGCTAGCAAGGGCGGCAAGAAGACCGGTAAGGCTGCACGGAAAGAGAAGCGCAAACAAAAAGCGCGTAGTGGAAGAAGATAATTTAATAATGGGT
>CAXTXB010000299.1:0-7293 GCA_964247965.1 uncultured Dictyobacter sp. | reverse complement strand
AAAAGAGCCAGTAAAACATAATGGGCGTCATTTTTGGAAAATTCAGCATGAGCTATTATTGGATTTAAACACTCTCTGTGATCGAGCGCTGATATTAATCGAAGTCGGTAGGCAGGGCTGGGTTTTGATGCAGCTCGAAGAGGCGTGCAATCAACGCTGGCGTTACGCGGCCAAGCGAAAGGGGTGGCAACTTCTGCACGGGAAAGAAATCGACGCCATCAGTCTCGATACTTCCGCTGGGCACGCCACCTATTAATTCGCAATCAAAATAGACTTTGTAGACATAGTTGGGGGCGGGCGGATGATCATGTTTCGCTTTATCATAGAGAGCGAGCAGCCGGGTGACGCGCACTTCATAGCCGGATTCCTCGCGTACCTCGCGCGCCGTGGCCTCGCTGGGACCCTCCCCAACGTCGGCCCAGCCACCCGGCAATGTCCAGCGGCCATCCGAGCGCTCTTTGACCAGCAGCACCGTATCGTCACGAAAGGTTGCCGCACGTACATCTACCTTGGGCGTGGCATAGCCCTCTTCATGAGAAAACAAATCTTTGATATAGGCATAATCAGCATCTGTCTGCGTCGCCATCATCTCCGCCGCCATGTCACGAATAATCTCATAACGTGCAATATCATAAGGATCTTTCGCATATGTCAGCCCCGTCTGGGACATCGTCTGTAAGGATTTTGCCCACTGTAACCATTTTGGGTCCATCAAGTCCTCCACCTGTACAAAATTTGCTTAAGCGCCGCTCTTCATATACGTTGGTAATTCACATTTATAACGTCTAAGAGAGGTTGCATCTCTCCTCACCCGCTCATCCCCCGCCTTCGGTGTGCTCATTTCTTTGTATCTTTTGCTGTTTCTACACTTTTCGGGCAAAGCCCGAAAAGTGTAGAAACAGCAAAAGATACAAAGAAGGATACTACCAGTTAGCTCGCCTTCTCACCAATTCAGGGGTAATGCTTGTAAGGTCTGGGCAGCCGGCGAGGGTCATACTCACTTCTAGCTCTTTACGCAGAATTTCCAGGACGTGCCGCACACCCTCAGCGCCATTTACAGCCAGGCCCCACAGCACTGGGCGGCCTACAAGCACCGCCCGTGCGCCCAGCGCCAGGGCTTTCAGCGCATCGGTGCCGCGTCGGATGCCGCCATCCATGTACACTTCGCAGCGTCCGGCGACGGCCGCGACGACTTCGGGCAGCGCTTCAATGCTGGGAATTACTCCGTCAAGCTGGCGGCCGCCGTGGTTTGAGACGATGATGGCGGCCGCTCCATGCTCAACGGCCAGCTCTGCGTCTTCGGCGGTGAGGATGCCTTTGACAACGATGGGGAGCGAGGTGATCGAACGTAGCCAGGGAAGGGTCTGCCAGGTAAGCTTGTTGCCTGCATAAACGACTTTCTGCTGGCTTTGTGTGTTGCTAGCTACTATGGCATGGTGTGGTGCATTGCCCATAAAGACTCGGGAATCCTGCGTCAGTTGAAAGCCTGCGAAATCGTTGCGAATATCGCGCTCTCTTTTACTCATGACTGGCAGGTCAACGGTAAGCACGATCGCACGATAGCCGGCCGCCTCGGCCCGCTTGACCAGCCCTTCCGCTTCTTCAAAAGTGTAGATGTAGAGCTGGTACCAGAGTGGTCCACTTGCGCATCGTGCCACATCCTCCATGCTGCGCGTAGAATCGGTGCTCAGGGTCATCAACGTACGCGCAAGCCCTACGCCCTGTGCTGTGGCGCACTCTGCTTCAGCATGTGCCAGGCCATGGGCTGCTGACGGCGCAGCCAAGACGGGCATACTGACCGGTATACCCAAAACGCTTGTGCCGAGATCGCAGGTGCTTACATCCCTGAGCACGCGTGGTCGTAGCCATAGATGCTCGAAGGCGCTCCGATTGGCCCGTAGTGTTACCTCATCGTCGCTGCCGCCTTGATAGTAGTCCCAGTTCGGACGTTCCATATGTGTTTCAGCGAGGACTTCATAATCTTTCAGGTTAATTGGCTGCATGCTGAGAATCCTTTCCGTTGTTTGTCTATTCTGTCTATGAAGAGGGGGACCACAAATATGAACGTATGCGGCAGAACTCGCGAAAGCCGAGCCTGGCATAGACATTATAGCCGATGGGTGAGGCTTCAAGTACAGCGGTGGTATAGCCCAGGGCGCGTGCACTAAGCAACGGCGCGAGCGAGATGGCCGTCCCAATGCCTTGCTTGCGCACAGCGGGTAATGTGCCAACCGAATAGAGGCCAGCCACGCCGGCACCTAAAAACATTGCTGATGTTGCCACTGGAACTCCATGCAGATGGGCGAGGAAGCGGCGATAGGGCTGGTCTGATCCCCAGCCAAGGCAGCGCTCAAAGGCCACGTACTCAGGATCGATCTCGTGGAAATCGCCCGCGAAGGCGAGGGCCGAGGTCTCAATCCACTCATGAAGGGTCTCCTGGCTCTCAACCTCTTCGATGGAACATCCGGCTGGTAAGGATAGCGTTGCTGGAAGCGATCGTAGGTCACCCACCATGCCTGGTCCATCCTGATAGTAGGCAAGCCCGTGTGCAGTCAAGTAATGCGCCAGGTTGACTGGCTGAACTCCTGGAAAGATCCACCAGAGCATTGGTACACGCCGAGCTTTGAATGGCTCCATAATCTCTGCAATTCGCTCGTGGGCATCGTCCTCGCTGAAACGAGTGCGCATCACCACATTGAGCGAGGGCTGTGGAATACCGGTCAGTGCAGAGATATGGTCTGCCCCCTGGTACACTTGAGCGCCAGGTATACAACTACAATACATAATGTAGGCGGCAAGATTCCCTTCCATTGCCTCGACAATCGTTGGTACAGAAAGGTTTGGTAATATATTCACTCTGCTCATATGTGCTGACCCTCCAGCATGAATGCACCCTTGCATCTTTTCTTCTTTGCATCCTTCGCTTTTTTTGACAAAATGGATGTTAGTATGAGAGGGTCCTCTCCTTTGTGCGTTTTCTTGCTGCTGTACTGTAATGCTCGCTTATAAATTTAACTGTCCTGATAGAGATTATAACTGGCGCTTAAGAATAGCCTGATACAATAGTTGACAGGACGCAACATTTCAATACTATAGTGATGTATCATGATGAGTATAGTATACATTGTAACTACGATGTTCTGAAAACGCGCGCTACTCAGGAATATACTCTACAAGGTACTAGAGGAGAACGAATTTACCGTCAATCCTCTGCTATTTACGTTATAAGCTAGAGGTCGTTCGTTATATAGGTAGAGGCATCGTGCTCTCGATAGATTATGTTGTACTCTGAGCTATGCCATCTCTGAACGGTAACAGAACAAGGGAACTGTTTATGCTAAACTCGGCAACATACGATATCCCATTCTCGTTCGAGCAACCCGACTATACACTGCGTGCCTTGCTAAGCCCAGTGCGGCAGAAGCTAAACCAGGTCCCGGCATCAAGCCCGCGCGAGCTAGTAGTGCGCAATGGGCTCACTATCTTGATCATTGATACGTACCAGGAGCGGGCACAATTTATCGCTAATCTGTTGATCACTGCCGGGTATCGACCAGTAGTGACAACAAACGCCCTGGCTGCCTTTACCCTTTTTCTACAGGGCATGTGCTTGCCACTCGCGGTTGTCATAGGGCAGGAAGATGGCTCAAATCGCTTATTTCTGCTTCGCCTGCTACAGCAGCTCGCGCAGAAGTATGCCTGGCAAGCTCCGTTACTACGCTTGCTTGCTGCTTCACAATCTCCATCAACACGTGGTGGTCCGTTATCTCGGGATCTGCGTGCCCTGCCTCCGCCTGCTCCATCTGCAGCCTCCGAATCCTTGACGCCCCCACCTTTTCCGGGGTCACAACAGCCATCGCCTATGCCCCCAGTTCATACCAGGCTATCAGTGCGCGATAAGAATAGCTCTGCGTCATTCCCTCCCCTTTTGCCCGTTCCAAGTGGACCACTACCGTATATGCCCGATCCAATCAGTGAACCTCTAAATCCAATTGCCTCGCCTGCTCCCCAACTCGAATTTACCGACGCGTTATCTATTCCATTGCCCGAATCTATGGTTTCAGCACTTCCTCAGCTTGATTTTGCTAGCCAGATACCTCCGTTGCCTGTCTCGGAGTCACACCCGGTTGCCCTTGTTCAAGACATATCAGTGGAGCAGCCAGTTGAGCAATATGCACAGGATGCTGAAGAAATGCTGGCTCGTATCGATGCATATCGGAGAGTACGGATATCGTTAGAGGGGCAAACGGTGATCATACGCTATCAGGTGCGCAGGCTGGTAGGTGGGGGCGCGTATAGTGATGTTTATCTGACGTATGATCGCTTCCGCGAACAAGAGTGTGCTTTAAAGGCTATTCAAACGGATCTCTTGCCTGCGTCTCTCTTGCAGGCTTCGTTGGAGAACGTGACAATTTTCCAGCAAGAGATCGAACTACTCAATAGGATCAAGCATCCACATATTTTACCTGTCTTAAATAGTGGCAAATCATATATCAGTAGTACCCCATTTATATATAAGAGTATGCCCTATTGCGGGGAGGGTTCGTTGATCGCCTGGATGCAGCGCCACCGTGGCTCGGGACTCTACGCGTTGGAAGACATCTTGCCCATCGTTTTTCAATTAGCTGACGCTTTACAGCACGCGCACGCATCTCGGGTGTTGTATCAAAACTTTAAGCAGTCAAATATTCTTGTCTTGCGACCAGGGAAACGCATACATACCCTGGATGTGGCCCTTGCTGACTTTTCTACGCTGCAGGATGTGCCACTACCTCCCATGTCGCCAGAAAGCCTGCTCTATATTGCCCCCGAACGCTGGGAAGGGATTGTGCTCCCCGCCTCAGACCAGTACGGGCTTGCCGCTGTCGTCTATGAACTACTGACCGGCCGCCCACCGTACCAGGGTATATCAGAACGTATATTGAAACTTTTGCATACAACCAGGCAGCCGCAACCGGCATCTACGCTGAATCGAAAGTTGTCTCGTCAAGTGGACGATGTTCTTCTGCGCGCCCTTGCCAAGCGGCCTGAAGATCGCTTTGAATCCATTGCCCAGTTTGCCCAGGCGCTGGAACGCTGCTAATAGATAACGCTAACATAAAAAGTTTGAATTGTCTCACTACCGGCTTCGCCTCAAGGGGTGTGCCAGGCTCTCAAGCACCTGGATAGAAACATGGATATCTCGCCCCTGTTCCAGCCACGTATACCAGGTGACTCCAACACCTGCAAGTTGAGCCACTTCCTCCCGTCGTAGGCCCACCGTTTTGCGGCGTGCCAGACGTGGCAATCCCATTTCTGCTGGCGAGAGGTGCCCTCTTCGGGTCCGTAAGAAGTTTGCCAGTTCAGAACGTCGTTCGTCATAGACCATGAGTTTTCCTTTCCATGGTAGCCCTACTATTAGTGGCAACACACTCTGGTATGGCTTTCAATCGTATGGCAAGATAATATCATAAATAGAGAAAGCTTTAGTCCTATTGGTCCACCAGATTGACACTGGACTGTGGTTCAGTCTAGTATGTATGTTGATATGTAAATACACATAGTATATGTTAAGTCTTTTAGGTTTACTCTATTCCTTTAGGGAGTGTGAACGACTGTGACACCTGAAAAAAAGATATCTCAGTTAGCAGGTGCAAGAGCGCCTCATCAGCAACGCTTTTCTGTTCTACGTTCAAAGCTGTTTTATGCATTCTTGGGCTTGACGCTCTGCCTCATCGGCTCATTGTTATTTTTTGGACGGACCACAACCTTTGCCTTTCCAGGCTTAGACGCTATTCAGCAGGATGCGGGGACTCCAAAGCCTTCTCTTACTCCCACCCTTACGCCGCGGGCGACTTCAGTGGAAGTAAGAGTGGCCTCAACCCCTACACGAGCTCAAAAGGCGCTGCCCGCCCCAATTTCCCCATTTCCCTGGGATGTTCGTCAGCAGGTAGGTGTCTTGCAGGTGCACGGACGCTTCTTGTTCGGGGGCAATCCCACCCTCCCGGAAATTGCGTTGACCTTTGATGATGGTCCTGATCCACCATATACCAACGAGATTCTAGCGGTACTCAAGCAATATAACGTCAAAGCCTCGTTTTTCTGCGTTGGTCGTCATGCCACCGAGCATCCCGAACTCGTCAAGCAAGAGTTCGATGCAGGGCATACAGTCGCCATTCATAGCTGGAATCATGTTAACCTGCCTACCTACTCCGCCGCAGCCATCGACAAGCAATTAGGTGATACATCGGATAGTTTGAAGAAGATTACCGGTGTGCAGCCAGGCTTTTTTCGCCCACCCTATGGTGCGTATAATTCGGTTGTACTGGCGCAGGCCAACAAAATGGGACTGACAACCTTTTTGTGGAACGACGTTGCCAGCGATTGGCTACTGCCTGGCTCCAGTGTCATCAGTGCACGCGTTATTAATGCTGCGCGCTATGGTTCAATTATTTTGTTGCATGATGGGGATGGAGATCACTATAATCCCATAGCCAGCCGTGAACAGACCGTGCGGGCATTGCCAACCATCATCACAACCCTGCGCGCGCGGGGCTATCGCTTTGTGACACTCGATCAGATGGTAGCGGACCTGCACAAGTAAAGCGTCATTTCCTGATCACAGCGCCCAGAATAGAGAGTAGAGAGAGCATCGCGTGTATCACCCGATGCTCTCCACTTGTTTGTTTGCTAGATTTTCCCCATCTGGTGTTGGAGCCGGACGGAAGACGAAACGTTTGGAGATAAAAAAGTTGTAGAAAAAGGCACTGATGATGCCGATCGGGCTTGCTATATAGGGATTGACATGCAGAACATAGGTGAGCAGGAGTGCAACTGCAAAAGAAATTGCTAGCGCCGAAAGGCTTGTCACCTGTGCTTTGAGTGCGCGCCTCACCCAACTCCAGCCTTGAATGTGCCGCTGATCATGATAAGTAAAGCGTTGATTCAGGATAAAGTTAACCGTAGTGCTAATCTCAAAAGAGCAGGCCAGTGCCAGAGGGTAAAGATTATTCCCCATCAAGTGAAGAAAAAGTGCCAGGGCGAGATCGTTAACAGGAATTCCGATGCCACCAACCAGCGCATAGCGTACAATGCGTATACCTAGAAGTTTTCGTATATATGTAACCATAGCTGTAATGATATGCCATTGCCTCTCTTTATCATAAAATATACTTACCCATACTACCATCTTCTCTCCCTGTAGACAAGAGCACTCCTAATAAATAACCTCTTTGTCTTACTCTATAACCTGTTACATATGTATGACTCACCGCGACTTTTGAGAAATGATGAACATCGTGTTTTACTCACTCT
>CAXTXB010000298.1:0-7297 GCA_964247965.1 uncultured Dictyobacter sp. | reverse complement strand
AGTCATACACAGAGAGGATGAACTATGGATCTGGTGAAGCGGTTAGAAGAATATCGGGATCGTGAGCGTGAGCTCATGTGGGAGGGGACCTTTGCCCAGTACTTTGAGATTGCCACGAAAAGACCAGAAGTAGCTCGACTTTCTCATGAGCGCATTTATCATATGATTATGGATGCGGGCGTCGATACGACCCGCACTGGGGAGCCTCGCTATAAGTTCTTTAGCCAGGAGATTTTTGGCATTGAGAAGCCGCTACAGCAGATCGTTGACTACTTCCACTCGGCCGCCCAGCGTCTTGAGGTTCGCAAACGCGTTCTTCTGCTCATGGGGCCTGTCGGCGGAGGTAAGTCCACGATCGTTTATCTGATTAAGCGTGGCTTGGAGGCATATAGCCGTACTCCTGAAGGGGCGATCTATGCGATCAGAGATTGTCCTATGCACGAGGATCCTCTCCACTTAATTCCCCAGGATATTCGCTCAGATGTAGAGAAAGAGTTTGGCCTGTATATTGAAGGCGACCTGTGTCCTCATTGCCGCTATATGGTCGATAACCAGTTTCGCGGCCGCATCGAAGAAGTTCCGGTAAAACGCATCACCTTTAGTGAAAAATACCGCATCGGAGTAGGCACATTTACACCTTCCGATCCAAAGAGCCAGGACATCAGTGAGCTAGTAGGCGGTATTGACCTCTCCACGATCGGCGAGGTGGGCGTTGAGAGCGACCCACGCGCATATCGCTTCGATGGCGAGTTGAACATTGCGAACCGTGGTGTGATGGAATTCGTAGAGATGCTTAAATGCCTTTCGGGTGAAACGATGCTTTTCACGAATAAAGGTATTCGACGACTTGGTTCATTGGCTCAGTCGGATCATCCAGTCGAAGAGTCGCGGGAGATTGAACTGCAAGTTGCGAGTAGCACTGGCATCGAGACGACAACGCACCTCTATCGCTCTGGCTTGAGCAAGACGAAGCGCATTACGATGAGACGAGGTTTTGTGCAAGAGGGGACGCTGGAGCATCGTCTACAAGTGGTTAATACGGATGGCGTACAGGTTTGGAAGCGCCACGACGAACTGGAGATTGGCGATTGGGTTGTGCTTCAGAAGGGACAGAACCTGTGGGGTCAGGATGTTACATTCTCCTGGACGCCTGAGAAGCCCCAGCTTGCCGATCGTATGGAGCAACCTGGGCGCATGACGCCGGAGTTGGCGCGCTGGTTGGGCTACCTTATCGCTGAAGGCGACATTCGCCCTGACGGCACCATTCGTTTTGCCAACGTAGAAGAGGAACTGCGTGCCGATTATATTCAATTGACACAGCGCCTGTTTGGTATCACCCCTCGTCAGTACTCTGGGGTCGTGCAATTGAACAGTGTTGCCCTGGCAGATTTCCTACAATATGCTGGCTTTAAAACGGGTGCATACAACAAGGAGATCCCCTGGTCTATCCTTGAGTCATCGCGCGAATCCATGCTGGAATTCCTGGCTGGCTACTTTGCTGGTGATGGTACAGTCAATCTACATGGACGGCTTTCGTGGACAACAGCTTCTGAAACCCTCGCGCAACAGCTTCAAGTTGTTCTAGTGAATCTTGGTGTGGTAACGCGTCGTATGAAGACCCAGAGCCGTTCCTCTTCTACTGGCGAGTATGGAGAGTACTGGAATGTGACAGCGAGCGGTGCTGATGCTGATCTACTCGCTTCACAGATGCGTCTGCTTCCACAGCGCAAACTGTTGAGTTACGAAAAGGTTGCTTTAACAGAGCAGCGCGCCGGGCGTGCCGACCTGATTCCAAATACAGCGGGATACTGGACGGCGATCTCGGAAGAGCTCCAGCGGGTGGTGATGAACCGCGCCACGGCAGTTGGCGGCTCGGGCTATCGCGCACGAGAAGGCGCGTATCAAGTTCTGGGTGAAGATTACACAAATCTTTACATGCTGCGTACTGCCACAAATACATGCACGCGGACGATGGCGACAAAAGTACTGAATAAGTTAGAGGGATGGGTTGAACCACCTCCCGGCTTAAGCGCGCTCCTCAACCCAGCGCAATTCTATGATGAGATCGTTTCGATCGAGGACGGCGAGGCTGAATGTTGGGACCTGCACGTTCCTGGCTCTAACACCTATGTGGCTAACGGCATCGTTAACCATAACTGTGATGAGAAGTTCCTGTATGTCCTGCTTACTCTGAGCCAGGAGCAGAATATCAAGACCGGCCGCTTCAGTATGATCTATGCTGATGAGGTCGTTGTTAGCCATACCAACGAGCACGAATATCAGTCGTTTGTGGGCAACAAGAAATCTGAGGCCTTGCAGGACCGCATCATTCTCGCCAAGGTTCCTTACAACCTGCGCGTCTCGGATGAAGTGAAGATCTACGAGAAGTTGCTCAAGCAGAGCTCACTGCAAAATGTTCACATCGCCCCCTACACATTGCGCATCGCGAGCATCTTCGCCTTGCTAACCCGCCTTGAGCCTTCTAAGAAGGCTGGCATGAGCTTGATGAAGAAGCTGAAGCTGTATGATGGCGAGGATATGGAAGACTTCAAGCAGAAGGATGTGCGTGAGTTGCAAGAAGAGACGGTGCGTGAGGGCATGGATGGCATATCGCCACGCTATGTCATTAACCGCCTCTCGAACGCCCTGATCAAGCAGAACGTAACCTGCATTAATCCTATCGATGCCCTGCGTGCCTTGCGCGATGGCCTTGATCAGCACACCAGCATTACCCGCGAGGAACGGGAGCGCTACCTTAATTTCGTTCACGAAGCCCGTAAAGAATATGATGAGGTGGCGAAAAAGGAAGTTCAGCGTGCATTCGTCTATTCATATGAAGAGTCGGCGCGTACTATGTTGAATAACTACCTCGATAATGTTGAAGCTTTCTGCAACAAGACGAAGCTGCGCGATCCTATCACGGACGAAGAGATGGAGCCCGATGAGCACTTGATGCGCTCAATCGAGGAACAGATCGGAGTCTCTGAGAATGCCAAGCGCTCTTTCCGCGAGGAAATTCTGATCCGCATCTCTTCTCTCGCTCGCAAAGGTCAGACCTTCGACTATACCAGCCATGAGCGTCTGAAGGAAGCAATTGAGAAGAAATTGTTTGCCGACCTGCGCGATGTGGTGAAGATTACAACGTCTACACGGACTCCCGATAAAGAACAGTTGCGCAAGATCAATGAGGTTGTTGATCGCCTGATGTCAGAGCATGGCTACTGCCATGTGTGCGCAAATGAGATCCTCCGCTACACCGGAAGCCTCTTAAATCGGTAATCAGCGTCTGGTGCAGGATGTTTGCTGGAAGGATGCGTTGGCGGCTCAACGAAGAGCCCCAATGGCCCTCTCTCCTATGCTCCTGCCCCTCCCGTTTCAAAAAGGAGAATGATTATGTCGGTCTCCCAGCATGACTGGTCATTGCACCGCAAGGGTCAAGTCGACCAGGAGCGCCATAAAGAGAAGATTCGCGAGGCGGTGAAAAAGAATTTGAGCGATATCGTCAGCGAGGAGAACATCATTCTCTCTGACGGCAAAAAGACCGTTCGCGTCCCCATCCGTTCGCTTGAAGAGTACAGCTTTCGCTATGACTTTGGTCGTCAACAGCACGCGGGGCAGGGCAATGGCAAGAGCAAAGTAGGTGATGTCGTGGCCCAGGAGCCAAGACCCGGCAAGGGCAAAAAAGGTGATGCTGGTAAAGAGGCCGGCTACGACTACTACGAGGCCGAAGTCTCGATGGAAGAGCTGGCCGCCATGATCTTTGAAGATCTCGGCCTCCCCAACCTCGAACAAAAACGTCAGCAAGAGCTACAAACCGACGCGGTGCGTTTCACCGATGTGCGCAAAAAAGGCGCGATGGCCAACCTGGATAAGAAGCGCACAATTATGGAGAATATCAAACGCAACGCCACAAAAGGCGATCCCAGCTTCAAAGACATTAAGTCTGATGACTTACGCTTCAAAGTCTGGGAACCTACCATTAAATACCAGTCAAATGCCGTCGTGATAGCCATGATGGACATTTCGGGCAGTATGGGTGAATTCGAGAAATATATTGCGCGAAGTTTCTACTTCTGGATGGTACGTTTCTTGCGTACTAAGTACAACAACGTACAGATCGTCTTCATTAGCCATCATACTGAGGCAAAAGAGGTGACTGAGGAAGAGTTCTTCCACAAGGGCGAGAGTGGTGGCACCCAGGTCTCTTCGGCTTACGAACTGGCGCTGCAGATCATTCAAGAGCGCTATAACCCGAACGACTGGAACATCTACCCCTTCCACTTTTCCGATGGTGATAATCTGCCCTGGGACAACGACCGCTGCGTACAGTTGGTCAATCGCCTGATGGAGCTGTGCAACATCTTTGGCTACGGCGAGATCCGCGAGGGCCATTATCGCTCGCCTAGCACCCTGATGTCTGCTTACAACAAAATTAACGACCGCAAGTTCACCGCCGTAACCATTTCGGATAAGAAGGAAGTGTATCCTGCGTTGCGCAAGTTCTTTGCCCAGCGCGATCCTGTTCCAGGCAGGTAGATTCAGGAGTTGCTTGCATGATTAGTCATGATTCGAACAGTGACATCGAACGCTTGCGTGACGGAATAGATGCCGCCTGGGAGGAGGCACGAAAGTTTGGCCTTGATCCCTTTCCCACCCATTTTGAGCTAGTGCCCGCCTCAGTTATGTATGAGTTCGCTTCTTATACTTTGCCTGGCCGCTTCAGTCACTGGACGCACGGCAAGGCCTATTATCGTCAGAAAATGCAGTACGACTTCGGCCTGAGCAAGATCTATGAGATGGTGGTGAATACCAACCCCAGCTACGCTTTCCTGATGGAGATGAACGATCTGCTGCAGAATACGTTCGTGGCGGCCCATGTCTTCGGTCATACTGACTTCTTCAAGAATAATGCATACTTTCAGCATACTTCTCGCCGTATGATCGACAAAGCCAGTGGCCACGCCGAGCGTATCGCGAAGTACGAGTTCGACCACGGGAAAGATGAAGTTGAACGTTTTCTCGATTCTGTTCTCTCGATTCAAGAGCATGTAGACTATAATCTCTTGCTTCGCAGCGAGCCGGCTTCCTCAAACGACGAGAATCCAAGTCAATTTACAGGAGGCGAGTATGACGACCTGTGGGGCCTGGAGGATAAAGAGAGGAGGGCTGAGGAGGAGCGCGAGCGCAGGCTTGGGAAACCTCCAAAGTTTCCTGAGAAGCCCGAGAAAGATTTGCTCCTCTTCCTGATGCGCCACGCTCCCAACCTCGCTCCCTGGCAGCGCGACATTCTAGATATAGTGCGCACCGAGATGCTCTACTTTGTACCTCAGATGCAGACAAAGACTATGAACGAAGGCTGGGCCTGCCTGGTTGGTTCAAGTCTGCTCCTGACTGAACATGGTTTCTTGCGCTATGATGCTTTGCATGACCGCCTGGCTCAGGGCGAGACCATCTCCGTTGCAAGCGGCGCAGGTGTGCAAGATAAGATTAGTGATCGCCACATTCGTCGCAACGCTGCTACGATACGCCTACGCACGCGTCGTGGTCTCTTGCTGGAAGGTGCCGAGGAGCACAAGTTGAGTGTTGGCCCAGATCAATGGCTTGCCCTCAAAGATGTAAAAGTCGGGCGGCGCATTCCGTTAAGCGTTGGGAACAACATCTGGCCTGCACAATTGGTTCCTATAGCCGCGCCTGCACAACAGGTTTCAGCTACTGTGTTTGATGTTGCCCAGGAGGCAGGTGTAAGTGTAAAGAGTGTCTACCGCTCTATGGATGGCAAAACAACATACGCACAGGATCGGATCGCCGAGGCTATGCAAAAGGTGAACTATACCTTCGGCAACACGGGCAAGCCTATGTATGCTTCACGCTTTCCACTGACCGCGCCTACGCACCTGACCGCCCCTTTCGCAGAGTTCCTGGGCTATCTCATTGGTGATGGCAATATTCATGTCTCAAAACATGCCATAGGTTTTACCTCAGGTGATCTTGAGTGTCGAGATCGTTACGCTCAACTGGTTACAGAGTTATTCTCCATTGAGCCAACTGTGTTCTGGGACGATAGGACCGTTAGTCGCGAGGGCGGTCGCTGGCGCGTGGTTTTCTATTCAGCGAACGTACTCGATCTCTTGCAGTCTCTGGGTATTGATCTTCATGCAGAGGCTCCACAAAAGCGTCTTCCAGATGCTGTTCTCCAATCACCGAAATCTGTGGTAAGTGCGTTCTTGCGGGCATACTCTGATTGTGATGGCTGCGCTTCCGTCAAAGAAGGCATGATTCTGTCAACCTTTAGCGATGAAATTGCTCAGACGCTCCAGGTGCTGCTACTCAACTATGGCATCTTATCATGCCGCTGTGGAGTTAACATACGCATAAAGGGTGCGTCTGCAAAGCTCTATACTGAAGAGATTGGTTTTGGCCTGCCTCGTAAGCAGAAGAAGTTAGAGAAGTATGTAGAGAGCCATCGCTGGTTTGTCAAAGAAGATGCGTCCGATGAGGTCGTGAGTGTGGAGCAATCCGTCGCCGATGTCTATGACATTACAGTGGATGATTCGCACCGCTATGTTGCTAACGGAATGCTCCATCACAATAGCATCTGGCACTCGCGTATTATGCGCGAGATGGGCGATAAGGGGCTGATCTCTGATTCAGATACAGTCGAGTTCGCTCAGTTGCATTCTAGCGTTCTGACCCCATCGCGAACATCGCTCAATCCATATTATATCGGTTTTAAGATCTTTGAGGACATCGAGCGGCGCTGGGATAATCCAACGCCTGAGGAGCGCGAACGTCTTGGGCGTAAGCCGGGGATGGGCCGCCAGAAGATCTTTGAGGTGCGCGAACTGGATAACGATGTCTCTTTCCTGCGTAACTATCTGACCGAAGATCTCGTAAAGGACCTGGATCTCTATCTTTACAAGAAAGATGGCGATGAGTGGGTTGTAGTCGAGAAGAATTGGCAAAAAGTTCGCGATACCATCGTTGCCAATATGACTAACTTCGGCCATCCTTACCTCGTGGTCGATAATGGTGACTATCGTGGCAATCGAGAACTGTATATCAAGCATCTCTTTGAGGGTCAGGAGCTTGACCTGAACTATGCAGAGAAAACCCTTCACCATGTATTCCAGCTCTGGGGCCGGCCCATTCACCTGGACACGGTCTTCGAGGGCAAGCACATTCTGTTGACCTATGACGGTGAGCGTAATAGCAAGAGTACACTTGAGAAGTAAATCTCTGGTAGCGTAGAGTTCTTAATGACTCAGGCAGCATTTGCTACTATTGGGAAACTTTTTTT
>CAXTXB010000297.1:2378-7302 GCA_964247965.1 uncultured Dictyobacter sp. | reverse complement strand
GTCCTGGCCAGGGGACCACGACAACCGCAAGGGATTGTCGCTACGCGGGCGTTCTGGCCAGGGGACAACCGCAAGGGATTGTTGCTACGCGGGCGCCCTGGCCAGGGGACCACGACAACCGCGAGGGATTGTCGCTACGCAGATGGTCGCCGATAGGCGGCCGCCTGCGTAGATAAAATTACTCTTCCAGGCGCATCTTTTGAAGATGCTGTGCTTGATGAATACGATAGCTATAAGGATTGTGGCCGTCGTAGCGAGACGGTGTGGGCTGGCTTACGCGCGGCGCTAGCTGCTTTCCGAGAACGGTATCAATAACCTGATCGGACTCTTCTTGTTTGGCTAAGCGCTCATTAGAGGTCTCGTTGCGGCTATTCATATTTGCAATCTGACCGAGCATGCTGGTTTGCTGCTGTTCCAAGAGATCTACCTCCCGTACTACTCGATCAAGCACCATGCGCTCAAAGGTCGCCTGAGCCTGATCGCGAAACAGATGTGAATGTTTAATTTCATTGAGGGCCTCGGCGATGCGACGAGTCAGGTTGCTCATCGACTCTAATGCGCTGTTGACGCGCCACCACTGGCTCTCTTGAATACGCTGTACATGGGCCAGACCAAGAAATGCTGAACGAAGCTCTGCCGCAGCCTGAGGCATCTGTTGATCAGATGCAAAGGGTGGCAGGCCCTGTCCAATACGCTCTACACCTTCCTGCAGTACACGACACTCGTAGGCCAACTGATCGTACTTCGCTCCCCGCTGCGAGAGAGCCGCAATACGATCCAACATCAGATTCAAGCTGATGGCGATGGGCAAGAGTGGTCCGGGAACCGTAGGAGCGCGAGCGATAATATCGCCGCGGGCCACACGGGCATGGACCTCGCGCAGGGCCGCGATCCCCTGCTCCATCACCTCCTTGTCCTGAGCCGAACGGGTAGCCTCATCAGCCTCGCGGCGCGTCACCTGCAGCTCACGGCGCGAGATCACCAGTTCGCCGCGCATCTGCATCGTCAAGCGGTTATTTTCCAGCAGCGTCATCGCCTGGCGCGCAATCACTATCAGGATCAGTAGGAGCGCAACCACATCGGCCTGGATCAGGGTCACGCCACCGCGAGAGGCAATATTGGTCAGCAATATCGCGCAGGTTCCCAGGACCAGGATAAAGGGAGCGATCGTCTGGGCCGTCAGGCTAAACTGAGTCAGGCGATTGGGAACAAAACCTGATGAGACCGGAATATTCGACTGTCGCAAGCGCGCATTCTGCTCTTGTTCGCGAGCAATGCTGCGCGGATACTCGATCGCCGCCAGTCCGATAAGAGAAAGGCTCAGCGGCCAGAGCACATCCTGCAACGTACCAGTGTTAAAACTAGATGAGAGCGAATAATAAGAAAGCAGACTATCGGTCACAGCCAGGAAGAAGAGGCCCATGCACAGGAGCATAAAGACCGGCTGCTGAGCCCGGTGAGCCAGCGGACTAAACATCAGGATTGCACCGACCGTAACCAGAAAAAGGTCGCCCGTTGGAAAGTAGACCGAAAGGATATCCGCGCCACTGCTAGGAGAATGCGCGAAACCCGCAATCAAAGGACTTAACAGGAAGAACCACGACAGGGCAAGCGCGGTACCAATGATGGCCAGGGCATCCAGAATCAGGCGAACGCGGCCAACCGACGCCTTGTTGCGGCGCGTCAGCATCAACGTCCCAATCAGGAAGAAGGGATACGAAGCCACAAAGCCGATATCGTAGATGCCAGGAAAGGGCACATCCGCGCTATTCATACGTATATCGTAGCTCGTCCAGACCGCCTGCCCCAGCGCGTAAAGCGCGATCCCCAGAGCCAGGAAGCCCCAGGCCATAAAAGCGCGATGGGCAACCTGCGCCTCACTATGCGCCGTGGCCAGTTCATTAGGAGAGAGCCGCGCCGCCCGCTGCTGCATCAGATCGCGGCGCAACTGCGTCGAGACCGCCCGCAAGCGCAGAGCAATGCGAGCGCAAAAGAGAAAGCCAATACCTTCACCAACGAACTGAAAAATATCCGAAGCACTTTTCAGCGTGAAACTCTTCCCGGGTGCCTGGCCGATGAGCACCATACCGATCAAGAAAAGCGAGAAAGCGGCCGAGAAACTAAGCACAATCCAGGGACCAGTCCGCTCAGCCCAGGCATCACGTGCCAGAGCCTCACCATGAAAAAGACTGGCCTCCTGCTCATTGGATCGGGAACGCCTGCCGCCATTATTGCGTACAAAGCCATTATTGGCCGCAGGCTCTCCATCTGTAAAAGGATTCATAGAAAAAGGCTGATTAGGCGGCCCCTCTGGTATGCCTATGCCTAGACGGCCCGGAAACTGGGATGCCTCATTGTATGACATAGTAGCTCCTTCTCCGTACGGAACAACAGGTAACCGGCAGGCGCAGAGCGCAGAACGGCCGGGCTATAGATAGATAACACCTACATAAACAAAGCACGTTGTCGCTTCCTGGGCGCAGAATCGACATCAGCCACCTCAGAACAACCAGAAGATCGTCGCATCAAAAGATCCGCAAGAACATCATCTCCCGAAAGGACGCCATCACCTGGAAGAATGCTGTCACTAGTACTCTTACCCACATTATTAGACCGGCTCCCTCCATGTAGCGACAAACCCTTGCGGTCGTCGTGTTGGATGAGCTTAGAGGCCAGCCAGCCACTCGCCGCGGACGACAGCCCACGCCCAGCCAGCCATCTGTACCAGGCATCAACCGCACAAAGACAGCCGCAGACAACGCGCAGGAACGCCACAATCCGACCCCGCCAGACACGTGCAGGCAAATAAATCTTCCGCATCTCGCACTCCCTCTTCCTAAGATAGCCCGTATAAGCCTCCTGGCAAATAGCCCCGATCATCTCTCCACCCGCCTCGCCTCAGGCGCAACACCTAAGACGAGTATAGGTCGAGCGTCTTTGTGTGATCTCCTACTTTTCTTCTACCAAATCCACACTCTTTTTCTCCTCAAACTAGTGCAACCAAAGCAACCTGATATGACCAGACTTGAGGAGAAATCGTGCCTACAGTCATCTTATAATTGGCGTGATCTCCAATGCCCAAAGTGGTTCAAGCAGCATGCAGACAGGGCTCAAGGGGTAAAAGTAAGCGAGGGAGAGCAATGAAATAGCCCTGAGACAGTGTTTCTTATAGCCTTTTTATACAAAGCGCCGAGTTTTGCAAGGGTGAAAGTACAAGAAAATCTTATACCTGATTTCTATAATTCACATGTACAAGTGTTTGTCTTATACCAGTCTTACCTAATCCGCTTCAACGGGGTGGGTATAAGAAGACCGAATTGAGTTTTTATATATAAAGTCATGAGGAAGTTTGGAAAAATGATGGAAATTGTGTGTTGCATACTCTTTTTACTGCTGGAGGCAGTAAAAAGAGCATGCAACACACAATTTCCATCATTTTTCCAAACTTCCTCATGACTTTATATGATCTCATCGTAGGTCTACTTGACAGCCTTATCTAGAGCCGACTAAAATACTTTATAGGTGAATATCATAATCAAGGGTAAAAGTTTTTTTACAGAACACTTGAAAAGGCGAAGTCAGTGAATAAGGTACGTGATCCCGATAATTCCGCATCTCAGACTACATATCATGTTCCAGCGTTGGAGAAGGGACTGGATATTCTGGAGTGCCTGGCCGCGCATGCAGTCCCCTTAACCCAGGCCCAACTGGCACGTATCCTTGAGCGAGGAGCAAGCGAACTCTTTCGTATGCTGATGTGCCTGGAACGGCGTGGATATATTCAGCGCGACCCCCTTTCAGGTGCCTATAGTCTTACACTGCGTCTCTTCGAACTGAGTCACACGCACTCACCATATCAAGGATTGCTTCAGGCTGCTGAGCGGCCCATGCTGGAACTGACAGAGGAGGTCAATGAATCCTGCCATCTGAGCGTGTTGCATCGTGGGAAGCTAGTCGTTCTGGCGCAGAAAGAAAACCAGGCCCGACTACGTCTCTCCGTCGAAGTTGGCGGTACATTTCCCCTCTTGCATACGGCCTCCGGTCGTTTATTGCTTGCATACACGAGCCCAGCGATACTAGAGGAGACATACCAACTGGATGAAGAGTATCAAGCTCTCTCACAAAAGGGGAAAGACGAACTAGAGCAACAGCTACAGCAGATTCGCGATCGCGGCTACGAATACGTTATCGGTGAGTCAAATGATGGCGTGCAAGACGTGGTCGTCTTGATTGGTTCACCTACATCCCACTTACAGGCCGCACTGGCAATATGCTCGCTCTCGCGGAAGCGAACCGAGTTTCTCGAAAGTATGTTGCCATCGCTGCGCAACTGCGCGGATATCATCGCTCGTTCTGCAGGGATCATCGTGTGATTCCTACATGAAGAATGCTATCTAGAATGACTAGAGGAGGTAGACAAGGTGTTCCAGGAGCGCTATTTTGAAGATTACGCGATAGGTGATCAACGCCAGACGCAGGGCCGTACGATCACCGAAACGGACATCGTGTTGCACGCAGGACAGACAGGCGACTTTTATCCGCACCATATGGATATGGAGTGGTGCAAAACGCAGGATTTTGGGCAGCGTATCGCCCACGGCACATTGATTTTCAGTGTGGCAGTGGGTATGACCGCGGGCGTCGTCAATCCGGTAGCGTTCTCCTATGGCTATGATCGGCTGCGCTTCATCAAACCTGTATTCATTCATGACACGATACATGTACATGTTACTATTACTGATAAACGGGATCACGCGAAGCGAGCGGATCATGGAATCGTCGTGGAGAAGTGCGAAGTCTTTAACCAGCATCAGGAGGTTGTACTGGTGTGTGAACATCTCCTCCTGGCACAGAGGAAAGGGGTGGAATGACCCATGGGGCCTGATTTTTTAAAAAAAAAAAAAAGACGGTTTTTTTTTGTAGT
>CAXTXB010000297.1:0-2368 GCA_964247965.1 uncultured Dictyobacter sp. | reverse complement strand
CTCAGTTTTCACCCCCACACCAAAAAAAAAACAAAAAAAAAACACGCTTTGTTTTTTTTTATAAAAAAACTCCGCCATGGGTCATTTGACAGGTTCACTCCGCGTAGCGCGGGAGTGGTGTTACAGGTTAAACTCTTGCATTATAGATGTATTGTGCTCGCCGATGGTGGGTGCTCCCACTGGTGAAGTGAGCAACTCGCCGTCAATGCGGATGGGGCAGCGGGTTGTAGTGAGCGTTGCGCCGTTTGTGCGACTCACTTGCTGCAGCATGTCCAGGGCTTTGAAACCGTCGTGTGTCAGGAGCTGGGGCCAGTTCAGCACTTCCGCGCACCAGATTCCGGCGGGTTCGAGGATGCGCAGCCAGTATTTCGTTGTTTCCGTGCGTAAGTGCTCAACGAGAAGAGCTTTGATCGTATCGCGCTCACTAAACCAGGTCTTTGGATTGGTGTACATAAGCAGGGATGAGCAGTCGAGCAACTGACCTAAGCGTGGCACATCGTTCATTGCAAGAGCCAGATAGCCATCAAAAGTAGCATAGATGCCGTAAGGTGCGCTCAAATAGGCATTTGCATTGTTGATCTCGCTGCGTTGAGGCAATTTACCACCATCGTTGAGATAGGTTGTGAGCAGTTCGAATTGACAGTCGAGAATGGCTTCCAGTAAGCTGACTTCAACTAATCCCCCCTGCGAGGTAATGCCACGCCGTACCAGACATGCCAGGATGCCTTGCGCCAGGTACGCGCCGGTTAGCATATCAGCGATGGATAGGCCGAATGGGACCGGCCCTTGATCAGCGTCACCGCTCAACCACGTGATGCCAGATACAGCCTGTGCGAGCAGATCCTGCCCGGGTAGATTGCGCCAGGGACCTTCTTTCCCATATCCGCTTACTGAAGCATAGACGAGGCGAGGGTATTCTGCCCGTAACTCTTCATAGCCGAGTCCTAATCGTTCCATAACACCAGGGCGGAAGTTCTGGATTAGTACATCGGCATGCGAGATCAGTTTCTTCACCCGTTTAAGGTCCTCGGGATTCTTTAGATCCAGAGAAAATCCCTGCTTGTTACGATTGATCGAGTGAAATAAAGTACTATCCCCATCTAATTCGAGATTTGAAATATAGAGCTGGCGGCTAAGATCACCGCCATCTGGCCGCTCGATCTTAATGACCCGTGCGCCCATATCGGCTAAACGTAATGCACAAAATGGCCCGGCGAGAAACTGGCTGAAATCGAGGACGAGCAGACCACTCAGCGGTTTGCCAATCGGCATATGTAGCGGATAATATTCACTCATGATCGCCTGCTTTCTCGGTACAAAGTATCTAGTTTGTTAAGCACCGTGCGTGGGTCTCCTCCTTCGCGCAGGTAAGCGTTTACTGTTAGTCCCGCATGATCCTGCAGCGGGATAGCCCCACTGTAACGCGGGCGCACGTAGGCTGCTTCTAGCGTGGTCAGCGTCCGCAAAAAGAAATTGTCACAGGCCTGATTGATATCAGCATCTAACCAGGCCTGGCGATGGCCTGGTTGACCTCCACTCGTGAAATAGAACCTCTGCTGACAGGCAGCCAGGAACTGAGTATAAGCGACTGCAGTTCCGATGTCGTGGCAGTGCGCGGAGATAGCAAGACCGGTGCCGCCCAACGTCGAGCGTAGGGGAGTGCCGTTGATGCGTACAAGCTCATCGAAGCGCAGCGGCTTCTGTGCATACTCTGGTCGTGCGTAGTTCACATAGCCATAAGCAAAAGGGCAATAAGCCACCTGGTCAGTTGAGACCATAAGCTCATAGGTAGCAATAGGGTTGCGCTCCAGGCAAGCAGGATCGCAGTAGCTAAGAAGCTCACGCAGACATTCGAGCGCAGTGACCCCCACATCTTCGCTGACTACCCTCTGCTCATCGGTGAAGGGATCTTCGCCTAATCCGCAACACAACATATAGAAATGCATCAGGCTATCCACTGGAATAGCAGGGAGCGCCACCCGGCCTCGACGCGCTAACGTCAGCAGATCTTCCCAGGTACGTGGAACCTCAATCTGCTCCGTCTCCAGCAGATCCGCTCGGTAGGAACTCACTGGAGTTGCCGCGTCGATTGCTAGCGCCCATTGATGTCCCTCGAAGGTATAGCTCTCGTGAGATCGACCAACACTATTCTGCGCTTGATCTGCAAGAAACTCTGCGGGGAGATATTCATCGAGCGGGAGCAAGATTGGATGGCTGGCAGCGTAGCCGACAAATGGATGATCAATGATTAGAAGATCAAAACGTTCGGCGAGCTGATCAACTGGATAGTCAGCAAACTCCTGCAGAGAACGCTTCTGCCACGCGATGCTGACATCAGAGTGTATTTCGCTAAAGCGCTGTGCTGTAG
>CAXTXB010000296.1:5516-7309 GCA_964247965.1 uncultured Dictyobacter sp. | reverse complement strand
AGCGACAACAATCCCTCGTGTTTGTTGTCGCTACGCGGGAGTCTGGGACATTCTGAAAAAGAGAAAGGAACGAAAACGGCTATGGCACAGGCATCAGTCACACCCGAGATCGGAAAATCCATCCGCGCAGGCGGAGTACTGACAAATTATCATGAGGCGGGAAGCGGCACACCAGTCATCTTCATTCATGGCTCTGGCCCCGGCGTCTCTGCCTGGGCTAACTGGCGTCTCGCTATCCCCTACATGGCGGAGCATCTACATGTTTTTGCCTACGATCAGATTGGCTTCGGCTATACAGAACTTCCCTCAGATCATTCCTACAATCTGGAGCGCTGGACAGATCACTTGCTCAGCTTTATGGAAAGCGTAGGCCTTAAGCGCGCGCACCTTGTTGGAAATTCAATGGGTGCTTCAGTAGCCCTCTCCGCCGCCGTCAACCACCCTGACAAAGTCGATCGCCTGGTACTGATGGGACCGATGGGCGTCCGTTTCCCCATCACTGAAGGCCTTGATGCTGTATGGGGCTACCAGCCGAGCGTTGCAGAGATGAAACGGCTGATTGGTATCTTCACCTACGACCATCAACGTTTCGTAACTGAAGAATTGTCTGAGCTGCGCTACAAAGCAAGCATACGACCTGGAATGCAAGAGGCCTTTTCGAGCATGTTTCCTGAGCCACGTCAGCAGGGTGTGGATGGCCTGGCCGTTTACGAAGACCGCCTCTCCGGCGTCCACTCTTCCACTCTTCTCATCCATGGGCGCGAAGATCGCGTGATTCCACTCGCCGCCAGCCAGAAGCTTCTAAGCACACTGGATGATGCTCAGCTTCACATCTTTGGTAAGTGTGGTCACTGGACTCAGCTTGAACACGCTGCGGAATTCAATCGACTTGTGCGCGATTTCTTATTGGAAGAACGCTCATGAACAAAACAATTCAAGAATATGCCTCGCTACTGTACGAAGCCGGACGCAAGCGCAGCCCTATTCCTCCTTTGAGCGAAACAGAGCCTACGCTCTCTATCCCTCAGGCCTATGCGATCCAAAGCGCGTTATTTGAGCAAAGAATCGCGGATGGCGGACAACTGATTGGACGCAAGATTGGCCTGACCAGCCTGGCTATGCAGAAGCAGCTAGGTGTGGATCAGCCCGACTACGGTTTCTTGCTTGATGCAATGGTGGTTCCATCTAACAGCGTGCTGTCATTTGAAAAACTGCTACAGCCACGCCTTGAGCCAGAGATTGCCTTCTGGCTTGCCGAGGACTTGCGGGGACCCGGCGTTACGCTCGAAAAGGTCTTGCAGGCGACACGAGGCGTCTGTGCCTCACTCGAATTAGTAGATAGTCGCATCAAAGATTGGCGCATTAAGCTGGTTGATACTATTGCCGATAATGCTTCGTCCGCATTCGTAATCTTGAGCTCATCGATTGTTCCGGTGGATGCCTTTGATTTGACACAGGTCAGTGTAACGATGACACGGAATGGTACACCCGTTGGATCTGGTACAGGTGCCGCCGTTCTTGGTCATCCCGCCGCCGCTGTTGCATGGCTTGCCAACAAACTTGCCGAGTTCGATACCGCCTTACAGGCCGGCCAACTTGTGCTGCCCGGTGCAATGTGCGCCGCCGTTTCTGCTGTCGCCGGCGATAGCTTTAGCGCAACGTTTAGCGGACTTGGCGATGTAGCCATTAGTTTCCAATAGTTTATAATGACCCATCGCGAAGTTTTGAAAAATGAGGAACATTCTGTGTTGCCTGCTCTTTTTTCAAAAATTTGATACCGGTGGAAAACTTTT
>CAXTXB010000296.1:0-5506 GCA_964247965.1 uncultured Dictyobacter sp. | reverse complement strand
AAAAACTTTCTTTGTGCCCTCTTTTATTTGCGCTCCTGCTAAAATAAAGGAGCTAAAAAAAAAAGTTTTCCACCGGTATCAAATTCGCGATAAGTCATTATAGAAAAGGAGCAGCTATTCTATGTTTTTGCAGTTACCTGAAAAAGTGGCCCTGATAACCGGAGCCGCACGGGGTATAGGTTATGCCATTGCCCAACGCCTGGCTCAGGCCGGTGCCTCAGTTGTCATTGCCGATGTAAACGAAGCAGCCGCGCACGCCGCCGCCGAACAACTGCGCGTGCAAGGACTAAGCGCGCTGGCTTTTCGCGTTGACGTGACCCGTGTCGATGAGGTAAACGCTCTCTTCGCTCAAGTCATCCAACAGCTAGGTCATATCGATATCCTGGTCAACAACGCTGGTATAACCGGACGTGCCACTCCCCTCTGGGAACTAACCGATGAAGATTGGACGCGCGTGCTCACCCTCGATCTGACCGCCGTCTTCTACTGCTGCCGCGCGGTGATCGGCTCTATGCGCGAGCGTCAATCGGGCAGCATCGTCAACGTCGCCTCCATCTCTGGCAAAGAGGGCAATCCACAGATGATCCCCTACTCAGTCTCTAAGGCTGGCGTGATCGCCCTCACCAAAGCCCTGGCGAAAGAAGTGGTGACCGAGGGCATCCGCGTGAACTGTGTCGCCCCCGGCGTCATTGAAACACCATTATTGGCCCAGCTTACTGATGAGGCCGTCGAATACATGCGTAGCAAAGTCCCCATGGGTCGCATGGGCAAGCCCGAAGAAGTCGCTGCCGTCGTCCACTTCCTTGCATCCGAAGATGCCAGCTTCGTCACCGGCCAATGCTATGATGCCAGCGGCGGCCGCGCCACTTATTAAAGAGGCTATAGCAAGAAAGCTGTAGCCGTATATCTACTCTAGTAAATCAATAAGAGAGCTGCTCATATAAAGAGTTAAACCCTGCTGATGGCGTATAATTCGCTGCCGATTTGTACCAGAGTTTCATTTCCTGGTACTCTTGAACGTGTTCGTAGGCTGTTTCTACTAATGCACGGGTATGCTGATCAAGGCGACGAGAGCCCTTTAATGAGCAGTTATGCTCTATATCTTGATGAATTGGAATAGCATCGGATCTCATTTCACTATATCCAATGGAACAAAGGATGACTTTTTTTGGCATATATTTCTCAAGCTGTTTCTTCTCTTCTGAAGAAACATCCAGGGAGATCATAAACGTTTCTGACCAATCATGTCTCTGTAATTTTTTATCTACCCGCTGTGCTGTCGCTCGTATTGCTGCGCTTGTATCAGAGAAAGCATTCTCGAAGCGCTCGATGTGTGACGAAAACGTATAAGGGCGAAGCACTGCTTCCTGAACTGATCGTTCCTCCTTTTCATAGTAAAAATTAAGAATTACCGTATCATTTTCTCCTGACTCTACAGCAACATATCCTTTTTTCTCCTCAATGAACTTTAACAATGAGATAAGTAGAGCTTCTTTTGATACAACTTCCTCCGGATGCTCAAACGTTTTTACAACATTTTCATATGTTGAATCATTGACTGGATCGACTGTCATAGCTTGAGCCTCTTGAGATACACTATCATAGAGTTCTTCGAGGTGTGTTACTGCCCATTCTGCTGCTGTGCGAACAATTTCACTATTGTCTCTTGAAGCTCGCACAAGTAGTTCAATCGAGGCAATTTCTCCTCGCTCTCCTAGTATCCATGTGGCAATAGCTCGGATATTTTCGTCCTCATCCTTCAAGGCGTAGAGAAGAAATTCAAATGAAACGTGCTCACAAATAAATGTATACAATTTTCCTAGCGTTGTAATCGCCTCAGATCGGACAATTTCGCTGCTATCTTTCAACATAAGAATGATACGTTCGATAGGGGCTTGTTCTCCTAACTCTCCGAGGGTTTTCACGACTGTAGCACGAACAATTTCATGATTATCTAGCAGGGATCGTGTAAGAATTTCCATCGGTATTCGTTTCCCGAATTTGCCCAGGGCTTTTGCTCCCGCAGCGCGTACAAACTCGTGAGGATCACGAAGTGCTCGTGCGAGAAGTTCAATTGGTGCGTGTTCGCCTAGTTCACTAAGAGCTTCAACTGCAGTCGATCGTACAAGTTCGCATCGATCTTCTAATACGGAAAGGAGGGCGTGGAAAGGTGTAACATCTCCTCCAGCTGAGAGTGAAAGCTCCTCGGTGATTGCTTCTTCACTCTTGAGAGGCTGGAGCAAGATGTCACTTCCTAATCGCATTAGTGTCCATATGGCTGTCTCGCGCACCATTTCGTGTGTATCTGAAAGTGCCTTTACAATGGTTGCAACAGGAGTATCCGCACCTAAGGTTCCTAAAGCCTGGATGACTGCTGCTCGAACGTTCCATTCTCGATCAGGAAGGGTAAGGAGAAGCACAGTCTTTTGTGCTTTCCCCCCTACTTCTCCAAGGGATTGAGCCGCTGCCGCACGTACAAACTTTGATGAATCTTGCAAGGCACCTTCGAGCGCGTAAACGACGCTCAAAGGTGCTTGTTTCCCTAATAATTCTAGCTCGCGAATAGCATGAATGCGTATCTGCCATTCGGAGCTAGCAAGATCCTGAAGTAGTTGAACTGGAGGATGATACGCTATTTCCTCTGATGTTATCTTTTCTGGAATGCTCACCATGTAAGTAGGCATTCTTGGTCCAAGAATATCAGTGTGTCTGGCATAGAAAGGACTATCGTCCCATTGTACGTTCGTTAATTCTTCGTTTGAATATCCTCCATTATCTCTATCTATCATCTTCATTTTCCTTTGCGGTTTGTATTGATGTGATTTGTACTTATTGGAGTATTTGCTCGAAGCAATGATCTTCCTCGTGAGAGATAAGCTCGAATAGAACTTGCCGGCTGACCCATACGGCGTGCAATCTCCTTAGTCGTGTACCCTTGTAAGGCGTAGGTCATAGCTTTCTTCATCGGCCCATCTGGAAATGCATAGATTTTTTCTGTGACGGCTTCGATATCTTCCTGTATTTCAAAGCACACTTCTGGTTGATACTTTTCGTCATCTTGTAGATGAAGTGGAGTGGTTTCTCGTTCGGTAGGACCTGCGTTCGCTTGATCAAGTGAATCATGGTCTTCCTCCTTGTCTTCGGTAGCATCTATACAATGATGCCTGACAACTGTGTAGAGCCAACTTCGTGGACGATCAAGGGGCATGCGAGTGTTCCTGATGTGCTGGTAGAGAGCGAAAAACACATCTTGTGCAATATCATCAGCTTTCGTCTGGTCTTTATAGTGAGCGCGAGCATAGGCATGCATCTGCTGCCAATATTCTCTTGTTAATTTTTCAACGTACTCGTCGATTTGTTTTAAGGAGAGTTCCTTCATGAGTGCTCTCCTTAAACTATAGACGCGCGCATCGCGTTGTCTATGAACCTGAAATGGTAATAAAAGCCACGCTGTGGACTAGTAGTATCCACTTTTGTACTCCTCCGTGATCGAAAATTGAGTGGGCACAGGCTTAAGGAGGGGTCTCCATCCGTTGAAAATGTTGTGCCACACATAAATATATGGGCTGAGGCACTTACGCACCCCAGAGGTATGATGTGAATGGAAGTAGAAATCTTCCCCCTTGCCACATTTCGATCCAGGACTGAGTGTTAGTTGTGGTAAGTGTGTTCCAGCCATCCTCGAAAAACTTACTGCCAGCTGAACAATAAGTGTGTGGAATTCGATGGCACTTGGATGACGAGAAATGCACCTGTCGTTTTTGATCTCGTTTTACACAAACCACTTCAATGCGTTTGTCTCCACCTTGCTCACATTCATACATATAAAGACCTGTAAACACGTTGATGTGCTATGGAAGAGCTTGTATTATGTTACTTTTGGTATGGCTTCCCACCGGGTTGTGAGAAAATTGATTCATAACTGTTCTCACACATGTAATGCTCAAATACTGCATTGATTTTATCCAAATGATGGGAAGTAGGTTTAGAGCAGAAGGCGAGATCGTGTAGTTATTTATCGAGGAGGTTTCGAGGTCTACTAAAACAGATAGGAGGATACCTGGCTGTACAGTTCCAGCGGGTGGCCTGCTATAACGAAGTTTAAGAGAGTATCGGAGCCTCTGTGGGTCATCGCGAACGTTTGAAAAATGATGACCCATATCTCCGGTTGAAGCCAATTTGTGCGTGCTAAAGTGGCACTTCTCTCATGTTAGCATATACGCGGCAGGGGATCGCCCACTAGCATATCTAGTACCCGGGTCCCTCCGATGTCGGTGTGCAAAAAGACCATCCCCACGGGTTCTGCTTGCACTGTGCCTATAATTGCTGCCTCCGCGCCCAGCGGATGGGCTCGCATGGCTGCCAGGGCTTTATCTGCGACCTCTGGTGCAACGATCGCCAACATCTTGCCTTCGTTTGCGATGGTTAGCGCGTCCAGCCCCAGTATTTCGCATGCGCCACGCACTTCGTCGCGTACAGGGATGGCTTGCTCTTCCAGGGCAATCGATACTTCAGCATCAATGGCAATTTCATTTAGGGCGGTGGCAACTCCGCCGCGGGTGGGATCTTTCAAGCAATGCAGCCCATCTCCGGTGGCGGCAAGCACTTGCGCAACCAGGTTATGCAGCGGGGCGGTGTCGCTCTTGATGTCGGCTTCGATCTCCAGCGATTCGCGTGCGAGCATGATTGCGATGCCATGATCACCGACTGGTCCGCTTAAAAGCACTTTGTCGCCTGCCCGCACCTGTGCCTGCCCGATTGCGTTTGCTGAGCGCACAATTCCTACTCCTGCGGTGTTGATAAAGATGCCATCGGCCTTGCCTCGCTGCACTACTTTGGTGTCGCCGGTGACGATGGCGACTCCTGCCTCGTTAGCGGCCTGCGCCATGGAGGCCACGATTTTGCGCAACATCTCGATGCTAAACCCTTCCTCCAGTATAACGCCTACAGAAAGGTAGAGCGGGGATGCACCGACCATGGCCAGGTCGTTGATCGTTCCATGGACTGCGAGCTTGCCAATATCGCCGCCGGGAAAGAAGAGCGGGCTGACGACGTAGGTGTCGGTGGTGAAGGCTAAGCGCTGCTCGGTTCCCTCCAGGGCAAACGTTGCTGAGTCATCCATGCGGTCGAGCAGAGGATTGGAGAAGGCAGGCGCGAAGACTCCTTCTATCAGGTTGTGGGTTGCCTTCCCTCCGCTGCCATGACTGAGCGTTATATACTCATCTCGCAAATAAAACTTGTGCCGCCGCGCCTGCCGCGTTCTCTCAATCTTCCCCAGTACATCATCACGCCGCGTATCCATATTCCCCTCCTTGATCATTCAATATTTCGTTATAGCCCGCGTAGCGACCATCCCTCGCGGTTGTCGTGCTCGCCTGTTTGTCAGGCCCGCGTAGCGACAATCCCTTGCGGTTGTCGTGCTCGCCTGTTTGTCAGGCCCGCGTAGCGACAATCCCTCGCGGTTGTCGTGCTCGCCTGTTTGTCAGGCCCGCGTAGCGACAATCCC
>CAXTXB010000295.1:5395-7340 GCA_964247965.1 uncultured Dictyobacter sp. | reverse complement strand
GTCGGAATACCCTGTTGACCCGTTATCTATGGAACTGGATTGAGCTCTAGCTGCTGCTCGCCCACTCCCAGTTGCTCCTGCCTCTTTTTTCTCAGCGGCCACCCAACCTGCATACACAGATAGGCCAGTACTGCGAAGAAAACAGAGATAATCGTCGTGTGTCACAATATTGCAAGCAGCTGGCCTCCGGTGAGCACAGTCGTGATGCCGCTCACCCCCTGAAGCGTAATCAAGATGAATGCCCACCACGCACCACGTACGATGTCGCGCTGCTCACTGTAGCGCCGCGTCACAACGATGAGCAGTGCTAGTACCAATAGCCATAGCGATGAGGCAGCATAGCGGTGTAGCATCTGAATGCCGGCCGTTGAAGTCAAATTTGGAAAGTAGGTGGAACCGCAGCCTGGCACCTGGTAGCCGCACCCCAATAGAGCCCCGGCATGCTCGACCAGCGCACCCGTATACACTACGATATAGGTATAGATCGCCAGACCCCACACAGGATACTGCAGCCGCGCTCTATCGGCCCTCATAACCTGACTGCCTTCGTTTCCATTGACAACGCTGCGCTGCTCCCTATCGATCTGGAACAGGCGAATGGCCAGCAGGATCACGCTGGCAAAGGCGATCAGCGAGAGACCGAAGTGGACGGAGAGCAGCCACGTCTTCATAAACGTGCCCTCATACACAACGGTCAAGGCACCCAGAGCGCCCTGTAGAATCACAAAGAACAGGCTAAAAACGCCGAGTAACTTCGCGCGAAAGTCTTTCTTATAGAGAAACCATGTCCCGATTGTAAGAACGAGCACCAGCAGCCCGTCCGCACTCGACATCACGCGATGGCTATACTCAATGACACCCGCAACAGTGATCGTTCCAGGAATGATCTGTCCATGACAAAACGGCCATGAATTCCCGCATCCCTGCCCCGAACCTGTATTTGTCACCAGCGATCCCATCAATAGCACAAAATACGAGCTAATCGCGGCCACAATAGCCAATATTCGCATAATACGATGCATTTTTCTACCCTGCCTCTCTGGGCACTGTCCCGCGCACAACTGCATGCACAAAAAACGATGCCAGCAAAATAAGTCTACATGGATCATAACGAAAGAAAGGCAACTTGTCAAAGCCCATGTGATACTGCTGATGAGCACACGCAGCTTCGCTGCTCAATCCAATTCTATTTATTTGTTTCTGCTTTTTGTGCATAATTTATATTCCACTGCAATCCATAATTTAAGCTCCGCTTAAATTATGCATAGCAGTGGAATATAAAAAACCCTATAAATACTCTTAACGCGCGCCTACCCCGCGACAAGTCAGAGAGCGAGAAGGTGAAAATGACGGGGATCAAACACTGTCCTACTACAAGTTTGATCTGATTTGTCACGCTGATACGTCTTATAGAACGAACAAAGAAAGCATGCGCTTATACCATTACTATCTCTATTCTGTTTACATTAGGAGCATCTATCTATGATTGAGAAAACTGCCGGTGAGGGCAACTCACCCTTTGCGTACCTGGTACCTGAAAAGTATATCTCGCTCAAGACGTTTCGTAAAAGTGGAGTGGCAGTCGCCACTCCTGTCTGGTTTGCCTTCGATCCCGACGATGACAGGAAACTCTACCTTGTCACAGATGGGAATGCCGGCAAAGTAAAGCGTGTACGCAACAACCCTCGTGTTGAGCTCGCTCCCTGCGACCGTGCTGGCAAGGTTCATGGTCCCGAAATTGAGGCTATTGCTACTATCGTCCCAGATGCTGACCAGGCGCGGGCCAACGCCATCCTGGCTAAACGCTTCGGCATCCTCTATCAGCTAATCGGCCTCATGAACTCCATTCGCCGCAGCTCGCGTACCTGGCTCGAAATCACGCCTTCAGTATAAAAAATGTAAATGCCAAATTCACTTTAGTAAGGGCAGTGGGATAGAATAAATA
>CAXTXB010000295.1:0-5385 GCA_964247965.1 uncultured Dictyobacter sp. | reverse complement strand
GATGGACCGTATTCATTCCGCTCGTCCTTTCAGCACCACTTCTGCTCACTTCACACGATTACATTCCATCTGCACCAAGCTTCGCATCGATATGCTGCTCCAAGTCGTTCATCGTCTTTAAGAAAGAATTTTCCAGATCCACTTGATATTGAGAAGCAAGTACAAGAATTGACCACAAACAATCGGATAGCTCATGGGCCAGCTTGCTCTCAACGTCAGGTATCACTCGTAGCCCTTCTCTCGCCATGATGAGTTTCATCAAATCACCAACATCCCCTACAAATCCTTGCGCCAACTGCTCTCCGGTCCACTTCTTGCCATACGTCTGCTTTTCGAACTGGGCATATTTTGCCCGAACGTGAAGAGCTCTCTGAATTAAATGATGAAATTCCATCATGCACCTCTTTCAGTTTTTACCGGAAGGATCAAACACTAAGCATATTGATATCGTACTGATCAACGAAGCAGGATCACTTAAGCCCGTTCAAACACGCCCTGAATTAGCGTGATCCGTTCTTCCGTCAGGTTGCGCTGCACATTCTGCAGCATTTCCGGAAAGTGCTCTCCCAGTAGAATGTGTAGCCCTAGCACTGGCTGGCTCGTCCCCGCTTGTCGCGCCGTCCCCTCTTGCAACGTTGCCAGCATTGTCTCAGTCATATCTACCCAGCTCACCTCCCGCAGGCCAGCCTCGATCAGCATCGCGCGCACATCCTCAGGCTTGCGCAGAAAGCTTATCCGTGCATCGTCGGCCCACGGAACAGGGAAATGTACTGGTCCACCTTCACCCTCCATCACCTCATAAAGCGCCAATCGCCTGACAGGCTGAAGGACGCGCCCAATCTCTCTGTAAAGCCGACCCTTATCCTCAATATTCATCGAACTATGCTGCGTCCACACCGCCTCAAACGACGCATCGGGAAAAGGCATATCCAGCGCGCTGCCATGCCGAAATGTCACCCGATCGCCCAAACCCGTTCGCTGCGTCAGCATCTCCCCTACCTGGCAATACTCTTCTGTAAGGTCCAGCACCGTCACAGAACAGCCTGACTTCCCAGCCAGCAAGCGAGCCGTCCCACCTATGCCCCCACCTACATCCAGAACTCGCGCGCCCGACCTTAGAGGCGCTCTCTGCAACAACTGCAGCGTTGCCCCCTTCCCACCAATGTGAAACTGGTCCAGCGGCTCCAGGTCTTCAGGTCGCAGCCGCTCAACATCCTTCCCCGCCGCCCGCAAAGCATCTAAAACTCTGCTGCTAAGGTTGTCTTGCCCATAATGAGAGCTAACGATCTGCTCGTCTCGATTCTCAGTCATCTTTGAATCCTCTACTTATGCAGTAAGCTAAGAATAAGTGTATTCACCTAACGGTAACAGAGAAACGGCGGAGTGGCAAGGGTTCTGGAAATCTTTGTGTATCCCGGCGCAAATCTTCCAACCTTTTTCTCCATTCCTGTCACTAGATAGATGAAGAGCGCTAGCAGGCCACATTTCAGGGAACCCAGGATTGGACCCGCTATGAAACACAGATCGATGTCCCGATCGATAGCGTCTGCGTCCTCTTCGGCATCAGCCTGACAGGAACAAGGCAAGTCTGGTTCACAAACGTGCACCTGGAAAGCATTCCATTGACATCTGAATAATAGTGGAACAGAGGGAGGTAGAAGTTAGCAAGCAGGCTCAACCTCTGCTTCCGGAGCAGTACCGCAACCAAAACAAATAATGGTACAATAAAAAGGCAAAAGCGACTTTGCACAATATATAACTTGTGGATCGCTGGTCGTCAGCCCTGGCTTCTATTGCAGTATTAGCACAATGAAAAAGGAGTGTAGCATGTGCCCGTCAAGTAGAGTCTCAAACTGGAAGCATCTTTTGCCCTACCTCTGGGCGTCTTTCTATGGTCTTCTCCTCTACATCATCTTCTCTATCGTATTTAGCAATGTATTGGCTTCGTTGCTTATTTTTATCTCAATCGTCTCAACACTCTTCGTCGTATTGATTGTCATAGGCTTCGTCAAACGACAAAAAGGAGAAAGTCATATTTACTTCGACTTCTAACATAAATTCGTTAGAGTCGTAAAATTTTTACCCATCAATCACTTCTAATGTGTTATCCTCATCTGCTTGCTTTCTAACTCGTTGCCTATTCAATCTCAGTCAGGCGCTTAAGAATTTGCTGACCAATACGCTCAATGCGCTTACTATCCTCCAGTAAGAAATAAGTGGGTTTTAGATCAAGTAATGTTTCTGATGCATAATTGAAGATTGTTGACATTTCCGAAATGTCACTTGCCGCGTCATATAACCTTGCATATAGAGTGCATACATTGATAAGATTTTCATAGAGTACTTCGGCTACTTCATATTTTTCGAGGACGAGATGATAGAGTGCTATATTGAAAGCGGTTCTCCAGCGCTCTGTAATTGAGCTTAGAACTGCAAACCTGGAGCGGGCAATCTCAATCGCGCTGATAATGTCCTTTTCCGCGGCTTCTCTCCGACCAATGAATAAATTTGTAATTGCTCTCTTATATTTATACCAATCATTTTCTTCGCTAAGATTAATTGCCCGATCAAAGTCGGCCAGAGCTGCATTGAACTGATATATTGACTGATAGGTTTCTCCGCGACTGATAAGAGCCCACTCATCACGGGGATTGTGAAAGATAGCCTCATCAAGGTCGGCCAGCGCTTTCGTATAGTCTTTCAGGAGCCGATAGGTATCTCCACGCCCGGCGAGGGCTGCCGCGAATGTTGGATTGAGGGCGAGTGCCTCATCGAAGTCTGACAATGCTTTCGTATAGTCTTTCAGGAGTCGGTGGGTGTCGCCGCGCTTAGTAAGGATAGTGGTGTTGTGGGGGGTGAGGGAAAGAACATGGTCAAAATCTGCCACTGCTTGCTGGTAATTGCCTATAAAGCGGTGAGTATCTCCACGGGAAGCTAATGCGAAGGTGTCACCTGGTGCGAGTGCGAGGGCTTGATCGAGGTCAGCGAGCGCCTTCTCGTAGTTGTTCATCAGGCGATATGTTTCACCGCGTCTGGCCAGGGTTGCGGGGTCATTGGGCTTGATAGCAAGTGCCTGGTTAAGGTCGGCGAGAGCTTTTGGATAATCTCCCTGCAGGCGATAGGCATCTCCACGCAGCATCAGGAGCGAAGCATTCTTAGGATCAAGAGAGAGGGCGCGATCGAAGTCGTCCAGAGCTTTCTTATAGTCTAATAACTGTTTGTATGCCCCGCCTCGATAAATGAGAGCAAGAACAAAGTTTGGATCAAGGACGAGTGCTTGATTAAGGGCGGCCAGGGCATCTTCATGACGATCCTGCCCAAGCAAAGCCTCTGCCTCCGCCAGCCACTCTTCCTTTGTTCTGAGGCGGTTGCGGAGCTCTTTGATCATAGGTCGCAGATTTTTGACGATGTCGGCGAAGGCGGCGTCGCGGTCCGGCCAGATAGTGACGGGAGTGGCGTTGGTGGGGAGGACCTGTAGCTTGCTGAAGGGGGCGTCTTCCCAGTCTACAGGGCGCAGAATGATGGGGATGACGCGAGCCTGCTTCTGCTCGTGGCGTTGGAGGGCGCGCTGCATCTCGGTACCGTAGCAGTAGTCGGAGCTCATGAAGTTTGGGCTGATCAATAGAAAGATGATATCGGCCTCGTTGAGATGGATGTCGATACTCTTCGCCCAGTCCTCGCCGGGAGCGATCTCGTGGTCGGCCCACGTAATAATATGATTCTGTCGTTTGAGCGTGCTGAGGTGCAGATCCATCTCCTCGCGTAGCGGCTTATCCTTGCGGGCATAGCAATAAAATATCTTCAGTACTTTTGGCGCTGCAGCCTCCATCGGGGCACTCCTTAGGCATGGAGAGTTAAAATTGTTGTTCTGTGCTCATCATACCATAGTATGGCAATACATGCGCATGTATGAAAGTAGTTACCCCAATCTTCCTGGGCTTATTCCTCAGGATTGCAGGTCGGAGCATCTTTTCTGTATTGCTCGCCCCAGCGCTCGATCGCGTCGATAACTTCGCGCAGGGCCAAACCGGCCTCTGTAAGCTCATAGGTAGTACGCGGCGGCATCATGGAGTAGACCGTGCGTTTGACCACGCCGTTTTGTTCGAGCAGCATGAGTCGTTGTGTGAGGGTAGTTGTGTTGACTCCATGCGCCCGGCGGCTGAGCTCGTTAAAGCCGATAGGACCTTCGAGCAGGCTGTGGATAATAAACAATACCCACTTCTCCTGGAGCAGCGAGAATGCTGAGAAGAGCGCCTCACATTCGGCTATGTTAGCGCTACTGGTATAGGGTTGGCAAAGCTCGTTGATATGGCGGCGCGCTTGCGAACGCCCTCTATGCATTTTATACTCGGTCCTCCCCCCTTCCGTGCTTGCCTTGCTAGCTTCTCTCTCTTCGGTTGTGTGTGCTTCGTGTTCAGGCATGCTACTAGTATATGTCCAGGAATCCAAAAGGTCAAGCACTTGACATTATTATGTAGATAATTATATAATGTGCATTGTCCATTGTTGCCTGTTATAGATAGCTTCCGTTTGATATATTGTTCTGGTAAAAAAGGATAAATTTTCCTATGTTAGATATTGGTATTTCTCTGCCGCAAAGCGGGGCGAATGCCTCACCGGCTGCAATTGTACGCGTGGCGCAGGAGGCGGAGCGCCTTGATTATGCGTCGGTGTGGGTTCTAGAACGCTTGCTGCGCCCCAGGCGTGCTATGTCACTGGCTCCGGGTATGCCTGTCTCTCAGCTTCCTGAGTCCTATGCGACGGTCTATGATCCTATTGAGACGTTGACGTATGTGGCGGCGCACACGCAGCGCGTGAAGTTGGGGACGAGCGTGATTAATGCGCTCTTTCATGTGCCGGTAGTACTGGCTCGTCGTTTCGCGACGCTCGATCAGTTTAGCAATGGCCGGGTGATTGCTGGCCTGGGTCAGGGCTGGATGGAGGAGGAGTTCGAGACTTCTAATATCCCTTTGAAGCGTCGTGGTAGCGGAATGGAAGAGTTCGTGGGGGCGATGCGCGCGGCCTGGGGTTCTGATCCGGTGCGCTATGATGGCCGTTTCTACCATATCGCGGAGTCCGATATTGGTCCAAAGCCGGTGCAGGCCGGCGGACCTCCCGTGTTGATTGGAGCCTTTGCGCCCGCTTCTCTTGAACGTGCAGGACGTTTCGTGGATGGCTTCAACCCTGGTGCCTTTGGATGGGATATACTGGAGCAAAGCATTCAGGGCTTTCGTAGCGCTGTGCAAGCGGCTGGCCGTAATCCTGATGGGATGCCGATCGTTGTGCGTGCTAATGGTCAGCTTAGTACACAGCCTCTGCCGGAGTCACGTTCAATGCTTAGTGGTTCAGTTGAGCAGATCCGAGAGGATATGGCCCGTTTGGAGC
>CAXTXB010000294.1:4963-7386 GCA_964247965.1 uncultured Dictyobacter sp. | reverse complement strand
GCGCAGGTAGTCGTAGATTTTGAAGGTGAAAATATAGGGGGTGGCGCTGATCTCTAGCACGAGGTTGTTTGCGCCGCTGCAGTGGACGGTTCCACTGGGGATGAGAAAGAGGTCGTGCGGCTTGCTGGGAAAGGCGTTTACGTGGTCGGTGATTTCGAAGGGGATGCGCTGATCGCGGGCGGCGAGTGCGTCGGTTTTAAGAGACTTAATATTGGTATCTTCACGCAGGCCCAGGAAGACGCGGGCGTCGGGATCGCAGGTGACGATATAGTAGGTTTCGTCTTGCGTCAATGGTTCGCCGAATTCATTGCGGATATAGTCCACGCGTGGATGCACCTGGCAGGAGAGGTTGGTGCCGCCCATGGTGTCCAGGTAGTCAAAGCGAATGGGGAAATAGCTGCCATAACGGCTAGCTACTGGTATGCCAAGGACGGCATCGGTCTCGGCCCACAGTAGATAATCGAAGGCGCATTCAAAGTATTGTTCAGCGTTTCCTAGCAGGATGCCGTTCTCTGGCGCGATAAGTTCAAACGACCAGGCGTAGTTTGGAGCCTCGCTCGGCAAGCCAAACTGCTCTTTCATCCATTGTCCACCCCACGGACCCGGTGCGAACCAGGGTTTGACGCGAAATGGCCTCTGGGATAGCTCATGCAGGGCACGGCGGAAGTCGTCACCACGCACAAGCTTCGGCGCATCCTGCTCACTTCCATCAACAAAAAAGTTCATCCGCGCCAGTTCTGCTCGTTTGACGCGGTTCAACATAGGCCAATCCACAAAGTAGAAACGCTTGTACATCAGGTTAAAGGCCTCTGGCTCCTGTGTGCCAACGTTGCAAATCTCTTTTTGCCCCGCCAACTGCTGGCTGAGATCTTTGGGCACGTCGATATAGACATGGATACCTTCGGTGGTGACGAGTGAGGCTCCATACCCATAGACGATGGTAATACAGTTATTATTTGTCTCTTCGGCCTCCCTTTGTAGCCATGTTGGTTGTTCAGGCAGCCAGAGATCTTGCAGGTTTCCATGAAATACGCGGCCGAAGACCGGGTCCTGGGTAAGGGATGTCGCTAAGAGCTGCTGAATCTCGTCGGGGGGCCGAAAGCATGCTTCGGTCGAGAGCCAGCGTAGCTCTTGCTCGCCGAATGCCCCGCGCAAGCGAGCGATGAAATCATGCCAGCGCCCACCTATAAAGCCATCTATTACGATGATCTTTGAACCAGTTGACTGGTTTACAGCCTGGAACAGGGTCTGCATAAGGATATCGTAGCCTGTTTCCAGCGGAAGCCAGGGGAAAAGCTGAACCGGGTAGGTTCTATAGACAGATGAAGCAGATGATTCCATAGAAGTATGTTCTCTTTTCATAGTAAGACGTCCATGCCGCGAGCGAGCGCAGCCACACCAACTAACGCGGCAGTATCCCCAAGCTCTGCCATTTTCACATGCACGCCGCCGCGCGGGTAGGTCCAGGTATGCTCATCGACGTACTTCTGAACGGTGGGTAAGAATTGCTGCGATGAGCCAGCGATTCCGCCACCTAGCACAACTATGTCAGGATCGTATGCGTGGATTAAGGAGACGATGCCAGCGCTCAGGTAGCGGGCGAAGTAGGCAACGACTTCGCATGCCACTTCGTCCCCGGTCGCTGCAAGTGCAAAAATGTGCTGAGGCGTCCATGCCTCTTTGGAAGGCATGAGTTTATCATGCCTTATATACAGTTCCGCGGCTTTTCTCAGCAAGGGAGCAGTGCCGATGAATGCTTCCAGGCAGCCGATATTTCCACAGGTGCAGCGCGGACCATTCACCTGAACGGTAATGTGACCCCCTATAATGCCGAAGAGTCCACGTCCTCCGCGCAGCACGCGTCTTTGTAGCGCGAAACCACAGCCAATCCCTGTTCCAAGGGTGAGGCAGAGCAGGTTTTCTACCTGCCGACCTGCTCCATAGAGCATCTCTCCGACCGTGTACATGCGGGCGTCGTTCTCGGCGAAGACTGGCAGGTGAAATGCGCTCGCTAGCTCCAGGGCAAAAGGCTGGCCGATGAGGTTAGATAGAGACTCATTCACGTCCAGGATTGTGCCTCGACGAGGATCGATGATTCCCTTCATACTTACACCGACCGCTTGCACTGGATGATCCGCCTGCACTCGCCTCCCCAGGTGGACGAGTGCATCTATCAGACTGGCGGCGTCTTTCTGTACCGGCAAGAGCTCTACATGCAGCGCCGACACTGCCGCACCCTGTACAATTCCAGCCTTGACACGAGTTCCACCCACATCAAAGGCCAGAATCGCTGCCTGCTCGGGTGGAATGCTCCTCAGGGCGCTCCCTTCCCCATCCCACAACATATTCATAATGCTATCCCCTTATAGGCTAGTTATGGCTAATACAGAAAATTTTAAAATTTCAAACAAAAGTTTTTTTAG
>CAXTXB010000294.1:0-4953 GCA_964247965.1 uncultured Dictyobacter sp. | reverse complement strand
GTAAAACACGATGTTCGTCATTTTCAAAAGTTCAGGATGATCCATAATTAGTGCCATCCCAGCGCCTCTACTGGCATGACGGATTCAATGGCTTGCGCTTCGTTGGTCAACGCTTGCTGGCCGATGAAGCGATAGCGCAGGCGGAAGGGACCGCGCTGGCTGGTCGGGAAATTAGTGTGCCAGTAGTGATTGACGGGCATCGAGGCGAGGAAGCCGTTCCACGTCCAGGGCTCGGTCTCCCACCGATTAAAGTTCAACTCATTGGTCATGACCAGGGGCGCGTCCAGCGGGAGCCAGAGACCTTGCGCGCCATCGCTTCTTGTGACGCGTGCGGCCCGTTGAATGGTGTAGTAGCTTGAGCAGGTCCCTGGCAACTGACCTCCTGTTTCATGACTACCCGGCCGGAAGAAGCCTCCCGCGGTTTCTAGATCCAGCACGCTCTGCTGGTTGGCGAAGGGAAAGGTGACATATGCCGCCTCCGGCAGTTCGCTCCAGGGCTTGTCCCAGTCGATGACGAGCTCGACGAGTGGGAGTGCATGATAGAAGCGCCAGGAGAGGTGAGTGAGTCCAGATTCTGTATGAGCGCTAGAGAACTTGATTCCATCAAAGATAGGGCCGCTGGTGATCGTTGGTTCGTCTTTGATCGCTGGTGACGAGCGTTCAAAGACTGGCACATCAGGATAGCTTTGCTTGAGCTCTTCGCTGGCAATGCCAAGCGCCAGAAAGCGTTGCTCATTGCCTACCGCTTGCCACCCCCACGGATGCACGACCCGCTCGTGTACTAGCTGCCCAAAGCCGTATTCATGCTCCCCATTGATCCACTCTCGCTCGGCCCCCAGTTCACGTAAGCTGCGTAAGCTCGCATTTTCTGGATCGATGCGCAGCCGCCACGCCGTTGTCTCCACCTCAATGAAACCTGCGTTCTTCGACACGCGCAAGCCCTGCTGTTGAGCTTGGGGCGCTGCAACCAGTTCGAATGATGACAGTGTATCTGACTTGAGTGGAACGATTGACACGAATTGTGCGAGCTCATCGTTTTCACGCTGGAAAGTATAGAGTTGTCCATCGCTGGCTCGTAATGCCTGCTGAGCCGGGTCGGGATGCAGCTCTTCTGATGTGAAATGTACGAGGTATGTACCATCCGGCCGTGTTGCGGAGCCTGCGTAGAGGGTAGGATTCACCGACACTAGCTTTGGCCCAGTTCTCAAGGCGGTTCCGGCCGCCTCGTTTAAATAGAGTTCGGAGCGGTGGAAGAAGAGCTCCTTGACGTTTTGTTCGAAGTTATTCAACCATGAGGTTGGACGCTGGGTGGTTGACCATGCCCCGAATGTATGCTCCAGAGCCATGCGCTCCTGCTCTGCTGCTTTCTCAAGGTGTGCGGCCGCACGTGCTGAATGACTTTGTGCGATCAGAGCTTTGATATCAGCTGTGCGACGCTGTGAGCGCCGTAACTGGGCCACGCGCGCGGTGCAGGAACCCAGTCCATGCGCCCAGGAGTCGGGCCAGGCGACCTGGTAGGTTGGATGCGCGTCGTTGCTATACTTCGGCAGATCTTCAAACCATTCACTCACGGTGGCCGTGCGCAGGTGAATAGTATCATGTTCGCGGTTCCAGCGTTCAATGATCTGATACCAGCGTGTATCCGGGGGCGAGTTATCGACATAGAAGCCACCAGTGCTGATTAAGAGCGCATCGAGTGGATAGCCCTGGGCACGCAGGCGTTCTATATACAGGGGCACCTGTTCCTGGGCAAGCGTATAGAGATCGTCTACGCTGTCTCGATCCGTCTCTGTAAAGTACCGTGTCTTATCAGCATGAAAGCCCTTCGCGCCCGATAGGCCGAGCAGATTGCCGAGTAGATATTGATCTGACAGCCAGTGCAGGACGCTTCCTCCCTGCGGCCCCTTCCACCAGAACGCCTGAGGAATACGGATGGGTGAATTGGGCCTCAGAAACTTTGACCAGGTTTGGCGCATATTGTACTCAAGGCTGCCGCGGCGGCCAAGTGGGTCGGTCCCCATGTCGAGATTGAGATGACTGATGAAGTATGGAATATGATAGTCGGCCAGAATATCGGCCACGGCCCACGGCCAGCCATTGACATCGCAGTGCATGGCCGTGCGCAAAGGCAGATCATGCCGCTTACAATACTCGACCGCCAGCGAGACGCTTTGCCGGTAGGCGTCGGCGTCGATCAGGTCGGTGAAGTGCGCGTAGAGGGCGGTGATCTCTATCTGCCCGCTGCGCACATACTGTAGAAACTCGGCCTCGCGTTCAGGATGGTGCGAGAGATAATGGCGCACCTGCCAGAAGGTTTCGCACGTCCACTTAAAGCGATGCTCCTCCGGAACATCCGCCGTCTCCCGACACAGGTCCAGCACGCGATCGTAGTACTCTAGATACATGTCTTCCAGTTGTCCCTGTGGATGCGTGTATCCAATATCAGTGTGAGCCGATTGCATGATATAGATTGTAAATGGTTTCGCCATCTTTCACCTCTCTAGAATAGTAGTCTACTTCCTGACCGATAACGTCAGGCCCTGCAGGAAGTATTTCTGCAGTCCCAGGAAGAGAATGAGCGTGGGCGCAGAGGCGATGAGAGCACCCGCCAGCACAATGGTAAAACTCGCGCCATTATATACGCCCGACAAGCTCGACAAGCTGGGCATCACGGGCCGGACCTCGTTCGAGTTGCTCAACACCAGGCCGAAGAGCAGGTCATTCCAGATCCAGGTAAACTGCAGGAGGAAAACGACCAGGAACGCTGAGAACGATAGAGGCATGTAAATGCGCCAGAAGACTCCGAATTCGCTGCTGCCGTCCACACGCGCCGCCGACGAGAGTTCCTCTGGAATGGTGCTAAAAAAACCACGCATGACCAGTGTGGCGAAGGGCACGCTGATGGCGGTATAGAAGATTACCATGCCAATCTGTGTATCATACAGGCCCAGCGCATTATAGGTCTGGTAGAGAGGCGCGATATAGATCTGCAGCGGGAAGAGCGTCCCACTAAAAATGACCAGAAACCAGGTGTACGCCCCGGGAACCTTCAATACGACCAGGCCATAGCTGGCCAATCCGGCAATAAACACCGCCAGCGCTCCACCGGCCACGCCATAGATCAGGCTGTTCACAAAGCCTTGCCCTAAGCCCGCAGTATTCCAGGCCTGGGCCATATTCTGAAACAGGTTGAATTCGCGCGGAAAGAGCCAGAAGGCGTTAGCGATAAAGTCCGGAGTAGATTTGATCGCAGTCGAGATCGTTATCCAGAGCGGGAAGAGCCAGATGAGGGCAAAGATCACCGCCACTGCGTACAGGACCGGCGTACCGATGTTGATCTGCCGCCGAGGGCGCGTCTGGGGACGAGATTTATCAGCGATTATAGCCATAATTTTTCTCCCTTACACACTTTTCCGCAAATAAAACGCCGAGACCAGCAACACGATAAGCATGAGCACAATCGCGATGGCCGAACCATATCCCACGCGGAAGAGGGCGAACGCCTGCGTATACATCCACACGGCCAGCGTCGATGACGAGTTATAGGGTCCTCCCTGTGTCATAACCCAGATCAGATTAAACGTCTGCAAGCTATTGACAAGCGTAATGGAGACGATAACCGCCGTTACGGGCTGTAGCAGCGGGAAAGTGACATGGCGGAAGAGGGTGAAGCCGCCAGCTCCATCCAGGCGCGCAGCCTCCAGCGCGTTTCTATCCAGTCCATTGAGTCCGACCAGGAAGAGCAACATATTCGTGCCCATGCCCTGCCAGGTTGCCACAATAATCATGGCGAAGGTATTCACCGGCACGGAGGTGAGAAAATTGTATTGGGCAAATTGTCTGAAACCAATGGCCGCAAGCAGCGTCGGCAGGCCATCATTCGACAAAAGAAAGGTCCATATCACTCCGGTTGAGGTTAGGCCGATTGCATAGGGCAGGTAAAACACATTTTTAAAGATTGTTTGACCACGCAGATTTTGCAGCATAATAGCCGCAGCCAGCCCGATCCCTACTGGTAGGATGACCATACCGATGACCCAGATTAAGGTATTGATGATACTTGTCGCAAAAGCTGGATCATGGATCAGATTAGCATAATTCGCGAAACCAATAAAATTTGGCGTCACCAGCCCTTCTGAGTCGGTAAAGCTGATGGCAAGCGTGAATACCACTGAGTACCAGAACATGCCCACAACCAGGACGACGGCGGGCAAAATAAAGGTGAAAGAGAAGAGCCGCCTGAGCCGCCGCCGTCGGCGTATCTGCCCCCGTGCATTGCCAGGATGCGGCACAAAAGTTGTTGTTGGTATTTTTGTTACTTGCGCCATATTCCTCTCTTCATCTAGCTGTCCATTACACACGATAAATCGGCACCTCTGCTTCGCAGAAGAAAACATGAATCATTGCGAACGTTTAAAAAATGATGAACATTGTTTTTTTTGGGGGGGGGTTTTTTTTTTGTTGGGGCGGAAAAAACAATTTTTAAATTTTTTTTTTTCCCCTCTTTTTTGTCTCCCCCCCCCAATAAAAGGAGCATGTAAAACACAATGTTCATCATTTTTTAAACGTTCGCAATGATTCATAACTTTATACTTCTATTTGTGCGTTGACCAGTATTGATTCGCCAATGAATCACAATTCTGTAAGACTTGCATGTATGTATCTGGATGAAGCACAAACTGGATGAGCGCGGCTGCGGCCGGGACGGCGATCTGTGAAGGGGTTGCCTCCCAATAACGGTTATGTAGGGTGACGTTTGCGGGGGTCACTTGCTTGGCGTGCCAGTCCAGTATTATGACAAAGATATGATCATGAAGATCCCTTAAACATTATCTTCGTCAAAAAACTTTTCACAATTTCTATCAACTCACTATGTCGTTATAATGACATAGTAATAAGTATTTGACTGAAAGTCAAGTCCTTGACGAGGCGATCTATCTCATAGAGAAATCA
>CAXTXB010000293.1:0-7409 GCA_964247965.1 uncultured Dictyobacter sp. | reverse complement strand
ACCAAAAAAAAAAAAAATTACATTAAAAAAAACTATGTTAATAATTTTTAAAAAGTTTGAGATCACCTGTTGAAAGGCTTCGGATCTATTTATGGGAACCCTCACTAAACAGGCTCAGAAAGGCTGGCCTACATCCCTTACGCTCCTCAAGTGAGGCATCAGGAACGCGAATGATCTGCCTCCATGCATTTGCATCTTCACTACCAGAGGCAACAGGCAGCAGTTGCACACGTAAGTTCTGCTTAGGACGCAGGGTAATCGTGGGATTGAGGCCTGGCTCATAGCCCGGGAAGGGCTGAGGTAGATAGTTTTGCAGGATGGTTGTTAGGATAAGCTTGGACTCCATCTGGGCCAGGGGCATGCCGATGCACATGCGCGGTCCCAGGCCAAATGGAAAGTAGGCTCCTGATGGTATACGTTGTTCATTGGCCGGGTCCCAACGCTCGGGGCGGAACGTCTCGGGGTCACCCCAGATTTCGGGTAGGCGATGAAGTACCCACTGGCTCATCATCACAAGAGTTCCTGGCTGCAGGGTGACGCCATCCAGCTCAAACTCTTTGGTAACGAAGCGGGCCTGCATCCAGGCGGGAGGATAGAGACGCATGGCCTCGTTTAAGACCCAATCGGTGTAGGTTAGCTTGCTCAGGTCTTCTACCGTTGCCGTGCGGTCTCTGAGCACGCTGCGAATCTCGTTCAATAGCTTCGTACGAATCTCGGGATGCTCGGAGAGCAGGTAGAAGGTCCAGACAAGAGCATTAGCTGTAGTTTCGTGCCCGGCAGCTATAAAGGTCAGGATGTGATCGTGGATCTGTTTCTCGTTCAGATTTTCCTGGGTCTCGCTGCCACTCGGCGATGCTAACAGCATAGAAAGCACATCGTTCTGCTCGTGGTTATCCCCACGCCGCTGGGCTATAAGGGTATAGATCAGTGTATCTAATTTGCGCATCGCAGCCATACGCTTGCCATATCCGGTAACGGGATTATCAATGCGGATTCTCAAGACATCTTCGGCCACGCTGGTTGCGCTGCCAATCATATCATTAAAAGCCCCACCCAGTGCGTTAAGCTGGTTGGAGAGATCTATGTTGAAAAGACATTTACTTATAATGCGTAATGTCAGCTTCTGCATTTCGCTTGATATATCAACAGTGTCACCAACTTGCCACGATTGTAGGAGCTCTTGCGTATACTGATCAATGACGGTTGCGTAGCCCTCGACATATTTCTTGTGAAAAGCTGGCTGCACAGCCCGGCGCTGCTGGCGATGCTTCTCACCATCGATGGTCAAGAGGCCCTCGCTCGCCAGACTTTCATCTTCCTGGGCAACCCCAGCATTAGAAAAGTTGCGCGGGTTCTCGACTAGTACAGAGCGCACATACTCGGGTTTAAACAGCAACACAAGCGGATTCTTGCCGAGATAGATGGTTGCCATACTACCATATGTGCGCTGCAGTTGCTGAATATATCCAAGGGGATCACGCCTCATCGAAAGAAGGTTGCCAATATATGGCAGCTTTCTAGGACCTGGTGGAAATACTGTTTTCGATGTTTGCATATCTTGAGCGGTTGTTGTCATGGTTCGCGTTCTCTTTCCAGCTGACTGTTCACGCATTCTCTACTACGAATGATAGAACGAAAATGGTTAGAAAGGCAAGCGTTGACACTCCGCTATGCATCCATCAGCTAAACGATATACTATTTCTTTTCGCGACGTTCATTAAATAGTTTCGCATCCTCTGCTCTATCTCACGACCTTTTTCTTCATCTATACAAATATATTCTTCCTGATCTCTTGATGACGCAGACGGCTGATTCACCGGGCAGGCGTTTATCCTTATACTTTGTGTAGACTTTCTGCTACTCTGTAGCGGCAAAAATTTCAATCTCCTTGCAGTCGTTAGCAAGAATGATAAATAGCCTTGATCTGACATACGTGTTGATACGGTTACATAGAGCTGACTTAGCCATTCTTTGCTATCAGATGCCTTCTGCGGCGTGCTAGCTACTGCTACGGCGGGTATTTCTGCTGCGATCTCTTCACCTGTCAGGCGCGCAATCTCCTGGCGGATACACTCCATTTTTTCCTGATATATTTTCTGGTATGCCATTCCTTGCTCTAGGATTTCATCATGTGTGAAGACGATCAGTGAATAGCGCCAGGCATCGCTTCCGTAGGCGCGCGTGATCAGCTTAATGGCACGTTTTTCGCCGTCCGTTATGTCGGCTTCGAGCAGCGGCGTTACAAACCATAGACCATCAAAGCGCGGAGCTCCATCTTCGAGGCGTGTTACATAGACATAGTCTTTTACGTGGTCGGTCGGTGCATCACACAAACCTGGTGTATCAATTATAGAAAACTTATTCTCGGCTATTTTATGCTCATAGGTAATAACTTGCAGCGTCTCGTGATGCACATCCCCGGGTACAATGTCTTCACCTAATAATACATTCATTGGATTCGCCCTGCCTGCATCAGCACGACCGACGAGCAAGAAGGTGAACTTTCCTTGTCTAGCCCGCTCTAGCCTCTTCGCGAATACTTCTGCCAACCCCATACAATATTTTTCCTCTTCCTCAACCACATTTCTTCTTGCCCGCTTACTGACTTTTTTCTTACCATCCAGCTTTTCTATTATAAATGTAAAGCTCTGCATGAGCACGGATTCAGACCACGTACCTGCCTCTTTCGGCTCTTTCTTCTGCAATGTGCTACTTCTACCTTGCTGGTCTTGCTGCCGTCTCCTCTTTCGCGTAAATGTTTTGTTCGTCTGGCAATCCTGACCATTTAGCGGAAGAGCTTCTTGTCTCAAGTTATGCTCTTGCTTATCTAGCATATTGCCCTCTTAACTATCTGTGATGTTGAAAGTGGAAATAAGGTTTTTATCTCTACACGCATCATTATAAAAATTTCTATGTTCTGTGAATAAAGCGGATAAAATGTAGGAGAGCAACAAGTGACCAGAGCATGAGATGCAGCGATAATGAGATAAATACACCTACAGTTCCTCCTAGTAGGAAGCCCAGGACGGTGAAAAGTGCGCAAGATATATAGCAGCCAGCCCATACCAGTGGGATGGGGCTAGAGTCTTTTCCTTGTTTGCGCCATTTTGATCCTACATCCCTTTCCTGGCTCCCCATTCAAACCTCGAAACTCCGTGTTACACAATACAACCCTTTTGCCTAAAAACATTGTAGACAGAAGAGGCTAATGTTACAATATCACCTGTTATCATCCTTTTATCATTTGCCTAAAAGCTGGAGGCAATTTCTTCTAACACATGTCTTTACGCTAATGTATTTTTGCTAGCAGAGCTCGAATATGAAACGGCAGGTTGTATTGCACAAAGCGAATGTATTACTCAGGGAAGCACGCGAAGCTTGTGGTTGGACGCAGGCGGAGGTGGCAGAGCGGATCGAGTGCTCTAGCGGAGTTGCTATTAGTCGTTGGGAAAACGGCAGTGTGATTCCAAGCTTGTACTATCAAGGCAAGCTGTGTAAGCTTTTCCAGAAGACGCCCTACGAGCTGGGCTTTCTTTTGCGCGAGGAGCCTGAAGAAGGTGGCGCGGGATCTTCTCCTCTGATTTCGAAAGCAATATTTCTCTATAAAATGCCGCTCCCCCATCCAGAAGAGCTCTATGGTAGAACACGTGAAAAACAGCGTTTGATTACACGCACGTTTCACAAAGGATCGACTTCTATCACCGGTTCCAGACGGATTGGCAAGACCTGGCTGGCCTACTCTATGCGTTTTACGCTGCTTGATCAACCAGGCTCCTCTTTTCGCTTTGGTTACCTTGATGCTATGTCACCTAAGTGCTGGACCGTCCCAGGTTTTACGGCTGAAGCGTTGCGAGTTCTAGGTCTTCCCTTGGCTTCGGCGCAGCCCAATCTAAATGCGCTTGTCGATGGGCTACAAGCGCTACAAGAGCAGAAATTTGCGCCTATCCTTTGTATTGATGAATTTGAGTCGTTTGCTGATCATCAAGAGTTTACCCCTCATTTCTTTAGCGGTTTACGCGCCATGACGCAAATGCAGGACCTGACGCTTATTGTTATCAGTCGCGATACTTTACGCAATGTTGTTGGGCAGAACTCTCGCGGCAGTGGTTTTATCAATATATTCGAAGAGATTCATGTCAAGAAATTTACTCGCACAGAGACCGAACAGTTCATTGAGGCAAAAGGACAGGCTGCAGGTTTTATTCCTCAAGAACAAGAATATCTCTGGCGCTATGGACGCGAACATGCATCCGAAGACCTTTGGGTTCCGCAACGATTACAATTTGCTGGTCAGACTCTCTTAGACGATCTTCACGAGGCACGTCTCAATCCTCACTACAGGTATGTCTTTGAAGAACGCTTTAAAGCGGAATTTGGAGAGTAAATGCGTATGAATTTTGCGCGCTCTATTGGATATAAATTTTTCTTCCTACCCTATCTACAACTCCAATACTGCTTTTTTCAGCCGGTTCGCTTTAACCAAAGTCTTGGATCGCAAGGACTTCTTCAGCGGTTCTCTGCAATTCTGAAGCTTATTCCAGTAATCTTTCTCTGCGCCTTTCCTCCCACAATTCTATTGCGCGTCGGTATCTTCCTACTCATGCCGGAGCTCTTCCCCCATTACACCCTACACAATTTTACACCATTTGCCTCTATTCTCCTCTGGTTTTTGTTTGATGCTACCTGGGCCGCCCTACTAAGTTGTGGAATCACAGCTCTTGTTGGCAGTGTATTCAGTGTGAACCTTGGTATCGCCTCAGCGCTAGCTTTAACCTTTGCCAATGGAGTTGTTGTCAATACGACGAGCGATACTCTGGTTGATATTATCTTTGGGATAGCATTTGGCGTGCTGCTCGGGATTAGCTTTAATAGCGCTCATGCTATCAAGCAGGGAGGCCTGGGACAAGCGACAATTGCGACCTGGCTTGCAATGATTACAGGTCTGATTATTGGTTTTCTTGCTGGCATCGTTGTTGGTTATTGGGCTGGCTACCTGCTTGGTACCTTTTATCCTATTGCCCAAAACCAGGAAAACATTGCGGGTAGCGTCGCCGGCCTGATTGTTGGCGGCCTTACAGGTTGCTTCTCTACCGCCCTGTTGGGCTTGATCGTTACCAGGATAGTAAAAGATAGAGAAGCTGTTCTTGCGATTGGTGTTCGTATTGCACTCGTGATCTCTTTTGCCTTCAGTTTAGCACTTGGCATCCCCGCCGGTGATCTTGGTTTTCATCACGATACATTTCTCCATGGCATGAGTTATGGGCTGGAGCAAGAGGGGATTGTGGCGGTGACATTTCTGCTCTTTTTCCAGCTGAGTTATTACCGCCTCCCTCTTTATCCATTTTATGCCTATTCAACAATTAGCGCATATTTGCTTAGCCAGAGGCAGCGTCAACCTGCCCTCTACAGCCTGCGCCACTCCGCTCTTCACTGGGATGAGTGTACGTTCTTGCCGCTTCCTTATCTGAAGGAGCTTTTGCTGCTCGCTGCGGAACAAAGCTTAAATGAGACACTCGAAGAAATTCGTTTTATCATTACTAATCGTCCTCAACAACGCTGGGCCGCCCAGGCTACGACATACGAGCTGGGCTTACGCGATCTGGAGCGGCGCACGGTCCTGCGCGATATTAGCCAGGCTCATCAGAGTCTCAGCTTCCTGGTGCCAACTGTTGTACGCGAGCTCAGTCCAACGGCAAGCCGAGTGTTTCGTGTCCTGGATGATGCCAGTCGCGCGGCGGCAAGCTATCAAACTCAGATGAACAAACAGGATCGCCAGAACGCTCTGGGGCAAATGGCTGAGTACCTGCAGACGTTGCGTCCTGGCGGTTCTTTTAAATACATGAATTTGAACCAGCTTCTAGAGGCTGTGGTCAATCGCTGGATATTGCTTGCAGAGCAGGGGAGAGAGACGTTGGGAAGTACATCGCACGGGCTGTATATTGACAACCCCTACGTGCCTGGGCGGGCGTTGGACCTGCGCAATCCCTTATTCGTGGGTCGTAATGACGTGGTACAGAAATTGAGCCAGGCGTTTCATAAGCCTCAGCGTCCCACGTTTTTGCTCTTTGGAGAAAGGCGCATGGGCAAGAGCAGTATCATTAAGCAGCTCCCTGTTTTATTAGGTCCCCGCTACGTTCCTGTCTTCTATGATTTACAGCAATCGGGCTTGCTGGCGAGTGCGGCTGCGTTCTTTGGCAACGTTGCGGCGAGTATTGAGCGCCAGATGAAGGATCGTGGAATGCTCGTTCCAACCTTAGAGCGTGCCTGGCTTGATTCTATCCAACAATCTCAGGGCGAGTTGCCGGTCTATGACCAGTTTGATCGCTGGCTGGTTCTTGTAGAAGAACTTCTTGAGCAGGAGGAACGCATCCTTATTCTCGCCTTCGATGAATTTGAACAACTCTCGGATGTTGAGACTATCGGCAGACTCAATCTCAAGCTGCTCTTTAACTGGTTCCGTAGCGTGATTCAAAATCGTTCACGGTTGGCACTTCTCTTTAGTGGCGCGAAGATGATTGGAGACATGGGGCGCAGTTGGGCCAGCTACTTCGTGAATGTGGAACGCATTAAGGTGAGCTTCCTGCAGAGACAGGATGCACACGATCTGATTATACGGCCGGTGCCCTATATCTTCACTGAGGAGATCGCGGAAGAGATTATGCGTGTGACTCACTGCCACCCTTTTCTTATCCAGGCTATTTGTAAGCAGGTGATCGAGCTGCTCAATAGTTCATCGTATGAGCAAACAACACCCCAGAGTGTGGCAGAGGCACAGCAAGAGGTTTTTGAGAACTGGTCGGCCTACTTCTGGAACCTCTGGGATACCTGTGATGAAATTCAGGATGCTTGCTTATGTGCTCTGCTTGCGCTTACTCACGCTGACCTTGCTCAGTTGATTCAATATACCACCCAACCTCCACAAGCCGTGCTTGATGCCTTGAAGAAACTGCTCATACGCGACATGGTCCTTCTTGAGCAAGATCTCTATTCCATAGCCGTTCCTATGTTTGCCACCTGGATGAGCCAGAACATCTAAAATTACTGAATCCTACCCCGCCCTGATTAAACCGAAATAAGGAATTTTTTAATTTATTTTTTTTTTGGTTTTTTTACACACATTTTGCGGCCCCTACAAAAAATTTTTAAAAAAAAACAACGGAGGTTTACAATCTATGGCAGATACTACGACGTATATCACCACAATTGGGCAGCAAAGCACTCGGGTTACACTGCAAGACAAAGAGGAGCAGACGCAGGTCGTCATCGATGGTAGGGAGTCTGAAATCGAATGGCGTAAGATCGCGCCATTGGCCTCTGACAGTAAAGAGAAAAGAAGAGAGGGAGGGCACTATCACCTTGTTATAGGAGAAAAATCCTATGAAGTCTATGCCCGACGGATCGAAAGTGCC
>CAXTXB010000292.1:0-7432 GCA_964247965.1 uncultured Dictyobacter sp. | reverse complement strand
GCAGGCAGAGAAAGAGCACGTCGCAAGAGGTAAGGTCGTCTGGATGACAGAAACGCATTGTTGTAACCTTGCGCAAGTTTGGGTGGGCACTATGCACAAAGTGACCAGCCTGGCTCCCCGACGCGATCTGCGTTAGCTCAACCTGCGGATGGAAGAGCAAGAGGCGAATCAATTCTCCGCCCGTATAGCCCGAACCACCGACGATAGCAACCCGTATACGACTCACAGCGCCACCCCTTCGCGAACATGATTTACAATATACTCAAGCATCTCTTGTGGAATATCCACACCTGTCGGCGCGATACTGTTGCGGAACTCCATCGTCGCATTGATCTCGTTGACCAACAGACCCTGCTCAGGATCTTCCAGCACATCCACCGCCAGGATACCGCCGCCCACCGCCTGTGCAGCACGCACACACAGGCTATCTAACTCCGAAGTCACGGGACAATTGTCGGTTACAGCGCCCCGCGCGGTATTGGTCACCCAATGCTCGCTGGTACGATAGATCGCGCAAATGGTTCGATCGCCGATCACAAAAGCACGGATATCCCGGCTCGGTTTCGCGATATATTGCTGAATGTAGTGGATATGATGCTGATAAGAACCCAGCGTTTCCTGGTGCTCAACCACCGCCTCCGCCGCATCACGATCGTTAATGCGCGCCAGCAGGCGACCCCAGGAACCAGTGATAGGCTTCAGTACAGCCGGATAACCGATCTGCTCGACGCCCTCAACCGTTCTCTGTGCATCAAAGGCCAACATTGTTCTCGGCACGGGAAGACCAGCTTTTATCAGGGCCAGCGTTGTTAACAACTTATCGTTACAGGTTGCAGTCACCGCCGCAGAATTAAAGACCGGAATGCCCCAGTGCTCCAGGACATATGAAACTGCCAGCCCGCGCGACTGACTCACGCTGCGGCAAAAGACCGCATCGTATGCACGCCAGCGTGCCTCGGCCTCGGCCAGGTCAAACAACAACTCGCCATCATCAATAATATCGAAATCGATCGCACGCAGTCGTAACGCTTCAAGCAACAATTTTTCTTCCACACGAATCCGTGAAGTTAAGATAGCCAGGCGCATAGGGTTATTCTCCCCAATCTTCCTCGACCTCTGGAGCAAGGGCTACTTCGGGCCGCTCTACATTGATCACTTCCAGTTCCGCATTACAATCGGGGCAGAAGATAATTTCTCCAACAATAGAATCCTTTACATTCACATTTGCATCGCATTCAGGGCACTGTGCCATTTCTCTTTCCCTTCCGCTTTTTATCTTTTTAACTGATCTACAGCTAACATTTAAGTATAAAAAAACGCCCGTCATCCCCTTGAAAGGACGAGGAGCGCAACAGCTCTCGTGGTACCACCTTTGTTTGTCCATGCATTCCAGGCTGGACCTCATGTGCAGAATAAACTTCTTTAGACTGCAGCAACCTATTAACGAAGGTCAACCGGCAAGTTCTACTCTCACGCAACGCGATTTCTTCTTGCAGCTTCAGGATCTTTTTCACGGCTTGTGCATACGAGCTTTCCAGCAATCGCTCGCTCTCTGGATGTACAGGAGACCGCTACTCGTCCCTACAACGCTTTTTCGTTGTCCAATTGTTCTATTTTATCTTTTTGTGAGAGGGAAAGAGCAAACAAAAAAGCCCTTCATCCTCTACTCAGGACGAAGAGCGCCTTTAGCTCTCGTGGTGCCACCTGCATTCGCCGCCATCTCACGATAGCAACCTTAGCAAGTACGTACGAACCGTACATACTCTTGCCTGATTACGGAGGCCTCCGGTGCAGTTCTACTCTCGCAATAAGCGATTTCTTCTCACAGCTTCAGGGTCTTCTTCGCGATTGGTCAACGTGTAGACTTCTCAGCATATATCTACTCTCTGTCCGTAACGGATAACCGCTACTTGCCCTGTCAAAGCTTTTATCGATATGTTGTTTTCCTTGTTTGTAGTTATAACATGTGCATAACCCTTTGTCAACGATAGATACGACAACTTTCAGGTGAAGAGAGAAGTACCTACATTCCTCACAATGGAGAGCGAATATGTATGTACATAACTACTACACAATCAGAGCTCGTGCATCCACGTGCCTTCGACGTGCCCCCTTCTTAATCACATTTTTCACATTTTTATAATTTTTTTCACGACGCGCAAAAAATTAGAAAAATGTGAAAAATGTAGTACTACTTAGAAAGAGCAGCGAAGCTGTAAAGCAAGTAGGCAATGAAAATAGTATTTAGATTACTAGTCTGTTAATCTTCATTTGACCGGCCCCCTCCGCGTAGCGACAATCCCTTGCGGTTGTCGTAGAGGGCGAGCGCTGAGACTAGGTACCACGACAACCGCAAGGGATTGTCGCTACGCGAAGGGGGCGAGCGCTGAGACTAGGTACCACGACAACCGCAAGGGATTGTCGCTACGCGGAGCGGGCTGATCACCTAACTAATGAAGTGGCGCGGTCCATTAGATCAGCAACATTTTCCATAGACAAATAACCTGCTAAGTATTACAATAGCTTAATAATCTTGGATGCCTCCAACGCCTTCTTCAATGTATAGAATGGCTTCGCATGGAAAAAAGGCTAATGATGAAGAGGAATTCTTTAGATATAGAAGTCATATTCTATTTCATATTCATTAAGAAGTATTTTCTTTCCCTCAGGGAAGAGGTGAAAGACTTGTAAAAGATTGTTCCATGGAGGAACAAGATGAAAGAATTTGCATGGTTCACTCACAAGTTCCGCCGTCGTACCTTGCTTTCAACCACCGCAGCAGTTGCCAGCAGCGCATTGCTCTTGTCGTGTGACAATTCTACTACACCTATTACATCTTCTTCCATGCAAAAGAATTTCGTAGTCGCGCTTGTGGCAGGTGTGGAGAATGATGCTTTCTACACGACGATGCAGAAAGGTGCACAGGCCAGGGCAGATGAACTTGGGGCGACCTTACTTGTGGATGCTCCAGATCGCTTTGATGCAAAGCTACAAATCCCAATCGTGAACGCCATGATCGCAAGAAAGGTAGGGGCGTTAATCATCGCAGCATGTGACAAAGAGGCGATGATCGAGCCGCTTAAGCGAGCACACGATACAGGTATCAAGATCGTATCGGTAGATACGTACATCGGGGATGGAAACTACGCGAAAGGCCCTGTCACCTTCCCGATTTCCTACATTGGCTCCGATAATGTTGAAGGGGGAAGAATGGCCGGGATAGCCCTCATCAAGGCACTGGGTGGTCAAGGAAAGATCTACATTCAGAATGTTAACCCAGGCATTAGTACAAACGCGCAACGCGAACAGGGCTGCAGAAGCGCGATTAAAGCCACAAATGGCGCGGTAATGCTGGTAGGAGTACAGTATGACAATGATAATCCTACGACAGCGAGGCAGCAAACGGCAGCGATTCTGCAACAGGTAGAAGACCTGGCGGGCATCTTTGGCGCGAATCTCTTCAGTGCGGAGGGCGCGTCCCAGGCAATCAAAGATGCAAACAAGCAAGGAAGCATTAAAGTTGCAAGCTTTGATGCACCAGAACAGGCAATCGTGGATTTAAGAAATGGGGTCATTGATCTCGTTATTGCGCAGAAGCCGGCGGATATGGGCTACACGGCCGTGGAGTATGCAGTCAAGGCGTTGAAGGGTGAGATGAACGGATTGCGCAAGCGAGTCGTCACGGGCTACGTGACCATCGATACAAATAATGTCAACACTCCTGAAGCTCAAAGCGCAATCTACAAGAGCGTATAATGATGAGCAAAGACAAATTACGCCAGTTTCTCACGCCCACGAGAAAACGGCTTGATGCGGGGAAGGATTTCTCTATGGTTAAATACGAGGACGAACATCATCTGCAGCACTTCTCGCTAGCAGCGCGTGTCTCAGCCATGCTGGTGCTTGCAGCTATCCTTCCGCTGCTCATTACGGTCATCATTATCGAATTCTCTTCTCGTCCAACACTTATTAATCAGGCTAGTCGAGAGATGGAGACTGATGCCCAGACCCGGACACAGCTCATCGATAGTTATTTTGCTGAGCGTATGCTGGACTCACAGGCCATGAGTCGGATGCTGCCCATCCAAAAATTTCTCGCCGGTGACACAAGTTTCAAGACGGCAGCACGCTATAATCTTGCTGCCGGGCAGATCCGAGGAAGCTATTATCAAGATTGGTCGCTCTTGGATCTGCAAGGCAACCTGCTTCTGTACTATCCTACTGTACCGCAGATACATGGAACGTCTTTTATTCAAGCCGATGCACTGCTGCAGTTGCAGACCTCAAAGAAGACCTTGCTCTCTGATGTCTTTTATAACGCTGCCAGCAACGAAGCGTATATTGATATCTACGCGCCTGTTGTTACATCGTCATATACGATGGTAGGCATCCTACGTACAACGTTTGACTTACACTATATATGGAAAATCGTGGATGACGAGGCAGGGGCAAATGGCAGTGGGAGTTATGCTTTTATTTTAGACGAAAATGGTGTACGCATTGCCGCGACCAATCCTCACCCAGACCCAGAAGACATGACACACTCGTCGCTCGTATTCACATCTGCCGCGCCAATCTCGGCCGCCCTGCAGCAGCGAATCAAGAGCGAAGGCCTCTATGGCATGCAAGGAAGGCAGGGAGTGCCGGTTCTTGCTGAACCCCTATCGACTTCGCCGCCGCAAGGAAAGGCTACAACCTTTCAAATGGTGCCTGTGGGGCAGCAAGAGGAGTTCCAGGTGGCACGGCGGGCAACGTACACGGTTCCCTGGACTTACTATGTCTTGAGTCCGCTGAGCACAATAGCAATGGTCGCAGATCAGCAGGTGCAGATTACGCGCGTCATTGCCACCATCGTTTTATTCCTGGCGATAGCTGTTGGAGTCTTTGCAGGCAGACGTTTTGCGTTGCCGATCATGCGTTCCATTGAAGCACAACAGAATGCATACAAACATCAGCAGGAACTTAGCCAGCTCAAAGATCAATTTCTAGTCAACGTCAGCCACGAGCTACGGACGCCTCTGACGGAGGTATACGGCTACCTGGAATTGCTGGTTGAACATGGAAGCCAGATTGATGCAAAGACAAAGATGACATTTCTCAAGCACGCAATAAGCGGCTGTGAAGAATTAACGTTACTTATTAACAATGTGCTCGATGCGATCCATACCGATAGTGGAGCTAAGTCATTATGCGTGCAGCGTGTCGTCGTTGCCGATGCAGTTGACGACGTTCTCAATCAGTTTGGTCCGCGCACGGTCGGTAACTATACTATTCAAGTCAAGGTTGCCAAAGATCTGGTTGTCGAGGCTGATCCACAATCTATCAGGCAAGTATTGCGCAACCTTCTCTCCAATGCGTTCAAATACGCTCCTTCACAGACTCAAGTGGTGATCTCGGCAGGAAATGAATACACAAAGCATCTATCAGAAGGCATTGAGAGGGAAATCTCAGTCTGTGTGAAGGATCAAGGCCCTGGCATCACAGAAGGTGAGAGAGATATGCTTTTTCATAAATTTACGCGCCTGCAGCGCGATCTTTCCGGTTCAGTGCGCGGGACCGGCCTGGGGCTCTACATAAGCAAACAGTTGGTGGAGTCCATGGGTGGACATATCTGGGTGGAGAGCACAGGCATACCAGGAGAAGGCAGCAGTTTCTGCTTTACACTTCCCGTTGCAACCAATGATAAGGATGTCGACTCAAATTAGTATTGCTTTGACCCCCATCATTTGACCAGCTCCCTCCGCGTCGCGACCATCCCTTGCGGTCACCCTTACCCGTCAAATGAAGATTAACAGACTAGTATCTTATCTATCCCCTGAATTTCCTAGTCGGCCCCACAGTTTTGCGCATTATACGTCCTTGTATTAGTGTAGAGGAAATAGTGTATGCGCCAGGATAGATAACGAGGTCGACAAAATGTTTAAAGCCAAAAGACTGAAATGGACAATAGGCATGTGCGTATTTCTCATGCTCTATCTATCCGCCTGCGACACTCAGCAGCCATCGCAGAGTATCCAGCCCACAGCAACACAACAAGCACAGCCCACAACACAACAACCAACTCCAACTCCTGAGCCCGAAGCCACTGGATTAAGACCTCAAAAACAACCAGCAACTCCCACGAACGCGGTCGCGACACCAAACCCAAGCCCGAGCGCACAGGCAACCAGAACAAGCAGCCAGCCAGCACCTGTAAGCGATAGTGGACATCCCGTGCTCGCCTTTTATTATCCATGGTACAACCAATCCACCTGGAGCGCCAACAAGATGTCGGACCTGCCGACGATCCAATACAACTCTAACGATGATACAACCATTGAACGGCAGGTCGATTGGGCCGCTGGAGCCGGCATCACGGGCTTTATCAGTTCCTGGTGGGGGATCAACGATCAAAACGACCAGAACTTTGGCAAGGTGCTGGCACATGCGAGCGCATTAGAGAGTAGAACACACTACCACTTCGCCTCCAGCGTCTACTTCGAGTGCGATTCACCCAATCTGGGCAATAGTGACACTATGATTGCCGCCCTGCGCTACCTCAACTCGCACTACGGCAACGATCCACACTTCTTCCACTGGCAGGGCAAGCCAGTGATCTTCTTCTGGGACCCCCTCGGCAACGGGCGCACGATAGCACAATGGGCCAACATTCGCAGCCAGGTTGATCCAAATAACCAGATGATCTGGTCCGCCGAGGGCGTGAATATGGACATGCTCAGCGTCTTTGACGGCATCCATCTCTTCAGCGGCGGCTACTGGGGCATCCAGCACGGCGATATGCCCACCGTGGACCAGAGCTTCCGCAACCAGGTTGACGCCTACAACGGCGCACACCAGACCAATAAAATCTGGGCGGCCGGCGTGATCCCCGGCTACGACGATACCCGCATCCCCGGCCGCGTCGGAACCTACATAGTCCCACGCAACGATGGTGCGACCTACGGCACCAGCTGGAACGCCGCAATCGCCAGCCACCCAAGTTGGATCACTATTACATCTTTCAATGAGTGGTATGAGGGCGCAATGATCGAGCCAAGCGTCACCTACGGGACACAATATCTCACCCTGACGCAACAATACGCGCAGCAGTGGCACGGGTAAGAGATTCTCATTCTCTGATGTAGTATTCTAAGGAGTTCGCAAGGTAGTCAATGACAGTTGCCTTTTCCGTATTTCTTTAACCAGGTCTAATTAATGCTGAGGATACTGGACTGACCCACTTCATTAGACAGGTGACCGGCTCCCTGCGCAGAGCGACAAATTCTTGCGGCTAATGCTGCTCAAATATGGAGAGAAACAGAGAGCAAGCGTTGCGTTGTTGAGAACCACGTGACAAAACAATCGAGCCATAGGGTATGCCTCTGCGAAGCAGAGCGTGGGGGGGGGGGTGGGGGCCCCACGCCCGCGGGGGCGCGGGGAGGCGGCAGCCGGC
>CAXTXB010000291.1:6976-7446 GCA_964247965.1 uncultured Dictyobacter sp. | reverse complement strand
ATGGGGAGTCTCAAGCTAAACCGCATCCTGATGATAAAGGTCATGGTCATGGGCAAGGTCATGGTCAGGGGCAAGGTCAGGGTCAGGGACAGGGCAAAGGGCATGGTGGGAACGGGGGTAGCACAGGAGGAAATAGCAAACAAGGCAAAAATGAGCAGGTGTATGTACAGGGTCAGACGGGACAGGGATCGAGTGTTCAAAGCAACGACAACACCAGTGGCATTGTTCAGCCTGGCAGCACAGTTCCTTATTCTCAGGTTATCGCACAGTATAATCAGATGGCCCACGATGCAATTGATAATAGCAACGTGTCGCCAAACGAGAAAGATCTGGTCCACGACTACTTCAAATCACTAGAAGGGCAATAATACGATATGGCAAACATAAGCGAAAATACCTCTTTCGATGTCAATCCATATGATGATGAAAATGTTTTACCTGAAAGAGCAACGACTCTCATATCAACTCCA
>CAXTXB010000291.1:0-6966 GCA_964247965.1 uncultured Dictyobacter sp. | reverse complement strand
GTGTTTTATCCGCAAGAGTTGCACCTCTTCCATCAGCCGTGATTGAGCAATCAGATAAGACGGATGCGTCGAGTGAGCCAGGCGAGGATGATATTGCTAACTTCGTGGAGACCGCACAGAAGCTGGAGCAGGAGCTCTCGTCTATTGTCGTTGGGCAAGAGCGTGTAGTACGCGAGTTGATCCTTGCCCTGCTCGCCGGTGGGCATGTTCTTCTAGAAGGAGTGCCTGGCCTGGGGAAAACGCTGCTGGTACGCACACTATCAGACGCGTTATCGCTCAAATTTGCCCGTATTCAATTTACACCAGACCTGATGCCCGCAGATATCGTCGGCACGACCATCGTCACAGAACAGGACGACTCATCCGGTGGGAAACGGGCATTTAGCTTCCAGCCAGGACCAATATTTGCCAACATCGTACTTGCCGACGAAATCAACCGCGCAACGCCTAAAACCCAGTCAGCCTTGCTCGAAGGGATGCAAGAGCGTACAGTGAGCGTTGGCGATAGAACGCGGCCCTTGCCCAGGCCGTTCTTCGTACTGGCCACCCAGAATCCCCTTGAAATGGAAGGAACCTATCCCTTACCTGAGGCACAGCTTGATCGCTTCATGTTCAAGATCATGGTCAACTTCCCCAAGGCAGAGGATCTTCTAAGGATCATCGACACAACCGTAGGAACTCAGACACTGCGTGCGAAGTCAATCGCCACTGGAGAGCAGCTCTCGCACTTGATCGAAGTTGCACGCGCAGTTCCCGTTGCTACACACATCAAAGAATATGCAGTGCGAATGCTTCTAGCAACGCACCCCGATCAGGAAGATGCGCCAGAGAAGGTTCGCCAGTATGTACGCTACGGAGGAAGCCCCCGTGGCCTCCAGACACTCATCACAACGGCAAAAGTACGCGCCCTACTCGAAGGCCGTTACAATGTATCGACCGAGGACATAAACGCCGTAGCCTTTCCTGCGCTCCGGCACCGCATGGTACTTAACTTCGATGGCCTGGCCGATAATATCACTCCAGAGAAGCTGATAGAAATCGTTATTGAAAATTTAGAGAGTGCGTAAGCTAGCGTCACAAAAAACGACATAGTATCTATATGACTGGAAAAGCCTGGAAATAGAGGGTAGCATGGAAGAGACCGGGAAAGTACGCTTCCCACTGGGTGCGAATGTATTACAGCGGCTCGACAATATAGCGCTTCTTACCCGGAGACCGATGGCAACGGGTCGGCCAGGCCGTCGTCGTTCACCGCTGGCAGGTTCTTCCATGGAATTCGCCGATTTTCGACGCTACGCGCCCGGCGATGACTTTCGCCGCATCGACTGGCGCGCATTCGCTCGTCTGGAACGGCTCTTTTTACGTGTCTTTGAGGCCGAAGAGAATATCACGGTCACCATTCTTATCGATTGCTCTGACTCGATGTATCATGGCGACCCGGTGAAAGCTGAGCTGGCGATTGCCACGGTGGCTGCGCTGGGATATATTGCCCTTAAATGTGAGGATAGCATTATTCTCGGCACGCTTACTGATCGCATGGTAACCTACCGTCGTGCAAACAGCGGAACAAATTCTATCTGGGCCATCGGCGACTTTCTAAGCCGTCTACCTCGCTCGGGCACCACAGATCTCAATAGAGCGCTTTACGATATTGGTAAGGTGGTTACCTCTCCAGGTTTAACCATCATTATATCAGACTTTCTGGCTCCAGGCGGTTATCAGACAGGAGTCAGGGCAGTCAGACAGCTTCGTCAGGAGGTCGCGCTCCTGCAAATTCTCTCACCCGACGAGATAGATCCGCAGATTCAAGGCGACTGGCGGCTGCGCGACAGCGAGGGAGCGAGCAGTGTCGATGTAAGCTCCTCCTCTTCCGTCTTACACGCCTACCGAGAGCGCCTGACTCAATTTACAGAAGAGCTAACCGCATTTGCCCATGCACATTCAGGAACATACACGCTGATCTCCAGCGATACAGATATCATAGACGTCGTACAGCGATTGTTACGACAGGTAGAATTGGTCAGATGACAACGATGACAAGGAAAGCATAGATGAGTATACTTGTGCCAGCGGCGCTTGCCTTTAGCGTCATCATACCTATCATACTTCTCCTCTATTTTATGCGACCCAAGCGACAGGAACGGGTTGTAGGCAGCACATTGCTATGGCAACAAGCCATGCAAGATCTGCAGGCAAGCCGTCCCTGGCAGCGACTACGTGTCACGCCACTGCTTCTATTGCAACTCCTCGCCGCCCTTGCCATTATCCTGGTGCTAACCAGGCCAGCGATCTTTATGAGCAGTCCGGTGAGCGGGAACACAATCATTGTATTGCAAGCCTCAGCGAGTATGCAGGCCACAGATGTCAGCCCCAATAGATTTGAGAATGCAAAAAATACGATCTCAGACTACATTGACGCCCTGGGTCCCAATGATCATATCTCGCTTATTACCATGGCGCGCACGCCGCAGGTGCTTATTGTTGGCTCACAGGACAGGGGCCAGCTGCAGAACGCCCTACAGCGAGCCAGAGTTACGAATCAAGACGCTGACCTGGAGCAGGCGCTCTCACTGGCAAATTCGCTAGCGCTTAGCCAGGCGAATGCGCAGGTTGTGGTTATCGGTGATGGGCATGTGATAAACACCAACCAGGCGATCGTCACACAGTATCCTGTGCGCTACATGGCAGTGGGTACGGACGCGCCGAACGTTGCTCTCATGGCCCTGTCATCGCGTAGTATACAGGGACAGCTTATCGCCTTTGCCCAGGTCACCAACTATAGTCATCAGACGCGGGCCATTCCTGTTGAGTTATATGCCGACAACCGACTCTTCGGAGTCAAGACCGTAACACTGACGGCGGGAGCGAGTGGGGCGGTGCAGTGGGGGCCGCTGGCTCCCACAACTGGTCTATTACATGCACGGATTGTTGCGCAAGATGCGATGACGATAGATCACGAAGCATGGGCTATCGTCGGCAGCTCTATTCATGGGCGCGTACTCCTGGTTACGAAGGGAAATATGTACCTCGAAACCGCCCTGCGCCTGCAATCAAATGTCGAACTATTCGAGACAACGCCGGACAAGTACTCTAACGTCGGCAACAACTATGATTTGACAGTGTTCGATGGCTATGCGCCTCCAACGCTACCTTCCAGTAATCTGCTTTTCTTGAATCCGCCAAACAACACATATTCATTTGGTACATCAGGCCCGCTCACCTCAGTCAGTCACATAAACGCCGGTAACGATACACTTAGCCTGCTCAAAGACGTAGATCTAAGTAGTATTCACACACTGCGGTCCAGCCATCAACTCAAGCCCGCCCTCTGGGAGCAAGCCATCATTAGCTCTCCTGAAGCGCCGCTGCTGCTCGCGGGCGAGAACAATAATCAGCGCATCGCAGTATTTGGATTTGACCTGCATGAAACAAACCTGCCGCTTGAATCTTCATTTCCTATTCTCATGCTCAACATGATGAACTGGTTCCTACCCTCGCCTGTAGCCGGCAACGGACAGGTGAGCGCTGGTGTTCCGGTCAAGATAGACACATGGCCAGGCAGCGATCAAGTTGCTATTACCGGACCAGATCAACAGACAACAACGGTGGGGCCGCCGTTTCCAGTCACGCCATATGCTAAAACGAATAATGTAGGTGTTTACCAGGTCGCGCAACACGTGCGTGGTCGCACATTAAATGGCGCATTTACCGTGAATCTTTTCGATCCAGTACAATCGAATCTAGCACCGGCCCGAGCGTTGCCAATTATCAATAGCACCACTATCACGGGCAATACCAACATAATATCGCACCAGCTCCGCGAGATCTGGCCCTGGATCGCGGCCGTGCTCTTGCTCATTCTTTGCGCCGAGTGGTGGTTTTTCAGCCGCTCATATAGAACACAGGGAGGCACAAGTCAGTCCAATAATCGTAGCCGGGGTGGAAAATTTCAACGACGGTCGAGAAACGCTCTTCTTCCTACACTACAAGATCAAGTGGAAGAACGATTTGTAATAGCGAAGAAACGCGTTCTAAAGATACAAAAACGTGTACGCGGAAAACTCAAACAGCCACCGAAGGGAGAGAGACGTGCTAACATTTGAGCAACCTCTATTGCTTCTGCTCTTGCTACCTATTGGTCTCCTGGTTTATTTCACCTGGAGGCGCATGTCTCTGCCCTATCCAGTTCAACAACGCTGGCTTATTTTAGCTTGTCGGCTCGCGCTCTTCGCATGCATCATCCTCGCCCTTGCAGGTACAGCCTGGGCGCAGCCAGTATCGCAACAGGCAACCGTATTTGTGGGCGACATCTCGGCCAGTACTGGTGCGCAGCGTGCTTTTATTGAGCAGTGGATCACATCGGCGATCACCCACAAACGTGCCGATGACCAGGTGGGGATCGTTGCCACTGGTCGTAACGCACTTGTAGAGCAGTCGGTCTCGTCGCAGATCGATTTCTCACATTTTGAGTCAACGCCCGATACAAACTATACAGATCTAGCCGCGGGACTCAGGCTTGCCGCCGCCATTCTGCCCGCGAACATGCAACAGCACATTGTGTTGCTGACCGATGGGCAGCAGAATCTAGAGGACGCGCTGCCAGAGGCACAGCTACTGCAGCAGCAGGGGATCAGACTAGATATTGTTCCACTGCCCAATAATACGGCCGCAGACGCGCGTATTGATGATTTTACGGCACCCGCCAGCCTGCGCAGCAACGAACACTTCACACTGCATCTAAAGATCTATAGCAGCGTGACGCAGACCGCGACGCTACGCCTCTATCTCGATGCCAAAGTAGTCTCCCAGCAGAAGATCACGCTCTCTCCAGGCGAACAGGAACTTAGCTTTGACATGCTTGCTCCGCCCGTGGGTTTCCATACATATCGGGCCACGCTTGAGGCATCGCAGTCGGCCATCGCACAAAACAAAGAGGCCTCGGCATTTGTAAACGTGCAAGGGGCACCGCGCGTGCTCGTGATCGAAGGGCAGCCGGGCAGCGGGCAAAATATTATTGCGTCACTCAAGGCAACCCATATCGATGTCACCACTGGCGCGCCCAGCGACGTGCCAACAACGCTGGATGCATTGACACAATACAGTTCAGTCGTTCTCGCTGACGTTCCTGCCATCTCTCTAGGCAATACCCGTATGCAGATACTCCAGTCGTTCGTGCGTGACTTAGGACACGGGCTGGTAGTGAGCGGTGGGCAGAACAGCTATGGAGTCGGCGGCTATACAGACACACCGCTTGAGCAGACGCTGCCTCTGCGCATGGACATTCCTCAGCATAAAGAGACACCTACGATTGCCGTCGTGTTAATTGTCGAGAGCCTGGAAGAACAGGTGCAGATCAACATTTCAAAAGAGGCGGCCAAGGGCGTCATAGGCCTGCTCACTCCACGCGACCAGGTAGGCATCTCAGCAGGCTACGGAACATTAAGCATCAAAATGCAGAAAGTAACCGACAAGAAGGGAATCGACAAGCAGATTGACGCAATGAACCCGGTAGATCCACCCAGCTACAACCCGGATTTCGCCAACGCAGAGCAGGAGCTACTGCACACAGACGCCAAAATCAAGCACATCATCTTATTGGGCGACGGCGACGCGTACGATTCCTATGCATCCCAGGTTACCAAGCTAGCAGACGAAAACATCACCGTCTCGACAGTCGAGACAAACGCGATGGGACCAGAAGACCTCGCAACGATGCAACAGATCGCCCAATGGGGCAAAGGACGCTTTTATCGCGCCGACGACCCCACAGCCATCCCACAGATTCTACTCAAAGAGACCGAGCGGGCCGCGAGGCGCTCACTGATTAACGAAACATTTAACCCGGTCATAGTAGGCAACCATCCAATACTCACTGGATTGGGTAATCTACCCATGCTGAACGGATACGTTGCCACAACTCCCAAACCTGCGGCACAAATGGTTTTAATGAGCCACCTGGACGATCCTGTGCTCGCCGTCTGGCAATACGGACTAGGTCGGGTCGCAGCCTGGACAAGTGACTCGTTGGGCCTATGGACAAAAAACTGGATAACCTGGAACAACGCCCCGCGCTGGTGGGCCAACCTGGTAACCTGGACATTGCCGGCATCCAATAATGGCAGCATGGACATCAACGGCAAGGTCAACAATGGTGTGGGGCAACTTACGGTTGATTTACCTTTCGCCACGACAACGGGAAGCGGACAGCAACAGGTGCAGGCGCATATCATCGGCCCTGACCTGTCGCAGCAGGCCATCAGTTTGCAGCCAACCGCCCCCGAACGTTGGGAAGGCAACTTTCCCGCAACCCAGGTCGGAGCATACCTGCTTCAGGTCACCTGGAAAGGGGCAGGTCAGAAAGAGGCCAGCCTCAGTAGCACCACCGGGTTAGTTGTGCCCTACTCGCCAGAGTACCGCTCGTTAGGAACTGATATACGTTTTCTCAAGCTGCTCGCGCAGGCCGGCGGGGGCGTCTTGCTGGATACAGCGGATAGTGCAGCAGTATTCACACAAAGCCTGAAACCGCACTCCTCTTGCCCATAGATATAGCGGCGCGGCGTCTCGCCAGCCTGGAATTCCTTGCGGAAGGCTATAGATGGCTGATGACGCGCTTGAGGCCGAATACAGCCGCGGCAGTGGCAAACGGATCGGGCAGCGAGAGTCCAGGCGTCGCATCACTCAGCCAGATTCGGGCGCGGCGAGAGCAGACGCGCGGCCAGGTGATCAAGAGCGAACCAGTATTCATCAAGCAGAACGGCAAGGCCAAAGTCACCAGGACGACAAACGAACCGAGTAAAGCCACACCACCAAAAGTGGCAGCCGTCCCCAAGGCAAAGCCAGCACAGCCGCAAGAGGCTCCGGGCTCCGTGGCGGCACGCCTGGTGGAGGCAAAACGCCAACGGGAGCAAAAGTAAAATTTGTTATCTTTATATATCGGTCATGCCGAACTGTTGAAAAATGATAAAC
>CAXTXB010000290.1:4324-7477 GCA_964247965.1 uncultured Dictyobacter sp. | reverse complement strand
TGCTAAAGCGTGGCTGTGGCTGATCCAATCAGCACGCTCTGCTTCGCAGAGGCGAACGTCTGGATTTCTCTGTCTTTGAACAGCATTGACTGCAAGGGATTGTCGCTCTGCGCAGTGAGCCGGTCACCTTTACCTGTCAAAAGAGCTGTGCCAAGAGCAATACTTTACTTGCAGCATCCTCTATCTACTTGTATACTACCTTTATGGCAAAAGAGGAGTGCGTAGTGTTCTTTTTTCAACTAATGTGCTGTACCACGCATGGGCAAGTGAAGGGGCAGACGCTATGACTTCCCAGCAATCTTTTCACACAGGAGGAATATCTCTCCAGGCACTCTTTATGGAGCGCTACTTCATTGTAAGTAAAGTGGGCGAGGGCGGATTTGGTTCGGTCTACAAGGCGGTGGATCAACAGGGCGCGGATCGTTTTGTGGCCATCAAGGAAGTGCGCCTACTGGGACTGCATCCGCAGGCGATGATGGAAGCCAGCGCCAGCTTTCAACGCGAAGTCGGAGTGTTGTCGCAGCTAGATCATCCTAACCTGCCGCGCTTCTATGAACATTTTCAGACACCGGAATCCTGGTACCTGGTGATGGACTTCATACCAGGCGAAACGCTCGAAGAGTACCAGAGCAAGGCACCCGACGGGCGGCTCCTCTTAAGCGAAGTACTCGACATCGGGCTGCAACTCTGCTCCATCCTGGAATATCTGCACGCGCAACAGCCGCCCATCATCTTTCGCGATCTCAAGCCGGGCAACATCATGCGCACGCCCTCGGGGCAGCTCTACCTGATTGACTTCGGCATCGCACGCTACTTCAAGCCCGGCCAGGCAAAGGACACCGTCGCCCTTGGCTCACTCGGCTATGCCGCCCCAGAGCAGTACGGCAAGGCACAGACCACGCCGCGTGCCGACATCTACAGCTTAGGAGCCGTTCTGCACCAGCTACTAACCACAAAAGATCCTTCGGACGAGCCATTTACCTTCTCACCACTCCGTCCCAAAAACTTACAAAGCCGCGACGACCCCGGCTCGCTCACCACAAGCATGGTAGACGTGCTCATGGACAAGCTCGAAATCCTCATCGCCAGCATGCTCGCCATGGATGTAAACAAAAGACCGCCCGACACAGCCTACGTGCAACAAGAGCTACGAATCATAAGCACGCTCTGGTCCGACATCTACAGAGGCTACTGGCGGCCTCAACGTGGAACGAGTCGATAGCCAGCGAAAAACCTTTGCCACCCTACACCTCATCCTCCATCCCTGCCTCCAGGGACAAAATTTCCGCCAGAGCATCATCTGCCGCCCCCCGAACCGCTGGCACCGAATCATGCCGTAATTCAAGAAGACGATGAATCGCAATATCAGGAATGTTACGTCTGATTTTACCAAGGGCACGTATCGCTTTTATCCGAACCTGCCAGTAGTGCCAATCCAGCATTGGTAATAGCTGTTCGACAAACAATGGTGAGATATACCCCATATCTTCAATTACCTCTGCAAGAAAGCCCTGAGTAATGGAGCCAAAAAATCTTCCTGGAGCCTCTCCTTGCAAAATCGCTCTCGCTTCCGTTGTGACCTCAGTTAACATATCACGAAAATGAGGAGCGGCAAACAGACTTATCACAGCATCCTGCACACTTCTGTCATCGTCCCCAATAGCTGGAAGAACTAGCTCAACTGAGACCCGCTCCCTCTGCTTGCCCAGCGCCTCCACCGCTGCGCCCCGCACATAGCTATCCTCATCCTGCAACGCCTTGATCAGTACCTCTACCGCCACTCGCTCCCCCTGCTTGCCTAGCGCCTCCATCGCTCGGCTCCGCACACAGCTCTCCTCCTCCCGCATCGCCTCCATCACCACCTTCACTGCCACCCGCTCCCCTTGCTCCCCCAGCGCCTCCACCGCGACTGCCCGTACATTGCTCGCCTCATCCCTCAGCGCATTGATGAGCACCTCGATCGGTACCCGTTCCCCCTGCTCGAGCAACGCTATCACTGCTGCATACCGCACATCGCTACTCGTATGTTTGAGTAATTCCGTAAGAATGGGTTCATGTAGCAAATTTGAACTTTGTTCGTACAAAATTTCTTGTGCTGCACCTCTAACTTCTGAAGATTTATCTTGCAGTGGTACAAGTAAGATATGTAGTGGTAGTCGTTCTCCCCACGTTCTCAATGCATTAACAACTTCCTTGCGAACGTTCTTACTTCGATTGCTTAGGGCATTCGTTAGGAAGCGAAGCACCAGGGCTATTGTAGGCTCTCGTAGTAATCCAATATCATATGCCAGGGCATTTAATCTCTTTACTCTGCTGGTGTTATAGTATTGGGCCGATATTATCAAGCCTTTGATCCAGGTGACAATGATCTCTTGCTCAATTTCTGTGAGATCGAGCGATGCCCACTCTTCCATCTCGCTTACTTCTGTTAGTGACTTGAGAGCGAGGGCCAGGCCAAGGTTTCCTGGATCACCGTTTGCATCTTGCTGCTCGGCGAGGAGCGCGCGGACCCAACGACGAACTATGGTATGGCCTTCTGTTCCCGAAGTTTGGGCCAGGACGCCGACCATTAAGCGGAGTACTTCTGTCCAGCGGCTGTATGTGCGCTTGCTCCATGCGAGGTCCCAGGCTTCTTGATGTTGGGTGGGATCGGGGGTGGTGAGGCGGCGGGCGAGCTCTACGGCGGCTAGATATTCCTGGAAGGTTTGATGCCTGAAGCTGTAGGTGTCGCGGGCGACGACTTCTATGACACCGGAGGAGATGATGCGGTGGACGAGATCGGTTGTGTCGCCCCACGATTTGCGTTGCACGTCAAGGAGGAAAGCGATGAGGTCGTCCATGCTGAAGGTACGACCTTTGCGTTGATGCAGCCAGAGGGCGAGGTCGGTCAGGAAACGTTGCAGTAGCAGGCGGCTCACTGGATCATGTTCGCGGGTCTTGAGAACGGCCTCGATGACCTCTCGATAGAGTGCGGCCCGGCTGGAGGGTAGGTCGCCGATTTTGAGGAAGACGACGGCCGCGAGGCTAAAGAGGAGGGGATTCTCTCCCCAGGCCGCAGCGTGCGAATGATTTTCTAATGCATGTACAAATTCTTCGGCCGATGGAAAGAAATCCTCTTTGGATGGAATTAACTTCCGTAATTCTGGCAGGAGG
>CAXTXB010000290.1:844-4314 GCA_964247965.1 uncultured Dictyobacter sp. | reverse complement strand
TCGTCTGGCTAATTCTAGGCGAACGCTGGAATTCATGGGCAGCAATTCCCATTCGGCGAACTGGCCCTGCTTGAACTGTCCACCTTTGTACTCTGTGAAGCGGGTGCCGACAATCCAGGTGTTGCCCTTGTCGGCCGACCATGAGTTGACCTGATCAATAATCCTCGGTCGCAGATCAGGGGCAACCTCGTCCAGGCTGTCCAGGCAGAGAAATGCTCTGCCAGCCTCGATCTCTTTCCAGAGGACCTCTGCATAGCTCCCCTCAGCCTTCATATCTTCCACTACGTCGACGAGGTAGCGCTGCAGCGTCTTGCCTGATTGAGCGTATGCGGCCAGCGAAAGGAAAATGGGAATTTCGGCATCAGGAGATGTCAGCGCTGCTTGAGCACGCTGGCCTGCTAAATATTTGAGGGTGGTTGTCTTGCCGGTTCCTGGTCCACCAAGGATCACCACGCGCCTCTGCGGGCTTTTCTCAAGGGCCTCCTCCCCCTTGTCCACAATCGTATGCTGTACTGGCTGACTCGCAACATCCATGCGTTCTAGATCCGCCCTACTCATGCCGTAGCGCCTCAAGTTCTCTTCGTTGAGGTCTATCTCGCCAAGTAGGGGACGCCGCTTTCTGCGCTCCAGGTCTTCAGCGGCCAGTGGATCACGGCGCAGCATCAAGGGCTGAAAGACGGCGTGTAGAAAGAAGCCTTCGGGTGGTCCTATAGGTAGCTTGACGGTGCCGTAGCGTTCGCAGACATTTTCCAGGTATTTACGGCGGTTGGCATCATCGAGGGAGAGCGGCTTTTCGTGGCGGGCGGCAGCCCAATTGCTGACGGCTGCACTGGCCTTAGTCGCTAGATCTTCTATAGTGGAAAAGAAACTGACGGTAGTTTTCCGCCCCAACTCTTCGCGTAGAGCGTTCATATGTGCTCCACGACCTCCCTCACCAGTAACGAAATCAGTGAATGGAAGGGGCCAGGATGCATCTGGGTCAAGGATAAATAGTAAAGGAGATTTGTTGGTTTCTACAGCCTTGCGATACTCTAATTCAGTGATCGATTTCTGCTCGGGATTGCTTTCTTCGGGGATGTAGCCATAGCGCCAGGCAAATATACCAATGTAGAGATCGCACTGTTCGACATCCTTCAGACATTTATCTAAAGGGCGCTGGTCGGTGGCAACATAATCATCCATTGCAATCACGTCGTGATGCATGCGTCGTAGCGCTTTGTAGACTGCTTCACGACCAGCCTTAAGATCACTATAAGTTGAGGAAATATAGATCTTTGCCACAGGCGATCTCCTTATAGATAGATAGAGCGGGTAGTGTATTTTTTAGGTTATATTGGTTTACATGGATACATTCTTAAAGCGTACAAAAAGCACAATAGGGAGTCTTCGCTGAGTATAGCGCATAGCTGGAAAACCTTCAAGCGAGTTGGAATATATCATCCTGCCCGGAGCGCTACTTTAGCGTAAGCAAAGTTGGGATGGGTAGATCTGGTGGATGCGCCTCATCCTTTCAGTACTTTTAGGCAGTCCTGATGCTCTTGTACATGATATGTCTTTACACTACAATGTGTATCATACTAATAAGATATTTACCTGGTAGAAGGATGTAGATTGATGGCAGACAGCAATATTCGTAATGATCGTGTCGGACAGCAGGCCGGAGAGTATCGTCTCCTCCGTTTGCTCGGTGGTGGAGGCTTCGGGGAGGTCTACCTGGGGGAGCATATTCGTAACCATTCACATGCTGCAATCAAAATCCTTCACGCACGTCTGATACGTAGCGAAGAACTCAAAGCATTTATCAACGAGGCGCGTACTTTTCGCTTAAAACATCCTCACATTGTTCCCTTACTCGATTTTGGTATGACGTTTAATGATGTGCCATACCTGGTAATGGAGTATGCTTCAAATGGAACGTTACGTGAACGACATCCTTTAGGGACACAGGTGCCTCTCCTTAGCGTCGTCTCCTATGTTAACCAGGTCGCCTCCGCCCTACAATATGCACACAATCTCTACCTCATTCACCGCGACGTTAAACCGGAAAATATGCTGGTGGGAGCCACTGGTGAAATTTTACTCACTGACTTTGGCATCTCTACTGTGGCTCAGAACTCTTATACGTCGAGCAAGCAACAGGGGTTGATTGGAGGAACGGCATCCTATATGGCCCCCGAACAGATCGATGGGAGACCGCAGACCGCAAGTGATCAGTATGCTCTAGGCGTTCTGACGTACGAGTGGATCAGTGGCAAGCGACTCTTTCAAGGGACGGCAATGGAGGTGATGATGCAGCATATGATGACTCCACCTCCATCCCTCTCCCAGCAAGTTCCCACGCTTACGCCCGAGGTAGAGCGTGTGATATTCACTGCTCTAGCTAAAGACCCCAGACAACGTTTTAGCAACATACAGGCATTTGCAACCGCCCTTACACAAGCCAGTCGCCAGTCTTTCCCGCTTTCACTGCCATCCTCTCCTCCTTTCTTATCTCCGTCTCACTCTACAGAAACCATGGCTGAAGCCATTTCTCCTACTCCAAGTGTCCCATTTTCTCACAGGCAAGTTCCTCAAGCGACCTTTTCCACACCCCAAAGACATGTAACGGAGCCACAAACTCCTCTTCGCAAGAGTTCTTCCTGGGGAAAGATTGTGCTAGCCGTGATACTTGTACTTCTCGTTTCAGGTATAGGCACATTCGTCTATACCGCTTCAGGCGCTAACAATTTTAAGACACTCCTGTCAGCTTCTCATCCAGCCGCTATTGCAACTCCTACGATAGCCGCCACTCCGACCATGCCAGATGCTCATACAGATCCTTCCGGATTCTATACATGGATAACTAGCAGGCAGCCCGCAAATGTTCAATCTTTTGCAGATACAACGCCTGGTTGGGATACGTCTTCTAGTTGCTCGTTCGTCGATGGAAATTATCAGGTAAGTGCACAACCCGCGAAAGATGCAATAATACTGTCTCAATGCCTGGCAGAAAAGACAAACTATGTTGATTTTGTTTTTCAGGCTGACATGACTCTGAAAAATCGCGAAACGGCTGGGCTGATCTTCCATAGCAATTCAGTATTGAATGCAGAGTATCTCTTCGTAGTGAACGCTAATGATACCTATCTTCTCAATACTTCAAACCTCTCCTATAGTTCTCAGAATACGATAGCTCCTCAACAATCTTTCTCTGGACAGATACCCAACACGCTCACAGTTATCGCGCATGATCACGATATCTCCCTCTTCATAAATAGGCACCTTTTAACCACTGTAAGCGACGCTACCGCCAGCTCTGGCCAGATCGGATTTTTTGTCGAAGCAGGACCTACTGACAAGGGCGGTGCAATGGCGAAATTTAGTAATTTGAAGGTATGGACGCTATCATAAAATGACTCATCCCAAATTTTTGAAAAATGAGGACTATAATGTTTTAAAGGCTCTTTTTTATTCCTACGGCAGAAAAAAGA
>CAXTXB010000290.1:0-834 GCA_964247965.1 uncultured Dictyobacter sp. | reverse complement strand
TTTAGACTGACACCGCCAGAAAAAAGAGCGTGTAAAACATGATGGTCCTCATTTTTCAAAAATTTGGGATGAGTCATTCGCTGGGCGAAGCCAGTTGCAATGTAGCTTGGCAGAGCAATATCGAATGAAGATGCCGCAGACACGCTATGCTAGAAGAAGTGTAGAGGGTATCGCTGTGAGCTTCCTCACACCTCGTGTGTGAAATCCACCCATCCCCTGAGAGTGCATAACATTTATACTGACCTGGTACTTCATTAAGATTGACATTGGAGAAGCACATGAACAGAACTACTATTTCTGCCATCCTCAGCGAAGCGGCAGGATAGTATTTTGAAGTCATATGCTTACTAAGGAGTAAAGCATTCATGAAAAGACCTCTCAAAGCACTCTGCGTGTTGCTCATTCTTGTGGCTGGTTTGATCTTCTTCTGGGAACAGGCCGGGTCTGTACAAGCGCATTCGAGCTCAATAACTACAGGAGCGGGAAAGAACTACAGGTTGGAGATTCAGAACGGTGATCCGAGCCTGAGCACATATAGCACGAACGCACAAGAAGAGTTTGCCTTGGTGTATCCACAACTGGTAACGCGCTGGGCTGCTAACCCAAATACAGCTCCCCGGGTGGTCACCTTACGCTTTGTGAAGAATCTAGGGAACGCAGCTGAGACGTTATGGGCGCAGCATCTGATCGATGTAGATCTTGATTATGCGCGCGCTACTCCTTACGACCCAGGGGTCTTAACGCATGAGCTGACACATGTCGTACAAAGCTATCCTACATATGTACCCTGGTTGACCGAAGCGATTGCTAACTATTCCAGTCAGCTCTACGGAC
>CAXTXB010000289.1:3813-7479 GCA_964247965.1 uncultured Dictyobacter sp. | reverse complement strand
AAGGTGGACCCGGCAGAGTCTAATACTCTTTTAGAGATACACATGGAAGGAAAGATCATGGCGAAGGCAATCGGAAGCAGGCAACCTTTAGGTCAAGCTTTAACGTTTGCACCCTCACTACGTTCAGTATGGATGTTACGACTAATAGTAGGTATAGGTATCGTCCTGGGTGGAACTATCTCACTCATAGGCACGAGCTGGGATATTCAATGGCACACATTTATAGGGCGCGACCGAACACTGATACCACCGCACGAGATGATGCTGGCAGGCATTACAATCGGTGGCCTACTCGCGCTCAGTTCGGTGGTGTTGGAGACGCTGTGGGTCAGGCGCAATAGGCAGCTCGCACAGTATAGCACCAATTTCGCCGGTATATTCTCCAGTTCGCTGGGAGCGTATGTGGCAGGCTTTGCAGCTCTCAACGCCGCCATAGCATTTCCACTGGATAGCTACTGGCATGCGCTGTACGGTATTGACGTATCCGTCTGGGCTCCATTTCACGTTATGATCCTATCAGGAATGGCGATTATGCCGCTTGGAGGGGCTTATATGCTCGCCTCTGGAGCACGGCTTGCCCACATAATGAGTGACGAGCGGGCGGTACGTATAAATCGAATAGCAACCATTATCGCATTAGGAGTCACGTTGGGCGTCTTCACCCTGCTCCTCCCCGATGCTCTGGATCAAGGGAACACTCTCTACCTGGGGTTCGGCATCGGTGTTAGCGTCTTTCCGCTGCTGGCGAGTTTACTCACAGCCTATACACTTGTCGCAGTCAAATACGCCGTCCCCTATCGGGCGGCAGCGAGCTACGTCCTCATCGTCTATATAGTCTTTGCCCTGCTCTTTTCAGCGTTTGTGCCTGTAGCAACCAATGCACTGGTTGTAAGTGAAGGACTGCATTATCGAAGGCAGTTGGCCGAGTTCGCTCATCTCTCGGTTGTAGCCGTGCGTTACTGGCCGCTCATGCTAATAATAATCGCGCCGCTGCTCGACGTCTGCTTCTCATGGGCGAAACGACAGAACTGGAGCAACCAGAGGCAGATCACTAGCTTTGCGCTGATAGCATTGCTCTCATTCCTGCCCATTTTTGCTCTACAGCCCGCCTTTGCACTGGAATGGATCGGCAACATAGGCGTTATCGGGTTGTTGATCTCTTTGGCACTCGGCTTCGCGGGAAGCTATCTGGGCACACGACTCGGGCAGTATACCGGCAATATAATGGGCCAGGGAGAGAGGTAGCGAGCATGAAAAGTATACTCCTCCAAAGAGTTCTACTCGTTGTTGGCGTTGTTGCCCTTATAGCACTGTTCGCAGAGATTGGCATTTCGATAGCCGCCACAACCCACAGCGCCACACCAGTCAGGGTGATCCATGCCCAGGCAGGACCGTATCCACTTACCGTAAGCCTGTACAAATATCCAGCCGACGCCGGCTATGCCTTGCCATTCGCCATCTCCTCAACCGAAGCGCTTACTTACGATGTCACGACTAATCCACACACAAAAGTCACAGCTACTGCGGTGCGGGCAGCCATCAGCCCCGATTCGAACAATAAGGATGGCGTGCAGGGAACGGCAGAGATTACGGTCCGGGGCGACTGGTTGCTGCATATAGTTGCCAGTGGGCCACAAGGAACAGGGACAGCAGACGTGCCGATTGTCGCCACAGCGCCCCCACCGATACCACAATGGTTGGGCTGGTTCATTGGCGGCCTCATCCCACTGGGAAGCCTGTTTCTTTTCCTCTTCATGCAAGGCGGACGCAAACAGCAGGTCAACGAAACTCAAGCCGAACAACAAGTACCCGTCGTGTCCTAAGCTATAATGGCAATGGCTCATCCCGCATTTAATAATAACGACTCATCTCGGACTTTTGAAAAATGACGAACATCCTGTTTCCCTGCTCCTTTTCCTGCTGAAGGCAGTAAAAGGAGCAGGTAAACAGGATGTTCGTCATTTTTCAAAAGTTCGAGATGAGTCGTTATTATATGTTACAGACATGCGAATATATGAGCGAGGAGAGGCTCACATCATAATCGGAATCAAATACTTGCTAAACATAGCATTTGAAAGATTAAAAGACATTTGGAAGACAATATAGAATGAAGAAGACATAGCGGGTAAATTAGGTTTGGAACTTCGATCATGCTGCAACGTATTATTTATAAAGAGAGGTTGATAGAGCGAGATTACAAAAAAACGATTGGAGTAAAGACGCATGATGCTTCATGTTGGAGACCGCGTCTTCTGGGGCGCACCTGAAGTCATCTATCTGGAGGGAAATGTTATCTCCCTCGATCCGGAGTCGCAAACAGCCATTGTTCATGTAGATCGTGCAACTCCATACTCAGCGCACCTGATCGATACGGATGTACCATTTGCGGCCGATGGGGTGACTCTTCTTAAGGGCGAGAGCCCACCAGGAACAACTGATCAGCGCAGCAGCGAACGTCGGCCGCTCCCAAAGATGAGCGATACACAAAAGGTACGCAGCGCAGCAGCCGCGGCGGTGCACCAGCAGTATGGCTATATGCTCCCTGAGGAGCAGGAGAAAGAGCTAGTTGACCAGGTAGCACTGGCCCTGGAGAGCGATCCTACCCTTAAAGCTCGGATCATAAGCTCTATGGATGAAATTCTTAAGCGCGAGTGGTAGGCGAAGAATAACTTCTGGGATGGGCTCATGATCTGTAAAAATTGCAATGCACCATTAGAAGACCAGGCACGTTTCTGCGTCAGGTGTGGTGCCTCTGTAGCTGAAGTTCAGCCGGGTTACCCTCCCCAGGCAATACTCCAAATTGCCCCTGCCCTTCAGCCTAAAAGGGTTGATAATCCAATCAGACCTCCAAAGCGCCCAATGCCAGCTATGCCCTATGACGTTCCTGCCTTTCCTTTTGAGACACAAAGCATACCGCATCCAGAACTTGTTGAGCCGGAAGAACCAGAGGCGGTCGAAGCGGTCGAAGCTAAAGAGGTTTCATCGCCTCCACCTCCTCAGCCGTTACTATATTATCAACTAAATACAACGACGAAAGGGTTACAAAAGTTGCCAGCAGTCGTCAATAGAACAGCTTATAACCGGAGAAGGCGGAGAGGGTGCGCAGGATGCATTCTCAGCGCCTTCAGCGCGCTAATAGTATTGCTACTCATTGCTGGAGCAATATGGGTATTTGCCCTCCGCCCTTACGCACAGGATCTAGCCCAGAGAGAACTGGATACAGCCTTGACCTCAGCCGTCAACCAGCTTCCAGCCCAGGCAACACAACTGCCTGCCGGAAGCACCATCCCTGTCAATGAAAACACTATTAACAATTTGATCGTGCTCAACCTCGCGCCTTCCAATCCCGTCCAGCATCCTGTAACAAGTATAAGTGGACAAAATATTCGACTGGACTTTCAACTGTACAATTTTCCATGTGCAGTAACCATGGTGCCCACAATCAATAATGGTCAACTTGTCGTGGATAAAGTTGGGATCGAGGGCATCTTCTCGGCCATTATGTCGCCGGAAGAGATGACTAATCTCTTAAACAAGCATCTCAACGACGCCCAATCCAGGCTGCAGCGAACTGTCAATACTGTTCAACTCAAAGATCACGAGGTTGATTTGACCCTGGGCTAATGGATGTACTGGGTCATCCCAAACTTTTGAAAAATGATGAAC
>CAXTXB010000289.1:2913-3803 GCA_964247965.1 uncultured Dictyobacter sp. | reverse complement strand
CCCCCCTAAAAAAATTTTGGCCTTAAAAAACTGGTTTTTAATAATTTTTAAAATTTTTGGGATGACCCATTTTAGAAACGTGAAAAGGCTGGCCATCGAGGACGGTTGAAAGTGATATAGATTGCGGGCATGGCAAGCAGAAGCAACATATCGTTAGTATCAGAAGGTGACCTCAATGCCTGGACCGGCTGACCATGCCTGATTATACACATGTTATTAGAGTTCGTGATCGTTGGAGGAGAAGGAATCCCCTGAAATGTGGGCGAGACGTTGTGCAGTAGACCATTATTATCCCGCCCAAGGGGCCAGTAAACTAGCGCGGCACGACCTACCACATTCTCTTGCGGTACACAGCCCCAATCGCGCGAATCTGAGCTGCCATTGCGATTATCACCCAGGACGAAGTAGGCTCCGGAGGGTATGACCAGGTTGGTTGTAGGTGCATAGGGATTGCCTTGAAGATGGGGATCGATATATGTTTCATTAAGGGCCTTCCCGTTCACAAAGACCTGCGTGTCCCTGATCGTAATCACATCACCTGGTAGACCAATAATACGTTTAATATAGTCTTGCGCAGGATTGGGGGGAGCAACGAATACAATTACATCACCACGCCCCGGCTTATTAAAGCGATATGACCACTTATCCACCAGTACAAGTTCCTGGTTATGCAGGTTCGGTTCCATACTCATACCTTCGATATTAAAGTTTTGTACCGCCAGACGAATCACCAGAAACATCAGGACTGTCAGGACTAGGGTCTCTATAATTTCTCGCACCAAACGGTAGCGCTTCTCAAAGTCGTATTCTAGATCCACCGGATTTCCTCAAGGAGGCTATTTAACCCCTTACGATGGGTGAAATAAAAAATTTTTAAAAAAAAAAAAAAA
>CAXTXB010000289.1:0-2903 GCA_964247965.1 uncultured Dictyobacter sp. | reverse complement strand
CCTCTGGAAAAATTTGCTGGCAAAAAACTATGTGTATAATTTTTCAAAAGTTTGAGTTCACCCATCGTAAGGGTCGTTCTAAAAGCATACATAACATCTTTCTACATTCAATAGCATACCAGGAAAAGCTACAAAGTGGCCTATAAAGAAATATGGGATAGTCTAAAGGTACTATATCATCATTAGAATAATGCCAGGTCCACGTACCCGCGAGGCATGGTTGCTACGCGGGATATTGAGAGCATATTGTTGAGGGTATATTAATGAAGACCCGCAAATACAGATGATACATCTGGTAAGAAGCCATCATTATCCTGACCCAGCGGCCAGTAGACCAGTGCAGCACGTCCAACAATATTTTTGCGCGGAACAAAGCCCCAGTCGCGCGAATCAGAGCTATTTGCACGATCATCACCCAGCACATAATAGTCGCCGGCCGGCACAACCAGGCTTAGAACAGGGGGATAAGGGTTACCCTGATAACGTGGGGAGACATATGGCTCAGTCAGAGTCTTGCCATCTACAATTACCGACGTCCCCCTGATCGTCACCGTATCACCGGGCACCGCAATGATGCGTTTCACATAATTCATCGTAGGATGAGGAGGAGCGATAAACACAACAACATCGCCACGATTGGGATTATGAAACAGATACGATACTTTATCCACCATAATGCGCTCTTGTGTATGCAAGCCAGGCTCCATACTTGGACCCTCAACATCGTAATTCTGCACCGCCTGGTTAATAATTAAAAACATAAGTGCAGTCAAAACAACCGTTTCCACAACCTCACGCACCAGCCGACTCCGTTTGTCAGCGCTTTGATTTATTTTTAAACTATTCACGAGCAAACCTTTTTAAATTATATTTTTCTCTTGTAAACCAGGCATCGCCTATCTATATTATATATACGCCCGAATACAGCTCTACCAGGTGCATAAAAGGCGAGTATATAAAGCTATACGTTATCAAAAAGCTCTTGTTGCAGAGAATCAGAGATCAATAGCTAGCGTGTAGAGACGCATAGCCATATCTTGTAGAGAAGCGTGATCTTGAATGGTGGGGAGAAGCAAGGAGGACAAAGTAGGGCAGGTCGTGCCATGGAGCGCGCCCAGTAAAGCGCCTACGCAGGCTCCAATCGCATCCGTCGCACTTCCAAATGTATCGACAGCAGTCAGCAGAGCGCGTTCAGGTTGCTGCCAGTAATGATAAAAGAGATAGAGAGCAACTGATAGCGTGGGCAATATAGAGTTTTTTGTGGCGGGGTGGCGCGCACCAACCCGTTTGTAGTATGCAAGGGGCAAGATGGGGCTGCCAATACGTTCGAGGTCGCGCATTGCATTCTGAGCGATTGCATCCCAGGCCAACCAGAATTCTTGCCCTACGTGCTCATACCAGTGCCGCGTCCAGAGCGCCAGCACTTCATTATCCATCACAGTCTGCTGGACCGACAATATCTGCTCAAAAAGGTATGCCAGCATTGCATTTACATCTAGCACAGAGGTTGTAGACAAAACAAAATTCAGGGATAGTGCGTAGAGAATTGTGCCAGCCATAGCCTCTGGATGGCCATGTGTAATCAGCGTTTGGGTAAATGTTTGTAGAACGAGACGCCGCTCAGCACCAATTGAGGTCAGCACGATGGGCAGAGAGCGTACAAGGGCATCATTTGTACGGGCTTGAAAATAATTGCGGCGAGGCGTGGAATAGAAGTTTTGCGACCAGTGACATTGGAATAGATTACGGGCGGCGGCAAGCGATGTTTCATCCGCAGCACGAGCCGTGGAAAGCCAGAGAGGAAGCTCGATAGAGGCAAAACGCTCAGGGCTGAATCTTCCATCAGGCTCGATACTACGGGCCAGGGCTAACATGAGTTGTGTATGCGAGCTGTATGTACCGGGCACTATTGGCTCAACGTGATCAGGCTGTACTCGATCTTGAAGTTGCCATGAGACAAAGCTCTGCAAAGGATGCGAGTAAAAAGGCTTCAGGCCACGATCAGCGTAATTATAGACATACTTTGTCGGCCAACCGAGGGCATCGCCTGCTGCGCTCCACAGTATGGCACCTCGGAAATGATCAGATAATAGACTAGCATGCATGTTCATATATTGATACTCGACTGAAAAGGGAATAACCTTCACTCAAACAGTGTTCTCTATAGGTGAGAACGTTCTTTCGACGTTCTCTTGTTGCGCCATCTCTACTTTTATCTATACAATTGCTTAATAGCAAATCTTCCTCATGAAAAACCACCAGACCGTTTTGTTTTTCTTATACTATTTTTACCAACAGCTAAATGCAACGGGGACAAAACGACTCTGACGATCCACTTTCAGGATAATGCAATAAGCTGAAATGCATAGGAGATACAAGCCATTCCTTTTTGCACCCTACCTTTTTCAGTACCACTTGACGTCCAGATAACAGTATAGTAGTGTATATAGAACGTTTGTTTTCTGTCAATATCCAATACAGTACGACCAGTATATACAAAAAAATAAGCATAGTGCTCTGGTACAGATACTTTGACGAGTGATCAGCTTGGTGGAGACAACAACGAGGCCGTTTCTACGGGGCAATAATTTCTTGGTGAAAACAATAAATAGTGATGGGCGGTTTGAGAGCATGCCTCAAGATAAAATAGTGATACGTGGTGCTCGCGAGCACAACTTAAAAAACATCGACGTGACGATACCACGCGATAAGCTCGTGGTCATCACGGGCCTTTCAGGGTCGGGCAAAAGTAGCCTGGCGTTCGACACCATCTTTGCAGAAGGTCAGCGCCGCTACGTAGAGTCGCTTTCGGCCTACGCACGCCAGTTCCTGGACAAGATGGACAAGCCCGATGTCGAACATATAGACGGCCTCTCACCAGCAATCTCCATTGACCAGAAGGG
>CAXTXB010000288.1:4312-7486 GCA_964247965.1 uncultured Dictyobacter sp. | reverse complement strand
TTATTAGTCCGACAGTAAAGGGCTTATTCTATTATGCTGGAGCGAGAGGCATGGCCGCATTGAGCGTATCAAGTGCCGAACACTGTCGCGCGGCGTCGAAGGTCGTGTCGGGGCTGGACCAACTCAAGCCAAAGTGATAGGGAGGCCGCTGGCCGTTCTGCACGATTGCATCAGCATTGTGCAAAATAAATTGGTGATAATGATCATTGTGGGTTGCCTCGGCGAGGGGGACAAGGTTGCGTACAAATATACCCTTGAATTGTGGCGCATCGGGTCCACAGTTCGGCTCACAAGGTTCGTGTAGAATTCCATTGCTATCCACCAATGTATGAATGGTTGCGTCGGCAATCTCCTGAGCCGTCTGCAGATAGCTTGCATCTTTTGTGAGCGCGTTCATATCAACCAGGCCCGAGAGAATAACCCCCTGATTGTAAGTCCAGGTCGTACCACCATTATTCTGGCAGGAGCCATTAAGACCATCGTTGATCAAGTGGGCGGAATTGATCATCCCACTATGCGAAAACCAGTTCCATTCGCGCTTCGCCCAATCAAGGTAGGACGCCTGGTCAGTTTCGTGATGCTCTACAGTTTCTGCCACCTGCTGAAAGACGCGCTGGCCCCGATCGAGGTAGGTGCCATGCTCATCGCCAAGAGTCATGTGACGACTGAGGCTTGTAGCGATAGAGAAAAAGAGCTCGTTCGCAATCGCGTTCTTGTACTTGCGGTCCTTACTCCACCATATGCCGCCCCCACAATGATCATCCCAACCCTTGCTCATATCGTCAAAAATAGTGCGCGCCATAGCAAAGTAGCGGTCATCGCCAGTCGCATCATAAGCCTTGATCCAGGCCTGCGCCCACCAGCCCTCGTCATCATAAAAGTTATTCAGAAAATTAGTGCTCTTGTGCTTCTCAAAAACCTGAGCGGCAACAGCGTGATACTCAGTACTCTTCGTCCGTTCACTATAGTCCATAAGCATCCAAAGAACGTTTGCCGAGTTCCACCAGCCCGTCGTGTCCCAAACACACGTCGAAGGGTTAAACCACGTCTGAATCGTCTGTATACCATTGCTGGCAAACTGTGTATGTAACTCCATGAATCTACTGTCCTTTCTCTCATACAATTTTTCTTGTATCGTAGTGCCAAACATAATTGCTCTGCTAAGCTCTATTGCGCGTCACAACCCTAATCCGGGTCGCAGCGAAGCCGCGTAGCGACAATCCCTTGCGGCACCAACTTCAACGTATTCATAAACCATCCATCGAAAAGGGAATCTGGGTGGATTTCGCAGCGAGCTGAGCGACGATTGGAGAGCTACTATCGCTCATGCTGTTTCCGCCTGTATCGCGTCCATACTGCTTTGTCAAACTTTATTGCGACCTGAAAACCAGGGAAATGAGACAGCCAGCGGCGAAGCCGCGTAGCGACCATCCCTTGCGGTTGTCGTGCTCGCTGGCCTCTGACGCGGAGGGAGCACGACAACCGCAAGGGATGGTCGCTACGCGGCTTCGCCGCTGCCAGTGTTGGGACGTAGGGCTGCAATGGAGCTTGACAGAGCAGTACTCTTCAATCGTTACCTGGCTTGCCCCGAAATCCACTTAGCTTCCCTTTTCGAGCGACTCCATGACCCCTTCGCTCCGAAGCGCTCCTGCCCCTTCTAGTTCGCCATCACGTTTGACAAAGCAGTACAGTGGCAACATGGATAATACGGGTCAGAAGAGTCTTCAGTTTCTATAAGAGAATCTGGTAGCTCGACCCACTTCATTTGGCAGGACAGGCTCCGCGTAGCGACAATCCCTTACGACAATGTTCTTTAAATAAGAAAAAGGTCAAAAGAGGTGCGGCCGCAGAGGCGGGGGAGGCGATCCGTTCGTTCTCTGTTTTTCTCCCTCTTTGAACTGCATTGATCCCTTGCGGCCACATCGAGATCGAGCGGATTGGAGTGCTCGGAGGCAAGCTTAACACATGTTATACTTGCCAAGTTCGTTCGTATATAGCTATTAGAAAATGTTTTCGAACGGGATAAGAAGATAGGGAAGGGTGGCAAAAGATATGAGCAAGGAGTTAATGACTTTAGCTCAAGCTAAAGCTTGCTTGAGCATTTTTAAGTTTCAAAATAGAAGAAGTTTTATAGAGAGAATAGATACAGTTCCCGGTCAATCGTTGTCCTTACAGCAGCGGTTGATCGGGAACCGTTGCTATTAGGATCGTGGTTGGTGAGGGGATAAAATATGGAAGAACTGATTGATGAGGCTCTAGTGCGACTTATACCTCAAGAAGTTCGTGAGGTCAACTTTTACGGTGATATACTACTTATAGCTCTAATAGATGGTATACCATACGTAGCTCTTCGTCCGATCACGGATTTCCTGGGAATTGATTGGACTGCACAATACCGCCGCCTGCAACGGGATGATATTTTAGATGAAGAGAAACGCATGATCATAATGACAAGTGCTGATGGAAAGCAAAGAGAGATGATATCACTACCGCTTGAATTGCTACCTGGATGGCTCTTTGGTATAACTGGAAGTCGGCTGAAACATACTGAGATAGCAGTCAAACTGAAGCGATATAGACGAGAATGCTTTCGGACTCTCTGGCGTGAGTTTGGGCAACCAATACTATCTCCAAATCCACCGAACTCCACACTGATGCAGGTACGTAATCTAGGTCTTGCCGTTGCGCAGTTGGCAGAGGAACAAATGCAATTGCAAGGACAAGTTGAAACAATCAATTTGGAGGTAGGCCGCGCTCATTCTCGTTTAGATCGTGCGGCTGAGGTGGTCAGCAGTTTCCAGCAACGTTTAACAGTTGTCGAGCGACGCGTTCTACCTGTGGAATGTATCTCAGATGACCAGGCTGCTGAAATTTCGCTCCTGGTAAAGGGGTTGGCCGAACTTCTTACCAGCCAGGAGGCTCAAAGAGGTGGCGGAAAGAAAATCCCGAACTACTATCAGGGTGTATTCACAGAGTTGTACAGGCGCTTTGGTGTCACAAAGTATACACTCATTCATCAAACAGACTATCAGAATGTTCTTGCTTTTCTTAATGATTGGCGAAAGTCGGCTCAGAAAGAAATGGACAATGGAGACCAGTAAAAATGGTTATACGTTTTCTACGTTTCTGTGGACTTTTGGGCGAAGGGGAACAGTGGACAGCAACGTAGAAAAA
>CAXTXB010000288.1:0-4302 GCA_964247965.1 uncultured Dictyobacter sp. | reverse complement strand
CGTAGAAAACGTATAACCATTAAAAGGAATAAGTGCACACCTTCGGTGTGCGGATGAACCCTATATTTAGCTTGCGATTCCTCGGCGCATCGACAGCACACCCAGGCCGACTGCAGCAAGCGCACAAGCTCCCAGGACGAGCATGTCGCGTCCGAAGAGGTCGGAAGAACTGTAGAAAACGGCCTGCCCTAATGCATGAATGCCATAGGTGAGCGGAATGTAGGTGGCGACGTTTTGTAGCCATAACGGTTCAAAGGCGATAACGCCGATGCCGCCCGACAGAAAGAACAGGTAGATGGCTATGTTGATTGAAATCGTGATCACGGGCTGCGACTTTTGCAGGGCTGCCCCCAACGCCACTCCTAATCCGGTGCTGAACAGGGCGGTTATCGCGAGAATCAGAATGCTGGTGAGCCAATAGATGCCTGTGGGTCGCGTCCAATTGAGGGCCGCTCCTAATAAGAGCACAAGCAAGCCGAGTAGAAACGTTGTCACAAAGCCTGCCAGCACCTTTCCAATAATGATTGAGGCGCGCGATGTGGGTGAAAGCAGCAGTTCTTTCACGGTTTTTGTCTCCCACTCGCGTGCTGTAGAGATGCTGCTGGTCACCAGGCCCGACAGTGTGAGCAGGAGAATAATAGTCGGGAGGACCGCGTATTGGAAAAGCTCCACGTCACGTGCGCGCAGGTCTTGCTCCTGTATGCCGACCTTGATTGGGCTGGCGCTGCCCTGGGCGTGATAGAATTGCGTGATTGCGTCCGGCACTGAGCGGCGCACATCATTGGTAAAATCGAGATTCAGGTTATTGACGCGCACAATGACTGGCGACGGATCGTGGGCGTCGACGCGCTGCGTAAAATCGCTTGGAATGGTAATGATCGCGATAACCTGAATATTATTGTACAGATTTTGTGCCTGTGAGGGCGTCGCATCTGTAATCCGGAACACATCGGCCTGATGGAAAATCTGCTGCATCTGCTGCCCCTTTGGACCCGAATCTAGCGTCACGAGGGCAACAGGACTGCGTCCAACCGCAACTGCACCGAGTGCTTGAATTAACAGAAAAGCGATTGGAGGAACAATCGTGGCCGAGATATTGCGACGATTACTGAGCCAGACCCGCAAATCTTTTCCAACAATCGCCCAGAGTGAGCGTAGAAAAGAGAACGTCATGCTAAAACTCCTTGTATCAAAAACGTCTCATCAACTTTAGTGGATCGACCCACATCATGTGACCGGCTCATTTCCGCGTCGCGACACTCCCTTGCGGTCACGCCGCGATCAAGCGGATTGGAGTGGTTGGCGAGCAGTGAGGCCTGCGAGCACTAGTTTGCAACCGTACTTCGACGCAGCACCAGTGCCGCGAGCAGAATCAGACCCAGCGCAAAGCCACACAAAATCAATGTGTTCGCCGCCACACCATAGGTATTCAAGGCGAAACCATGAAAGGCGTACTGCTGCAACACAATCGCGTAGTAGACCGGGAAGATTTGCGCGATCACTTGTAGGATAGGGACAGTGAATGAGATTGGACCAAAAGCGCCACTGATAAAGAAAAGGGGAATCGCAAGACCAAACGCGAGTCCCGTAAACGCCTGCCGCTGCCTGAGCAACGTTCCCAGCAACGTCCCTAACGCGATAAAGATGACGAGCGTGAGCAATGTAAAGCCAATCACCGCCCCCAGTGGAGTGGACGGACGCCGATAATGAATATAAGCACACCCAGCACAACCACGACGGAAGCGAGGCTCATGACCAGTGCTCCAAGCATCTTTCCCGTGACGACAGCCCAGCGACTCGCCGGAGAGAGCAACAATTCCTTCATCGTCGAGTTTTCCCATTCACGTGCCGCCGAGGTGCCCGACTGCAGGAGACCACCCACAACCAGGGCGATAACCAGAATCGAGACGGTCAGATACGGAATGTAATCAGTATCCTGCTGATATTGATCTACCTCATGTGGCACGATAGTGACAACGTTGGGAAATGCCTTGGCATAAAACGAAGTAATCGACAGCGGCACCGCGCGACGAATATCGTTGGTAAAGTCAGTGTTAAGGTTGTTGATATCAACATTCACAGTTACAGGTTGATTATTTCTGATCTGTGTATCGAAGTCGGCTGGAATCGTCACAACCGCCACAATGCGTCCGGCCTGAATAAGGCTCCTGGCCTCATCCGCGTTCGCCCTTTGCAGACGAAACGAATGCGCTCCCGCCATCGATTGGTAGAATTGTTGCGCATATGGTCCCGTATCGTTCATGACAACGGCCGTTGGTGCCTGGCCGCCCGACAGCACGAACAGACTAAACAGGACGAGAAAATTTACAGGGAGGAACACACCGAGAATAACAAACACGCGGTCGGTGAGTGAGACTCTGATATCTTTTTTCATACAAGCCCAGATGACTCGTAGGTTATAACCAATGCGGAACATGCTGCTTTCCTCTTCTAATCGCGTAACGCGGTTCCCGTGAGACTCAAGAAAATTTCGTCAAGGTTTGGTTCGCGGATCTCAATATCGCGTATCTCACCCTCTTGCGACACAATATTGATAATTTGCGGCACGATATTGCTCGTTCCCTGTGTCGTAATCGTGAGATGTGTGTTGTCTTGCCTGACTTCTTTGATATCCTGTAGGGCGCGTATCTTCTCTACCGCGGCAATCTTGTGAGCAGTTTCTAGCTCGATCACACTGCCACCATAGGTCTGCTTGAGGTGATCAGGCGTATCAACGGCTATCAGTTTGCCGTGGTCGATAATTGCTAAACGATCACAGAGAGCCTGTGCCTCTTCGAGATAGTTGGTAGTAATCAGGACCGTTTTGCCCTGACTGCGCAACTGAAGGATGTAATCCCATATAGCACGCCTTGCCTGCACATCCACACCTAATGTCGGCTCATCAAGATAAACCAATTTGGGATCGTGAAGCAGGGCACGCCCTAAAGCGAGGCGACGTTTCATTCCACCAGAGAATGTGCCGACCCGTGATTTTTTACGGTCTGCAAGCTGCACAAGCTCAAACATATCGTCGATGCGCTGCTTTTTCTCACGGCTCGGAATGCCAAACAGGTCAGCATGGAAATCCATATTTGTCCACGCCGATAACTCTTCGTATAACGCAGTCTCCTGCGGGACCGCGCCCAGGATCTGTCGCACCGCGCGCGCATTGTGACGCACATCATAGCCAAGGACCTTAACCTCACCACTTGTAGGAACCGTCAAACCACTGATCATATTGATCGTCGTTGTCTTGCCCGAACCATTGGGTCCCAGCAAGCCAAAGACCTCGCCTTGCTGTACAGTCAACGTAAGATGATCGACAGCATGAAAGTCGCCGAACGTCTTGGACAGGTCGCGTATTTCAATTGCAGGGATAGCGTTGTCGGCAACAGGTTTTTGTTCCGGCACAGTCAATATCTTTGCACGTTCTTGACTCATATAATCCTTCTTTCTGCGTAAGCATTCCTAATCATTATCATTAAAATCTAACTTAGCGGGAATAAGCCTGAAACGGTCGCCTGTCTCCCCGGCAGCATCGGTCAGATTGACAATGATACGTTGCAAGTTTTTTAGCAATGTCTCGCACTCTTCCTCCGCAAAGTCACGCAGCATTTCATCGTTGAAAGCCACAACCCTTGGGGTCAAAATCGCCGTAATGCTTGCACCTTCCGGAGTCAAGTAAACCTTAACAACACGCCGGTCCTCGCGGTCATGACGACGTTCAACCAATCCACTCTGCTCAAGTCGCTTAATAATACCCGTAACCGTTGGCGCATCAACCCCACGTTGCTGACTGATCGTACCAACAGTCATACCATCCGGCAGCAGTGCCAGAACACCCCACTGTGATGGAGTCACAACATACAACTTCCCTTGCTCAACACAGACTTTCTGCAGCATGTTGGTAAACGCATACTCAACGCATCGTTGCGCATAGAAAAGCCAATAACCAAGGTAATTGTTTGGGTCGATGTGCATATTTTCTTTCCCTGCTAACATTTAGTCTGCTAATATTTAGTCTACTAAGTATTTTATACATGGTTACTAGTTAGTTGTCAAGGGTTACATATTGTGATGTCCGCACTAGCTCCACCACCTTCCTTTCTCAATAACTACGGACTAATATTGCTAGCAATAGAAATATGACGGCAGGTGACAAGTAGGGACGGGTATACTTTCTTCTAAGAAGGGGGAAGATGGAGAGGAGGATTCACCAGAAGATTAGTTAAAAACGAAGATTTCTTATAGTTGTGAAAAAGGAGTAAAGTGTGAAATACGGTCTGAAATACGGTCTCACGC
>CAXTXB010000287.1:0-7490 GCA_964247965.1 uncultured Dictyobacter sp. | reverse complement strand
CCATTTAAGCGTGTATAACCATACATATGACACAAGAGAGGATGCTATTTTATGAGCCTAAAAGAGGCACAGCCTGCTCACATTAACTTCCATTTTGATCCGCTCTGTCCACTTGCGTGGCGTACAGCACTGTGGGTACGCGAGACCCGTGCAGTGCGCCGGCTAGATATTACCTGGCGTCTTTTTAGCCTTGAAATAATCAATCGTCAAGATGGTAAGCAACCAGATTACGTGAATGGCAATGGCTGGACTGCCCTGCGTTCATTGGCCCTGGCAAGGCGTCAGCATGGTAACGAGGGCATGGAAAAGCTGTATATTGCGCTGGGCAATGCGCAGCATGGACGTAAAGAGAGCATCAATGAGCGCTCTGTTATTGAAGCTGCCGCCACAGAGGCGGGCTTTGAGCCCGGATTCGTTGCCGCCGCCCTCGCTGATGAGAGCACGATTCAGGACGTATTAAACGACCATGAAGAGGCTGTGAAACGCTATCATGCCTTTGGTGTTCCAACGCTTGCTCTGGAAGGCTCGAATGTAGGCTTTTATGGTCCGGTCATTAATACCGTTCCGCAGGGCGAAGAGGCCGGAGAATATTGGGATTACACGGTGTGGGCTTTGCAGCAGCCGAACTTGTTTGAGCTCAAACGTGAGCGAGTCGGCACACAATTTGGACCAGTTTCAGCAAATAATTAGCGAAAAGAAATAAGGTAAAGAAGGGCTAGCAGACTAAAAGATGCCAGCCCTCTTCTTTAAGAAACTACGCGTGCTTCTTAAGAAAGCGCTCTATGCGTACCAGGGCCTCTTCGAGCTTGTCATAGGCGGTGCAATAGGTGGCACGAATATAGCCTGTACCGGCCGTTCCAAATGAGCTACCGGGTACAACTGCCACCTCCTCTTCGAACAGCAGCTTCTCGGCGAACTCTTCATCGCTCATACCAGTATGCGCAATGGCTGGGAAGGCGTAGAATGCGCCTCGTGGTTCGGAGCAGGGCAGGCCGATGCGATTGAGGCCCTCCACAAACATACGTCCCCGGCGAGCGTAGTCATCATGCATCATCAGTACATCGGCCTCTCCATGGCGCAGCGCCTCTAATGCCGCATCCTGGGCAGCGGTGCCTGCACACATAATCGCGTACTGGTGTACTTTAAACATGGCTTCTAAGATAAAGGTCGGGGCGGCTACATAACCAACACGCCAGCCAGTCATGGCATAGGCTTTTGAGAAGCCGTCGAGCAGTATTGTGCGCTCCTGCATGCCGGGAAGTGATGCGATGCTGATGTGTTCGGTACCATAGACCAGGCGGCTATAAACTTCGTCGCTTGCAATGATAAGGTCGTTGTCCACGGCTAGCCGAGCGATACCCTCCAGCTCAGTCTTAGGAATCACCGCGCCTGTAGGATTATTTGGGTTGCCCAGCAGAATCATTTTTGTGCGTGGAGTAATCGCGGCTGCGATCTCTTCTGCTCGCACACCAAAGTCATACTTTGCATACGTCGGCACAGGAACGGGGACGCCACCAGCGAAGATAATATCGGCCTCATATGCAACATAGCCTGGATCGGGAGAGATTACCTCGTCGCCAGGATCGATGATCGCACGCATAGCCAGATCAACCCCTTCGCTGACGCCAACGGTTACCAGAACCTGTGTGACTGGATCATATGTCAAGTTATAGCGTCGTTGCAGCATGGCCACGATCTCTTCGCGCAGCTCTAATGTACCAGAGTTCGATGTATAACGTGTACGACCCTGCTGGATCGATTGAATGCCGGCCTGACGAATATGTTCGGGCGTCACGAAGTCTGGCTCGCCGACGCCCAACGAAATCACATTTGGCATTGTATTGATGATATCGAAAAATTTTCGAATCCCTGAAGGTTTGACCCGGCGTACACGTTGCGAGAGTATCTCGCGCTTGACCGTACTCATAGTATCTTGTCCCCTTTTCTTTTCATCGCTGGAAGCATGACGACAGAAGCTAAACCTTCCGTACTACTCTTCTTGTCTGCTAGCCGAGACAGCGAGGAAGTAGTTGCACCTTCCACCTCTCATGGCACTTTCCTCTATGGTAACATATTTGACACTCCCCCGCTTGAAAGACGGAGGATTCTTCCTTCGATGATCCAACTTGCCCATCAGTGTTGCCACCAATATGTAGAGGCCGAATCTCCAGAAGCGATTTGCTCACAACGTCTATGAGCTGGTTCCCGTATGCCCTACGGTACCTTGTTTCTTCTTCTCTCGCCAGATCACGAACGCCGCTTCTCGTATATTGATTGCGGCGTTGTGGTCCCGATCAAAGACGACACCACAGTTGGGGCAGATATGTGTTCGGACACTCAAGCTTTTCTTGACCCGTGCTCCACAGGCCGAACAATCCTGGGTCGTATACTTTGGAGTCACCGCGATAAGAGGAATATCGTGCAACCCTCCATAGTACTTGACCCATTGCAGGAACTTGCCCCAACTGGCATCACTAATCGACTTCGAGAGGTGACGGTTTTTGACCATGTTGGCTATCTTGAGGTCTTCATAGGCAATCAAATCGCTAGATGTGACCAACGTGTTCGCGCTCTTTCGCGCGAAATCTTCACGCTGCCTTTGAACCTTCAAGTACGCTCTTCCTAACTGTTTCTGTGCTTTCCTACGGTTCTTACTCTCCTTTTGCTTCTTGGAGAGTTGGCGGTGCAATCTCTTGAGACGTTTCTCAGCCTTGCGATAGTAGCGGGGATTGACGACGGTTTCACCTTCCGAATTGGTATAGTAGGCTTTGAGACCAACATCAATGCCCAACTGCTTGCCAGTAGGAAGATGTTCTACATGTCTCTCAGCCGCGATGCCAAACTGCACATAGTACCCATCGGCACGCTTGATCAGGCGAACACGTTTGATATCGGGTATGGGACGAGTGGCAAGGTCACGACCGCCGATCAGACGCAAGCGGCCTCTGCTACAGCCATCGGTAAACGTGATATGTTTGCCATCGGGCTCAAGCTTCCATCCAGTCGTCTTGTACTCTACTGACCTGGTATCATGCTGAAACCGAGGATAGCCCTTCTTCCCAGGCTTGTGGTTCTTGCAGTTGTCGTAGAACCGCGAGATCGAGAACCAGGCCCGGTCTGCTGCACATCGACGGGCCTGAGAGTTTAAGAGGCAGGCAAACGAGTACTCTTGAGCCAATACAGCACAATAGCACTGGAGATCATTTTTGTTGGTGCCACGAGTATCCATCCAGAGGCGCAGGCACTTGTTCCTGATGAACTGTGTGATACGAATGGCTTCATCGATGGCTTTGTATTGTGCTGTGTTCCCGTCAAGTTTGTACTCGTAGATCAGCATTAGACCTTGCTCTGCCTTTCGATATAGTGGGCGATGACCTCACGGCTTACATTGCCAGCAGTCGAGACAAAAAAGCTATGTGTCCAGAGCGACGGCAACTTGAGCAGTTCAGGAAACTCTTCCCGTAGCACACGAGAGGAGCGACCTTTGAACAAGCGTGCAACATCCGACGGTGCGGTATAGGGGTCGCCTCTGAGAAACACGTGGACATGATCGGGCTGGATAGTCAGCTCAAGGATTGTCCAGCCGTGTTCACTGGCAACCTCACGAAGAAGTTGCTCGAAACGTGCTTTGATCCCTCCGACCAGAACCTTGCGTCGTCGCTTGGGACACCAGATCAAGTGGTACACGACAAGGTGGACATTGTGCCGTTCATGTTGATAGTCCATGTCTATAATATAATACTGTCAACAATGGAATGCAACCTCCTTCTTCCATCACGCCGTCACAAGGAACACCCTTTCATCTCCCATTTGAAAGACGGGAGATGAAAGGGCCACTTCTATAAGAGGACGAAACAATGAGCCAAAACAAGAGAGATAATACTAGTCAGACAAGCCAATCTGCCTCTTCAAAATATACGGTGCTGCTGGACACAGACATCGGAGATGATATCGATGATGCGCTGGCCCTCACACTTATCCTACAATCGGCAGAGATTGACTTAAAAGCAGTTACGACCGTTTTTGGAGATACACAGCAACGCGCACGCCTTGCTGCCTATCTCTTACGCATCTTTGGACGCGAAGATGTTCCTATCGCGGCAGGTATAGCCGCGCCGCTGCAAATACGCCACCAACCTTCCGGTGTGCCTCAGGCCGCAGCCGTGCCCCTCAACGCCACATTTCCTGCCCTTAGCCATCTCTCGGCCCCAGATCTAATGGCACAGATAGCCTATAAGTATGCAGGTCAACTCACAGTTATTTGTATTGGCCCGCTCACCAACATCGCAACGGCGTTGATGAATAGGCCTGAGATCTCTGTGGCTATAAGAAATATTGTAATGATGGGAGGGTCCAGCGGAATACCGCTGCCGGATTGGAACGTACGCAGTGATGTCAGAGCTGCCCAGATAGTTTTGAGCTCGGGCATTCCTATCACGATGATGGGCTTAAATATAACTCTACGCTGTCCAATGCGCGGGCTAGACGTGGCTCGCCTGTCTCGCTCAACGACTGCACATGGAAAACTGTTGAGCGAACTGCTAGGAATCTGGCGGCAACACCGTTCGCGCTGGCATCCGCCCTACCCCTACCTGCATGATCCTCTTACTGTTGAAGCACTATGCTCACCACAAAACTTTCGCTTTTACACAATGAAAGTGAAGGTGCTAGATCAGGGCCGCCTTCAGGGTTTTAGTATACCTCACTTGAGGAGTGGAGAGAGCGTGTACGCAGCAACTAACATCTCTGTAAGCTCTGCTAGAGAATGGATTATGCGGCGTTTGCTCGCACCTCCCCACCCTCCTGATGCCAATAGTCTATAAGCCCAGGCCGCGCAGCTTCTCAATAATCCCGGGCAGGACGGCCAGGAGTGCATTCACGTCTTCCTGAGTATTGTTTTTGCCCAGAGTTAGACGTAAGCTGCCATGAGACCATTCGGGAGGCAAACCTAGAGCGACCAGTACATGTGATGGATCAACGGAACCAGATGTACAGGCCGAGCCAGTCGAAGCAGCAAAGCCTAGCAGATCAAGATTGAGCAGGATGGATTCACCCTCGACGCCTTCGAAGGCAAAGCTGGCATTGTTTGGTAGGCGATTGGTCGGATGGCCGGTGAGCCGGCTGCGCGGTATTCTCTAGACACATTTAATTAGCTGATCACGCAGAGCTTGAATACGCGGAGTGACGTGTGGTAGATCGTCGTAGGCCATACGCAATGCGGCGGCGGTGCCCACAATTCCCGCGACATTCTCAGTGCCAGCGCGGCGTCCACGCTCTTGTGATCCTCCTTGAAGTTGTGGCAGGATGCGCATACCCTGACGCACATAAAGAATACCCATACCCTTTGGTCCATAGAACTTGTGGGCTGAGAGCGAGAGCAAGTCGACGTTTAACTCCGCCACATCCAGGGACAGCGCTCCAGCAGCCTGAACCGCATCAACGTGGAAAGGAATCTTCTTCGCGCGGCAGATACGCCCAATCTCGGCGATTGGCTCAATCGTGCCAATCTCATTGTTAGCATACATCACTGAGACCAGCACCGTCTGATCAGTGATTGCACGCGCAACCTGCTCAGGATCAACACAACCATATTCATCAACCGGCAGATAGGTCGTTTTAAAGCCAAAGCGTTCCAGATATTGACAGGTGTGCAAGACAGCATGATGCTCGACCGCCGAAGTGATGAGATGATTCCCCTTCTTCTGAGACGCAAATGCCATGCCCTTAATTGCAAGATTATCGCTCTCGGAGCCACAGCCCACAAAAGCAATCTCAGTTGGCCGGCAATGTAAAACGTCTGCCACCTCTTCACGCGAACGATCTATTGCCTGCATCGCATGACGACCCAGCGTGTAGATACTGCTCGCATTGCCATACTCTATAGTGAAGTACGGCAGCATAATATCAAGCACACGTGGATCTAGGGCAGTTGTGGCTGCATGATCAAGGTAGAAAGTACGCTCTGGCATGATGTCTGTTCCTGTGTATTTCTGACATGTCTGGCATGTTTATGTATGAAATGCTGATCAGCTATTATGGACTCTTTGTAAATTACGCACACAAATTATACCACAGTTTTAGGGTGGTTCGGCGTACATTCAGGGATACAAGTACAGCATTGAAGCATATTCGAAGCTATATGGGCAGCAAAAGAGTGGGTATTACTGAGCTTCTGGAGTCTTCTTCTTTTTGAAGAAACCCTCATTCATGCTGCCAGTACGATAGCCAAGCAGGTCAACGGTCACATAAGTGTAGCCGATCTTGCGCAGACCATCGGTCACCACATGGCTCATCTCTTCCTCGATCAAGCGCGAAATTTCGGAGCGTTCGACCTCGATGCGGGCAATTTTGTCGTGATGTCGCACACGCAACTGATGAAAACCAAGCTCACGCAGCAGCTTCTCTGCTTTATAGACCATTTGCAATGAAGCAACATCAACTTTACTTCCATAAGGGATACGTGAAGAGAAGCAAGCCATGGCAGGCTTATCCCAGACGGGCACGCCCAGCAGACGAGCAATGGCACGAATCTCGCGTTTGCCCATGTCAGCTTCTTTCAAGGGGCCGCGCACACTAAACTCGCGCGCCGCACGCTGGCCTGGACGAAAATCTCCGTCATCATCTTTATTCACGCCATAGGCAATATAACGCAGTTCATGCTGCTTTGCCACAGGTTCTAAGTTCGTAAAGAGCTCTGTCTTACAGAAGTAGCAGCGATTCACATCATTTTTGGTATAGCGCTCATCTTCAAGTTCATGCGTCTCAAGCGTGATGAGTGGCACGTTCATTTTATGCGCAACGGCAATAGCCTCTTCCGTCTCTTCAGAGGCGTAAGCAGGCGACGAAGCAATCGCTCCCAGGGCGCGGTCTCCCAATACATCGTGCGCCACCTTCAATAAAAGCGCGCTATCAACGCCACCCGAGTAAGCGATGAGCACAGACTCCATCTCGCGCAGTATCACCTGCAAATGCTCATATTTCGCCTGCGTCTCAGCATCCAATGCCTCCACGCTTTCATTATTCTTCTGAGGGGTATCTAACATCTTGTCTCCTAAATGCTGTGCAAATGCAGGCACTCCACCCGCTAAATCCCACATGAGCCCCGCAAGAAGCACATAACTAGCCACTATTATAGCACCAAAGCCAAATGCCTCATTCCATCTTCCTATGAGTGTGTCAGACTCTCATCATATCCATCTTTTGGATACACGAGCTTATGCAGATTCGCGGGGTTTAATTTTTTTTTTTTTTTTTTTTTTATTTTTTTTTATTTTTTTTTTTTTTTTTTCTTTTTTTTTTTTGTGTTATTCCGCCCCACACCTCCTGGTGCTAGTAGGTAACTAGAGAGACTCTGGAAAGCCAAGAGAATCCAAGCTGCAAATCCTTCCTAATTAGGCCGAGGCATTAGAAACTGTGGTCCTCCGGACCAACTGCGATGTCTGTGAACTTCATCTTTGCGCCAATCATGTACATTGCTGAGTGTGATGACT
>CAXTXB010000286.1:6502-7495 GCA_964247965.1 uncultured Dictyobacter sp. | reverse complement strand
ATATTGCTTTTGCTTTTTACATAATCTCAGCTAAGCTGAGATTATGTAAAAAGCAAAAGCAATATAATGTGATAGAATGAAAGGGCTTAGCAGCACAACCGGCTAAACCCTTTCTCTTTCAGTATATTACTACATAATGTAGCGGAGCGCTGCTCAGGGGACCTGGGCGAGGATGACGCTTACATTGTCAACGCCACCGCCGCGCAGGGCGGCCTGGACAAGGCGGTCGGTTATGCTAGAAGGGGCTCCGCTGCCGCGCACGATGCGCTCGATGGCAGGGTCACGCACCATCTCCCACATACCATCGGAGCAGAGGAGCAGGCTGTCACGCGGGGCGAGGTCGATGCTGAATGTGTCTACTTTGAGATCGGGGCTGTGGCCAAGGCTGCGGTAGACTTTGCTGCGCTCGGGGTGTGTGTAGACTTCGTCGGGGGTGATCTGTCCAAAGGCGACCAGGGAGGCGACCAGGGAGTGGTCGTGGGTAATCTGGATCAGGCCCGCGCTCTCGCGGAAGAGATACGTGCGGCTGTCCCCGACATTGACGATGTGCGCCTTCATATCGATGACGAGGGCGGCGGTGAGCGTGGTCCCCATCTCTGACTCTTCGGCCTGCCTGCGCTGGTAGATGATCTGGTTGGCCCACTCGACGCCGCCGACCAGCATATCAACGAAGAAATGATCGGTTAGTTCGCTGCCCATGGCGATGTTCTGCAGAATAGTATGCGTCATGCTCTGCACTGCCAGGCGGCTGGCCTCCAGGCCACCTTCATAGCCACCCATGCCGTCGGCGATGACGAAGAGGCCGAAGGGAAGTAGCTGCCCCTGGTAGGTATATGTTCCTTGCAGCACTGCCAGGCTGTCCTCGTTGGGGGATTCCTTGCGCCTGAGTCCTGCGTTCCAGCCAACACCAATCTCCAGGGATTGGACGCGTGGCGGTCTTTTTTGAGCTGCGCTTCTATATGAGGAGTCAGGTAGATCTGGTCGCGTAGGAAT
>CAXTXB010000286.1:4800-6492 GCA_964247965.1 uncultured Dictyobacter sp. | reverse complement strand
GGCGCTATACACGGGCTTGAGCTTTGTCTGAGTTAACATATCTGTGCTCGTTTCTTCTGGTACGACCTGAACTAAAGCAGACTGCGCTGAACGTTGCGGAAGGCGTAGACGGGGGACGGCTACATCCCAGCCTTCCCTGAGCGGACTACTGTGGGTAGAGAGGGCAAGGGCGACCTGGCGCGTGGGAACCCATTCCATTATCTGTTGCCGCTGCGCCTGCAATCGCTGCTGGAATTGCCAGAGCGGACTACATGCCGCAAATAATCCACACCAGGCGCAGCCCCAGAATAGCGATAAGATAAAGGCTCCCAGCATGCGCGGCAAGATAGCGAGACCAAGCCTGGGAAAATCAGCCGCCGCTTGTAGCAGCACGAACCAGGCTTGCGGTGGAAAACCGCCTCCTACTATCAGGAGGAAGAGGGCAACGCACAAGAGTCCCACCCATGTCGTGTACCTCATCCAACGGCGAGCAGTATATAGCGCTTTAAACTCTTCAAACATCCCCGTATCCTCATGAACGTTTGGAAGCTAGCAAGAAAAAGAGACAATGTACAGCTATGATAGATCAATAGAAGATGATTGCTCTGGCTCCATTGCCTCAATATAGAGCTGGCAGACGATCAGGCTGGCGGCATTTTCGCCTACATGGTCGGCAAGCACATCCTGACAAGCTCCCACGCGTTCCATCTTTGCGTTGATAAAGGCATGACGCGCTCCACCAGATGAAAGGGCGTACATGCCGCGTTGCAAGGATTCTAACTCAAGTTCGATCTGCCGGCGGAGCTGGGCTACTTCACTTTTATGCATCGTAAGAGTTCCTTCCTACTATAGGGTAAGATAGCGTAATACAGCGGTACGTGATACAGTGACGAAGTACAAGACTACTACCTATAGTTTAATGAATGCCGCATCCCCTGCACTGCCACGTCTTCCAGCTCCTTACAATACAGCTTTGTCAATCTTGATTGCAGCCCCACCTCTCACAACACAACTATCCGCGTAACGACATCCCTCGCGGTTGTCGTCCTCCCTTTACTCCAAGCCCACGTAACGACATCCCTCGCGGTTGTCGTCCTCCCTTTACTCCAAGCCCGCGTAGCGACAATCCCTCGCGGTTGTCGTCCTCCCTCCGCGTCAAAGGCCAGCTACCACGACAACCGCGAGGGATTGTCGCTATGCGGCAAAGCCGCTGGCTGTACATACCGTGCCACATTGCTCTACTAATGCAAAGTATAGGTGCAAATACTTTAAGATAACTCCAAGCCTTCTTCACCTTTAATAATCCAAAGAGAACAGGAAGAGGCCAAAGTGCTACTACACTATAGGAAATTTGGGGGTTACTATCCACAAAAAGTTGGCAGAGATCGGAGAGTTGATAGTATACTGATAAGGAGAACAAAGGGAGAAGCGACTCATATCCACACTACGCTCTATTTCTGACACTCTCGTACTTTTTTAGGCCCGAAGGTACGCAGGTGGGTCGTACAGGCAACTATAAATTCTTCTGCCATCAGAAAAAATTTCTGCGTTTTGTCTTATACGTCTTATACCATGTCTTATAATTTGCCTTCCACTTTCCTCTCCCCAAAATCTTGTACCAGACATTCACTAATGGGTCATCGCGAAATTTTGAACAATGATGACCATTGTGTTTTCCCTTGCTCTTTTTTCTGCCTCGGGCAGAAAAAAGAG
>CAXTXB010000286.1:4082-4790 GCA_964247965.1 uncultured Dictyobacter sp. | reverse complement strand
AGGGAAAACACAATGGTCATCATTTTTCAAAATTTCGCGATGACCCATTGATTTAGCCTACGCCTTCTTCAAGTTCCCCCTCCAAAAAGGTTAATACTTTCCATAGAAGCACAAAAAACCTTGAAAAAGCGCGACAATGAGCTCAAGATGTGCTATAGTCTTGAGTGAAGGAGGTTTGTGGTCGACTCCATTCAACCGCAAAAAATATTTCATGTGCCAGAACGCTCTACTTACGAAGCTCAAGAAGATCCTTGTCGTTGAAGATGACGTATCTATTGGTGAGGTTATCGAGCTCATTCTTTCTCAAGATGCCATGTATACGCCCTTCGTCATCGACAATCCACATAAGGCCTTAGAAACCGCCAGGCGTATAATGCCTGATCTCTTTATCATCGATTACCATCTATCAGGAATAAATGGTATTCGTCTCTATGATCAGATTCATAGCTCTAACGAACTCCATACAATTCCGGCAATCATCACCACTGCAAGCTTAGAGAGCCACACTCAAGAATTAGCAGAACGCGGCCTGGTTGGACTAGCGAAACCATTTGATATGGATGAATTGCTAGAGACCGTTAAGCAAGCGATGCTATAGTAGCGCCAATCCCTTGCACCCGTGTAGTGCCCGAAATTAATGACTGATGCCCAAATTTATAACCTTGGGGAAACTTTTTTTTTGTGGGAGGGTTTTTTTGGGGGGGGGGG
>CAXTXB010000286.1:0-4072 GCA_964247965.1 uncultured Dictyobacter sp. | reverse complement strand
GCCCCCCACTTTAGCCCCCCCCCCCAAAAAAACACCCCCCAAAAAAAAACCTTTACCAAACGTTATAAAATTCGGCATCAGTCATTAATTTCGGAAATCCGAATCAGCTTTCAGTTATCCGAAGAAATGGGGCACATTGATATCGTAGAACTCGGCCTCCAGGTACTCCAACAGGAGGGCGAAGTTTAGAATATCAATATCATTGCGCAAGGGCGCAGCAGGATTAGAACCACCATTGAGGCTTGCGATAAAGGGCGAGACAGCACTCACAATCGTGGCCTGCGCGATGGGCTTATCAAACGCACCATTTGGGCTCAAAGGATTGCCGGTGATCGAGTCGAGGTAGCCAGCGTGACGGGCCTCGATGGTCAGAATAGAACCAGCCGCCGCCAGATTGGCCTTGTTGCTGATAGAGGGAGCGGCCAACAAATACGCGCCGACTCCAGTGTTCTCGAAGACACGGGAAAGCTCGATGAATGTGCTCTCGTTGCCCTGCTTAAGATTCTTGAACTGAGGCTTAGGACGAGCCGCACCACCCAGAGCCGACTTCAAGAAAGAAACGTGCGTATCCTCGTCCCTCTTAATCTCCCAGAAGGCAGTCGTATAGCTTAAATGATCCGCTGACTGCGAGGCCGCGTGCGCTGTCTGTGTCACAAGCATAGTGGCGGCGGGAACAATTACTGCCGCGCTGGCAACCGAGCGTCCAAGAAATCCTCTGCGTGAAGTCACACCACGAAGAAGATCGAATACATGATTTTTCTGCTCATTCTCACTGATTTCACTGGTTTCATTGTTCTCATTGAATTGCTTTGACATTTTGTTTTTCTCCGATTTCTCTACACATAACCGGATATCCTTATAAATGCGGTATCCGGGAGAAACTTATCTGCATACGTATGCAGAAATAACAGACTGGATTGCGAAGAGGTTTATTTATATCCTCTCCATTCTCTTTCGTATTTCAGAGAAATACATGCTGGTCCGTTCATCCATACATCTGTACATACTTTTGAACGCTCATAATATAGAATTTAAGAGAGTTGAGGTTAATATCCAGTATCATTACCTCCTTGATGACTGATACGCCAACCAGAACAATTTGGATTACACAGACTCTTACCTCGACTTTGTACAATTTTGAGAACGTGAGCTCGAAAATGCATTGTGCTCGCCCATCTTCTCAAGCTCAAAAGTCCAACATTGTACAAAGTCGAGCTTACAGACTTTATCCTATTGAAATCCTACTAATCATATCGCGTCCTCCGGATAAAACTTGAATTAGATATACTTCATTCAAGTTTTATCCGGCCGGATGAAGCCTTGTTGTTGCGCACGATTTTGAAGCATACCTCCTTCACGCACCCATCCATTAAACCGCCCGCTTTACAACAATTATCCTGGTGGGCAACGACTTGTCCACCAGGATAATTGTGGGATTTTCGCCTGAATACTATTGAGATTTACACGTTGCGATATTATATAACCGAACGAATCGTGCCGCCATCGACGCGGAGCGTTGCGCCACTCACATAATCAGCGACCGGGCTGGCCAGATAGGCTACTGCTGCGGCGATCTCCTCTGGCCGAGCGAAGCGACCTACATCATTGGGAGCCATATGCTGTATCGCGGTGCGTTCGATCTCCTCCCACGTCTCGCCCCAACCATAAGACGGGGCCATGCTCGTGAGCGCTGTCCGGGCTGTCTCCACAAGGACTGCGCCGGGAGCCACGACGTTGGATGTCACGCCGGTATCCTTCAGTTCACGTGCGAGGGACACCGCGAGATTGTGGCGCGCTGCCAACGTCGCATTGTAGTACGGCCCACCAGCCTGAGGCTGCTGTGACAGACCACCGCCAATCTGGATCACCCGACCCCAGTGTCGCTCACGCATCTGCGGGACCAGGCGCTGGATCATCCGCACACCAGAAATTACGTTGTTGTTGTATGCCTGGGCCCAGGTCTCAGCCGTCGCCTCTGCCCATGAGAGGAATCTGGTGGCTCCTTTGTCTACAAGGACTCCAGCGTTGTTGACCAGAATATCAAGAGGGCCAGCGTTGAGCACTGCGGCGGCAACCGCGTCAGCTCCGGCGTCGGTGGTGAGATCGCCAAGAGCGACCTCCGCTTTCCCTCCTTTGGCGCGGACCGCCTCGGCGACAGCATTGGCGCGGCCTTCGTCTCGGCCATGTACAACGACAGCAACGCCTTCCGCAGCGAGCAGTTTCACTATAGCCTCGCCTATCCCAGAACTCGATCCGGTCACAAGTGCTCTCTTCCCTGCCAGTCTTAAATCCATTGAGTTATACCTTGCCTTTCACGTGACTTTTTGCGGGCACTTCACCTGCGTCTCTATGGTATACTGATAGAGATACTAGAACAAGATGAGTGGTATTCATAGGAACAGTACTCCTACGGTCCACTCGGTCATCGTTCCCAACCGCCTTTAGCAAAGGAGGAGCGTCTGGTGCTCAAACCTCAACAACAAGACTATCGCATGCACGAACTGGGGAATTTTTTGCGGACGCGTAGGGCAAGGCTTACGCCTGAAGAGGTGGGACTGCCGCGAGGAAGTAGGCGCAAAACGCCTGGACTCAGACGAACGGAAGTGGCACAGATGGTAGGCGTCAGCGTGGATTGGTACACTTGGTTAGAACAGGGACGTTCCATTACACCTTCCACACAGGTCTTAGAGCGGCTAGTACAGACGTTGCGCTTGGATGCAAATGAAAGAACTCATCTCTTCCTCTTAGCTCAGCAACAGGCACCGCCAGCACTTTTGCAAGAAACCGAGAGCGTGAGTCCAGCGTTACAACATTTCCTTGATTCGTTTGGCCCTCGTCCAGCCTTTGTGTCAGGAAGACGATGGGATATTCTGGCCTGGAACGATGCTGGATGCGCCGTCTTCGATGATTATCGCCTGAGAACTGGTCGGGAGCGTAATACGATCTGGGGCCTCTTCACCAATCCCTTGTCTCGCCAATACATCGTCAATTGGGAAGAAGATGCGCGACATCTCTTAGCGCAATTCAGGAGTAATTGCGCGCGTCATCCTGAAGATCCTCAATTGGCGGCGTTGATCCATGATCTCATGCTCGCCAGCCCTGAATTCCGCGCTTGGTGGCCTGATCATGAAGTACGTAGTGGACAAGAAGGGCGGAAAATGCTCAACCATCCACAGGTGGGGTATCTCGTGTTTGAACGTCTCACCTTTCAGGTCTTTGATACGCCAGATCTCAAAATCACCGTGTATACACCTTTGGAGGATGTAGACACGCCTCGCAAAGTGGAGCAGTTGCTGGCGCAGTGGTATCAACACGAAGGACAGAGGCCTCGTACCCCTGAAGTGACTCACCCTCTTACACAGGCTCAACGAGACACAGTTGGAATGTGGCTAGCAGAATGCGGTGAAAGAGTGGAAGGGGTATGGGTAGCAAACAGCGACACTATGACCTCCTATGCAAATTGGTGCACGGCACACGGATACGAGCCAAAGAAAGCGAAAGGCTTAACTCAATCGTTAGCTGCACATGGTCTGGAAGTTGGTGTACGACAATGGGTCTCCACAGGTTCAGGAATACGCACAAAAACACGAGGAGTTCGAGGTCTACGCGTACAAGATTGCTCTCGCATATCAAGAACAAGTGGGGACAGATTATGATGATTGTTCACCTGTCCCCACCTGTAAATCATCTTCTCAAGTGAGTTTACTGTATTGCGTGCCACTTCGGGAAGGGAGAAGTTTCTTCCCTCTCTTTTTTGTTGACACGTTGTTAGCTTTTCTGGCCCCATCCGTCCCCAAGCCACGGTAAATCCTAACATGAAACTGGTTGCTTTACAACAATCATTCGGGTGGACAAACAATCTTAAACAACTTGCTCACTAAGATATTTGTGGAATTTTCGCTAGAATACTATTGGGACCTACAACGAAGGGCTGAGTCGATGCATTTATAATGTGGTACTGAGTACCAAGGCTAGTCTATCGGCGGCGAAATGCCGCACTGAGTGCTGTCGTGCCGTAGTTCCACATGTTGTCGGCGACGTTGATCGTGACTCCGGGAGGAACTATCTGGTC
>CAXTXB010000285.1:6274-7506 GCA_964247965.1 uncultured Dictyobacter sp. | reverse complement strand
GTTTTACCTGCTCTTTTTTCTGCCGAGGGCAGAAAAAAGAGCAGGTAAAACACGATGTTCATCATTTTTCAAAAATTCGGGATGAGTCATTACTAGTAAGGTACTACGCCGAGTTGTTGCATAACCTCTAATGTATTTAGCTCGTCCCAATGTTCTACGAACATGTCGTCCTGCACAGACCAGATGTCGATGCTTCTCATAATAATCTGCTTGCCAGTCGGCGGAATGCCCAGGAAATTGCCCCGGTGGGTGGCGCGATAGGTGTAGCGGCCGACGACTTTATCGCCGGCGACAAATGCATCTTCCATTGTCACCACAGTATCAGGGAAGGCTACGAGCCAGCCGGCAAAGAATTCTTTGACGCCTTGTAGACCTGGAGCTACAAACGGATTGTGATTAACATAATCATTAGCAATAAATGTGTCGAAGAGATCGACGTTATGTGTGTTCAGTGCCTCGGCAAACTTGCTGGCTAGCAAAGATGTCTGTTGGGTCATGATTAAATTCCTTTCGACCGGTTTCGATTTGATCCGATTCAAGATGTACCAGATGGATTATAGAACGATCGCGGCGATAAGCAGGCAGGCCATCGCGATCAAGAGCAGGAGGGCGCGCACGATGACGACGCGATCCCAGCGAGTTTGCAGTTGTCGTGTGTTCTCAGGCACCTGGCCCGAACGCGCTGCCTGCCTCAGCTTTATATTGATCGGCTTTGAGTAGACGTTGTAGAGCACCAGGAAGAGCAGTTGGGCGAGCAGCGCTCCGATGCCGAGTGTGCTGACAGTTGTTCCCACGCCAGCGAGCAGCAGGAGGGCCAGGGTGGCGACGATGCCGAGCGCGCCAACGACGGGCATGCGTGCATCGGCCACCTCGTGGATATGGCCCATCACCTCGGCAACAGCGCCCTCGCTGCTCAGTGCAAGCGACCTGCGACCAACGAACGCGAAGAATGTATCGGTGCCAAAGATGATGCCAACGCAGAGTGTGGCAATACAAACAGCCAGGCTAGACAAAAGTGTAAAAGTACTCATTTTCGTAGGTGTTCCTTTCATGCTTCTTGCTCGTAACTATAAGTTTCATTTCTATAACCTTCATCACGACTCACCGCGTAGCGACAATCCCTTGCGGTTGTCGTGGTAGTTGGCCTCTGGAGTGGGACGAGAACTTCGATCCGCTTGATCGCGGCGTGACCGCAAGGGATTGTCGCTACGCGGTTGGCCACTGGCTCGTTC